>NC_014136.1:1262500-1632610 GCF_000092505.1 Leuconostoc kimchii IMSNU 11154
AGTTTTGAGTGTAAAACTCAAAGAAGGTGTCGTATTGATAGCATAGAGGACACACCTGTTCCCATTCCGAACACAGAAGTTAAGCTCTATCACGCCGAAAGTAGTTGCCGGATCGCTGGCTGCGAGGATAGGAAGATGCGGTGCCATACATAGGGAGTACTCTGAGAGGAGTACTTTTGAAGGTAAGAAAGTAACAAAAGCAGAGAGAACGGAAGAATCGGGAGAGGTGTCCGAGTCAGGCCGAAGGAGCATGGTTGGAAACCATGTAAGCAAGGAATTGCTTCAAGGGTTCGAATCCCTTTCTCTCCATAGGGACGCTTAGCTCAGCTGGGAGAGCACCTGCCTTACAAGCAGGGGGTCACAGGTTCGATCCCTGTAGCGTCCATTGGCGAAAGTCAAGACCGGCACGTCGGGATAAAGCGCTGCCGACTTAGCTCAGTTGGTAGAGCACCGCTCTTGTAAAGCGGGGGTCGAAGGTTCGAGTCCTTTAGTCGGCATGATTCTGCGGAAGTAGTTCAGTGGTAGAACATCACCTTGCCATGGTGGGGGTCGCGGGTTCGAATCCCGTCTTCCGCTTGTATGCCGGCGTGGCGGAATAGGCAGACGCACAGGACTTAAAATCCTGCGATAGAGATATCGTACCGGTTCGATCCCGGTCGCCGGCATATATGCACCTATAGCGCAATTGGATAGAGCGTCTGACTACGAATCAGGAGGTTGCAGGTTCGACTCCTGCTAGGTGCATAGAGGTTGAAGGAATTCAAACTCTTTTTTTAAGTCAAAGGGCAGAGGCTCTGAAAGCACGTATCGGGACGTAGCTCAGCTTGGTAGAGCACCTGGTTTGGGACCAGGGGGTCGCAGGTTCGAATCCTGTCGTCCCGATTGGCAGAGCAGTTTGCCAAAGACGATCGCGGTGTAGCTCAGCTGGCTAGAGCGTCCGGTTCATACCCGGGAGGTCGAGGGTTCGATCCCCCCTGCCGCGATAGGCTCACTAAAGGACCTTTAGCTCAGTTGGTTAGAGCAGACGGCTCATAACCGTCCGGTCGTTGGTTCGAGTCCAACAAGGTCCATGCACGGTAGAGCTGTGTGAGACAGATGATGGAGAATTACCCAAGTCTGGCTGAAGGGAACGGTCTTGAAAACCGTCAGGTCGAGAAATCGGCGCGTGGGTTCGAATCCCACATTCTCCTTAGGTAAGTCTCAAGCAGAGAGTTACCGGAAATAATATAATCGCGGGATGGAGCAGTCTGGTAGCTCGTCGGGCCCATAACCCGAAGGTCGTAGGTTCAAATCCTGCTCCCGCAATTGGTCGCATGGTCTAGCTGGTTAGGACGCCTGCCTGTCACGCAGGAGATCGCGGGTTCGAGCCCCGCTGTGACCGTAGTATGAAAGTACTAAGATGGCGCTGTAGCTCAGTTGGTAGAGCATACGATTGAAGCTCGTAGTGTCGGCGGTTCGATTCCGTCCAGCGCCATAGGTACAGAGATGTATCGAAGCGGTAGTCTGCGAATGTAGTTCAATGGTAGAATTCCAGCCTTCCAAGCTGGCTATGCGGGTTCGATTCCCGTCATTCGCTTTTTTATATGCAGCGGGTGGTCATGGTCGCGCGGTATAAAAGAAAGGGGCCTGTAGCTCAGTTGGTTAGAGCACTGTGTTGATAACGCAGGGGTCACAGGTTCGAGTCCTGTCAGGCCCATGAATTAAGAAGCGAAGTCCTTGGGGCATCGCTTTTTTTGTGTGGGTTTCACGCCCGCTCTTTTTTAGCCTTACTTTCATATTAATTATGCAAAGCTTGCGTTTTAAGTTATATTTAGATACAATAAACTTATTGACTTACCATAAGTAGAATATTTGAGAAAATTGTTGGTTGATGTGAAACAATAGTTCGAAACTCCAGTAAGCCGCACGTTAGTGGGTAATGCCACTCGGTTATCACCGTTATCAGATTAAGAGTGTTATGTTGATACTTGACATAAAAGCTGGGTGGTACCACGGAAGCACGATTTCGTCCCTTGTCCTTTTTGGATGGGATAGAATCGTGCTTTTACTTTACAAATGATTAATTGAAAGGGAAAGATATGTTAGATATAAAATATTTACGTAAAAATACGGATGAAGCTATGAGGCGCTTACAAGACCGTGGTGTAGCACCTGAAAAGTTAACAGAGTTACTCACCTTGGATGAAGCACGTCGAGATACAATTCGAACTGTTGAAAGTTTGAAGGCGGATCGTAACGTTGCTTCAGATAAGATTGCGTATGCTAAACGTAATAAAGAAGATGCTAGTGAAGCCATTGCAGCTATGCAAATGGTCAGCTCGAAAATTAAATTATTGGATAGCAAGCAAGTTGAACTAGATGAACAGGTACAAGATTTGGCAGCGCACTTACCTAATTTAGCAGCATCAGAGGTACCAGTGGGCCCAGATGAGTCAGCTAACATTGAGCAACGTGTATGGGAACCGGCAGAATATAAAAATAGACCACATGCTTTAGTAGAAAGTCCTAAATGGTTGAAGGCACATTTTGATATTGGAGAAGCTTTAGGAATATTGGATTTCGAAAGAGGGGCCAAGGTTTCTGGTGCGCGATTTTTATACTATGTTGGAGATGGTGCGCGTTTAGAACGTGCAGTATATAATTTTATGTTAGATCAACATCATCAAGAAGGTTATACAGAAATGATTACACCGATTGTGGTGAATGATTCTGCTATGTTTGGTACAGGGCAATACCCTAAGTTCCAAGATGATGCATACCGTGTAGAGGGGTTAGAACAAACTTATATTCCAACAGCAGAAGTGCCTTTAACAAATTATTACGCTGGTGAAACATTACCTGGGCAAGATTTACCAATTAAGTTTACAGCATTGTCGCCTTCTTTTCGTAAGGAAGCAGGATCAGCGGGTAAAGATACACGAGGATTAATTCGGTTGCATCAATTTAACAAGGTGGAGATGGTCAAATTTACAAAACCTGAGCAGTCATATGATGAATTAGAAAAAATGACTGATAATGCCGAAAATATTTTGCGTCAATTAGGGTTACCTTACCACGTTATCATGTTGTCAACAGGAGATATGGGATTTTCAGCAGCTAAAACATATGATGTAGAAGTTTGGATGCCACAACAAAATACGTATCGCGAAATTTCATCGGTCTCAAATACTGAAGATTTTCAAGCACGACGTATGCATATTACTTTCCGAGATGATAGTGGCAAATTACAATTGGTTCATACATTGAATGGATCTGGCCTAGCTGTTGGGCGTACAGTTGCAGCCATTTTAGAAAATTATCAAAATGAAGATGGTACAGTGACCATTCCAGAAGTACTGCGTCCTTATCTAGGTGGACAAGAAAAGTTAATAGCAACATCACATCATTAATAGTAAAGACCTGTATTTATCAGGTTTTTTTGTTATAATTGAAAGTAGACTATTGTGCGCGATAACACACAAATTCATATTTCAGAGGAGAAGCACACAATAAATTAATCTTGTGTGTTAAAAACAATGGCAAATCCAATACGTAAATTAGTTGATAATTCAAAAAAGCAACTAAAAAAATTAAATCATATTGCTGAGCAAGTAGAAAGCTATGCCGATCAAATGTCTGCAATGTCTGATGAAGCTTTGCAAGCAAAAACACCACAGTTTAAGCAAATTATTGCTGATGCATTAGCAGATGTTAAAGATAAAGACAAACAGAACAAAATATTAGCGAAGACTTTAGATGACATTTTACCTGAGGCTTTTGCTGTGGCACGTGAAGGTGCGAAAAGAGTCCTTGGATTATATCCTTTCCATGTACAAATTATGGGATCAGCAGCGTTACATGATGGTAACTTAGCTGAAATGCGTACAGGAGAGGGAAAAACATTAACGGCTACTATGACAGTTTATCTTAACGCGCTGTCAGGTCGCGGTGTGCATGTTGTCACGGTTAATGATTATTTATCATCTCGTGATGCTGAGCAGATGGGGCAATTATATCATTGGCTTGGATTGTCAGTTGGAGTCAATGTAGGTGACGCACCTGCAGAAGAAAAACGTGCGGCTTATGATGCCGACATTACGTATTCGACTAATTTTAATATTGGTTTTGATTACTTGCGTGATAATATGGTTCGTCGAGCAGATGAACGCGTGATGCAGCGTGGTTTGAACTTTGCCTTAATTGATGAAGCAGATTCTATTTTAATTGATACTGCCCGTACACCATTGATTATTTCTGGACCTGGGTCAGGGGTATCACAACTTTATGGACGTGCTGATCGTTTTGTCAAAACGTTACAGTTTGATGAAGATTACAAAATTGATGAAGAAGCTAAAACAACAATGCTAACAAATGAAGGCATTCATAAAGGTGAAATTTTCTTTAATTTAGATAATTTATATGATGCCGGCGATACAGCTTTAACACATCACATTGATCAAGCCTTACGTGCGAACTTTAACTATATTAACGATAAAGATTATGTTGTTCAAAATGGGGAAGTTAAGTTAATTGATCAAGCCACAGGTCGTATTTCCGAAGGAACACGTCTATCAGATGGACTACATCAAGCAATTGAAGCCAAAGAAAATGTTGAGATTCAAGAAGAAAACAAATCGATGGCGCAAATTACATATCAAAACTTATTCCGTATGTATAAAAAGCTCTCCGGTATGACTGGTACTGCTAAAACAGAGGAAGAAGAATTACGCGAAATTTATAATATGGAGGTTGTTACGATTCCGACCAACCGACCAATTAAACGTGTTGATTATGCTGATTTGTTATATCCATCTGTCCGTGCAAAATATAATGCCGTTGTTAATTTAATACAGGAGTTGCATGCCAATGGTCAACCAATTTTAATTGGTACTGGGTCAGTAGAGTCTTCTGAATTGCTATCAAAGATTTTAATGGCACAAAATGTTCCTCATAATGTTTTAAATGCTAAAAATAACGCAAAAGAAGCAGAAATCATTGCAAATGCAGGGCAACGTGGTGCAGTTACTGTAGCAACAAATATGGCGGGACGCGGAACCGATATTAAGCTTGGGCCAGGTGTCGCTGATTTAGGTGGCTTGGCTGTTATTGCAACTGAGCGTCACGAGTCACGACGAATAGATAACCAATTACGTGGTCGTGCAGGCCGTCAAGGTGATGCGGGCTTTTCTCAGTTCTTTTTGTCACTTGAAGACGATTTGATGATCCGTTTTGGTGCAGATCGTATTCGTGCTGTCTGGGAACGAATGAATCTTGATGAAGAAGAGACTGTTATCAAAAATCGTATGATTACACGCTCAGTAGAATCTGCTCAGAAGCGTGTTGAAGGTAATAACTATGACACACGTAAAAACGTTTTACAATATGATGATGTTGTTCGTGAACAGCGTGAATTGATTTATCATCAGCGTGATGTTGTCATTGATGAGTCAAAGTCTTTAGAGTGGGTTTTGATGCCGATGGTGGAAAGAACGATTAACCGCGTGGTAGATGCGCAAACAATCAGCAAAAAGTCCTCAGGTTGGCATCTTGAACAAGTGATTACTTTTGCCAATAACGCTTTGGTCCATGAAGGAGATATCACGGCTTCACAATTACAAGAGTTATCACGTGATCAAATTAAATCAAAGCTGTTTGACCTTGCTAAAATAAACTATAAAGCTAAAAAAGGGCAATTATATGATCCTGAACAAATGCTTGAATTTGAAAAAGTTGTGATTTTACGTGCAGTAGATCAACACTGGACAGACCATATCGATTCATTGGATCGCTTGCGTCAAGGTGTTGGATTACGTGGTTATGGGCAATTGAATCCACTCATAGAATATCAAAATGAAGCATTTGAAAACTTTAATAAGATGATTGTTGATGTCGAATACGATGCAACACGTACGTTTATGAAAGCTGAAATTCGTCAGAATTTAAAAGCGTAGATAAATGGTATTGACTACTGGTCATCTTTGTATTTGCAAAGTGGTGAGTAATTGATGACCTAAATCTATCTAATAATCGTTTTTATTTTGAAGGGATACAGTAATAATGGAAATTATCGATGCTAAGCATGCTTTAGCGGAAATTAAAGAAAATATCACGCGCTTTCGTAGCACGCTAGATTTAGAAGCCTTAACGGAAGAGATTGCTGATTTTGAAAATCGAATGACTGAACCTGGCTTTTGGGATGATAATGTCAAGGCACAGAAAGTAATTGAAGAAAATAATGTATTAAAAAATAGACGTGATTCGTTTTTAAATTTAACGAATCAAGCTGAAGAGATTGATGTTTTAATTGAAATGCTTTCTGAAGATCCTGATGATGTTGAAATGCTGGCAGAATTAGAAGAAAATGTTGCTAAGATTCAAAAAGATGTTGAAGCCTACAATTTAGAGCAACTTTTAACTGAGCCATATGATGCTAATAATGCTATTTTAGAGGTACATCCTGGCTCCGGTGGCACAGAGTCAACGGACTGGGGTGCCAATTTGTACCGTATGTACACACGGTGGGCACAACAGCATGGCTTTCAAGTGGATGTCTTGGACTACCATGCTGGCGATGAAGCTGGCATTGATAGTGCAACAATTAAAATTACAGGTCACAATGCATTTGGCTTTTTACGGAGTGAAAAAGGTGTGCATCGATTTGTTCGTATTTCACCATTCGATTCAGCTGGACGCCGCCATACGAGTTTTGTGAGTGTGGATGTCATGCCAGAGTTAGATGATACGATTGAAGTCGAGGTGCGGGATGATGATATTAAAATGGATGTTTTCCGCTCCGGTGGTGCTGGTGGACAAAACGTCAATAAAGTATCAACAGGGGTACGATTAACTCATGAACCCACAGGTATTGTGGTGTCATCAACCGTGGAAAGAACACAGTATGGTAACCGCGACTATGCGATGCGCTTGTTGAAGGGAAAATTGTATCAACTGGAACTTGAAAAGCAAGAGGCAGAACGTGCGGCATTGACAGGTGAAAAATTGGAGAATGGCTGGGGTTCGCAGATTAGGTCGTATGTTTTGCATCCTTATCAGATGGTCAAAGATCATCGTACTAACTATGAAACTAACCAACCACAACAAGTATTAGATGGTGATTTAGATCCATTTATTAATGCGTACTTGCAGTGGCAACTAAGCCTTAAAAACCCTAATTAAAAAAGTAAAGGTCGAAACAACTGTTTCGGCTTTTTGAATTAGCAAACAAATCAGTTTCTAATGTAGATGTAATGCGTTATAATATAAGTCAACATTAGACATTAACTGCGTAAAACACGGAGGGCAAAATATGGATACCAATTATACACCTAGTGCACAAAATGTCTTAGTTTTGGCACAAGAACAAGCAAAATATTTCAAACATCAAGCGGTTGGGACAGAGCATTTGTTACTTGCATTAGCGATTGAAAAAGAGGGAATTGCTAGTAAGATACTGGGTCAATTCAACGTTACAGATGATGACATTCGTGAAGAAATTGAACATTTCACAGGATATGGTATGACAACGCGCTATGACAAAAATAGTTACTTGCCTTACTCACCCAAAGCAGCAGACATTCTACGTCAATCTAATGATGAATCACGTGCGCTTGCGCAACCTAAAATTGGAACAGAGCATATGTTGTTGGCCTTATTACAAGATGAAAGTATTTTATCATCACGTATTTTGTTGGCATTAGATGCAAATTTGCAAGAAATGCGTCGTGCTATCTTGCGTAAACTTGGCGTGACTGATGTTCGTAAGCAGATGAAACAACGCGATAAACAACAAGCTCAGGGCACACCAACCTTGGATGGTTTGGCACGTGATTTGACGCAACTTGCCAAAGACGACAAGATGGATCCAATTATAGGACGTTCTAAAGAAGTTCGCCGTGTGGTACAAATTTTATCTCGCCGAACTAAAAATAATCCTGTCTTGATCGGCGAACCAGGCGTTGGAAAGACAGCCATTGCTGAGGGATTAGCACAACGTATTGTTAAAGACGAAGTGCCTGAAACATTAAAAAACAAAAGATTAATGGCTCTAGATATGGGTTCGCTTGTAGCCGGAACAAAGTATCGTGGTGAATTTGAAGATCGATTAAAAAAAGTAATTGAAGAAATTTACAATGATGGGAACGTTATTCTATTTATCGATGAATTGCATACATTAATTGGTGCAGGCGGTGCAGAGGGAGCAATTGATGCATCAAATATTTTGAAACCAGCTTTAGCTCGTGGTGAATTACAAACATTAGGAGCGACAACGTTTGATGAATATCAAAAATACGTGGAAGCAGATGCTGCGTTGGAACGTCGCTTTGCTCCGGTAACTGTTAATGAGCCATCTCAAGAGGATGCTGTTGCCATTTTAACAGGTATTCGACCAAAATTTGAAGCACACCATCAGGTTCAAATTGATGATGACGCTGTGAACGCTGCTGTTAAACTATCATCACGTTATATCACGGATCGATTTTTACCGGATAAGGCAATTGATTTAATGGATGAAGCAGGTGCCAAGGTTCGCATTGATGCGGTGGACAAATTAACACCATTGAGTAAGAATCAACGTCGATTAGCTGAGGTGATTGATGCGAAAGATGTTGCTATCACAGCTTTGAACTTTGAAGCAGCTGCTGAGTTGCGAAAAGAAGAAATGAAGTTAAGAACCAAGGTCAATAAATTGACTGCTAAAGCCGCTCAGGCACAAGAAAATCAGCGACCACAGTATGATTTACATGTGACATCAGAAGATATTGCTGAGGTGATATCACAGCAAACAGGGGTACCATTGACCCAGCTTGAAAAGAATGAACAGCAAAGACTTGTCAACTTAGAGTCGTTATTAGGCAAGCGGGTTATTGGACAAAAACCGGCAATCTCAGCAGTAGCAAGGGCTATTCGACGTGCACGTTCTGGTCTGAAGGATCCGAGTCGACCAATTGGCGCCTTTATGTTTTTGGGCCCTACCGGTGTCGGAAAAACAGAGCTAGCCAAAGCATTAGCGGAAGCAATGTTTGGTAGTGAAGATCATATGATTCGAATTGATATGTCAGAGTATCAGGAGAGGTGGTCATCATCACGCTTAGTTGGGTCAGCACCAGGATATGTTGGGTATGATGAAGGCGGGCAGCTAACTGAACAAGTTAGAAATCATCCGTATTCGGTTATTTTATTAGATGAAGCAGAAAAAGCACATCAAGATATATTTAACTTGATGCTACAAGTCTTTGATGATGGCTTTCTGACAGATTCTAAGGGTCGTAAAATTGATTTTCGAAATACGATTATCATTATGACATCTAATCTAGGAGCAACAAGACTGCGTGATGAAAAATCAATGGGATTTGGTGCTATTGACCTTAAAAATAATAATGAAGCAGTTGCCGAAAAAATTCGTGAAACATTAAAAGATACCTTTCGACCAGAATTCATTAATCGTTTAGATGAGACTGTTGTTTTTGATGCTTTGACTAAAGAAGAGTTGCACCAAATTGTCAAGCTAATGAGTCGCTCCGTCTTGCAACGTGTTGCGGAGCAAGGTATTTCTGTCAAAATCACACCAGCTGCAATCGATGTTGTTGCTAGTGCTGGGTTTGATCCTGAATATGGTGCACGTCCAATACGACGAGCATTGCAGACTAAGGTCGAAGATGCATTGAGTGAGGCACTACTTAGTGGACAAATTACTACAGAAAGCGCGGTTACAATCGGTGCTAAGAATGGCGAGATTAAGATTAATATCAAACCAATAAAAAAAGAGCCCACTAAAGCATAAAAACGCTCATAAATGACTGATTATGAGCGTTTTTTCAATTAAAGTCACAACAAGCCATCCAATGTAAAGAAATGGTACAAAGGGTAGTTGCTTGACCTGTCTAATTTTAAGACGGACAAGTGCGAGTGTAGAAGCGATGAGTAACGATAGTGCAAATGACTGTGTCGTAGAAATTAAAGTTAGTACCAGCAAAACAGGGATATCTCCTTTCCCCATAGCCTGTCGGTAGTGTACCAGTAATATACTGATTGTGATTACTAAACAAGTTAGTAGCAGTTTGGGTTCTCCCCAATTTTGGATAAACAAATATAGAATCCAAGGCATTAATATATCTGAATGAATGCGTTCATTATGCCAATCTTCAAGTGCTAGAAAAAATAGCAGATAAGCAGTAATCCAAGTGGTCGTATCTGAAAATAACAAGCTACCAATGAGTGCACCTAAAAATTCAAAAATGGCATAGTGTACACCGAATTTTTTTTGACAATAACGACAATGACCACGAGTTAATATTGTAGAAAACACAGGTATTAAGTCATACCACTTTAAGTTATGGCCACAATGCCAACAAAATGAACGTTTGATAAGGACATTAACGCCATGATTGATACGATCTGCCAAACACATGATACTTGAGACTAAAGTCGCGTTTAAAATTAAAATAAGTAAATTTTCCATAAAGTATCATACGGCTAATGTAAATAAAACTCAAAAAATATAATGTAGCCTATGCTATTGACATTAGAGCTCAATCTGTTATTATATTGAACGTGCTTTTAAGTAATCTGTTCTGTGATAACATCACAACGTGCTGAACGGCGCTGCAAAGGCAATTGTCAGCAGATTTCATGTGAGCATTTTTGTTTAATAACAACAATGATACACCTGGAACTGTGTAGAATAATAAAAATTTTAAGGAGAGCGTAGAATGCCTACAATTAACCAATTAGTTCGTAAGCCTCGTAAGTCACAAGTGACTAAGTCAAAGTCACCTGCGTTGAACTTCGGCTATAACTCAATGAAGAAGAAAGCAACAAATAATGTTGCACCACAAAAGCGTGGGGTTGCTACACGTGTCGGAACAATGACACCAAAAAAGCCTAACTCAGCTTTACGTAAGTACGCTCGTGTGCGTCTTTCAAACTTGTATGAAGTGACTGCTTATATTCCAGGTATTGGACATAATTTGCAAGAACACTCAGTTGTTTTGATTCGCGGTGGCCGTGTTAAGGATTTGCCTGGTGTACGTTACCACGTTATCCGTGGTGCATTGGATACTGCTGGTGTTGATGGTCGTATGACATCACGTTCAAAGTATGGCACAAAGGCGCCAAAAAAGTAAGAAGGAGACTGACTAATGCCACGTAAAGGTTATACTAAGCGTCAGGAAGTTTTGCCTGACCCAATTTACAATTCAAAGCTCGTTTCACGTTTGATCAACAAGTTGATGCTTGATGGAAAGCGCGGAACTGCTTCAACAATCTTGTATGATGCTTTTGATCATATCAAGGAAGCTACTGGTAATGAACCCTTGGAAGTTTTTGAACAAGCCATGGAAAATATCATGCCTGTATTAGAAGTTAAAGCTCGCCGTGTTGGTGGCTCTAACTATCAAGTGCCAATCGAAGTGCGTCCTGACCGTCGCACAACATTGGGACTACGTTGGTTGGTAAACTATTCACGTTTGCGTAACGAACACACAATGGACGAGCGTTTGGCAAAAGAAATTATGGATGCAGCTAACGATACAGGTGCATCTGTAAAGAAGCGCGAAGATACGCACAAGATGGCTGAAGCCAACCGTGCATTCGCTCACTATCGTTGGTAAAACCTACGGTGCAATTGGTATTGTACCGATTGTGATATACGTTAAGTAGTGTTGCTTAGAATATTTTAGTTATTCACAAGTTGCAATAGTAGCGTACAATGACAGTAGACGATAAATACTGCCAGTGTTTATCGTCAAAAAGCGAACACAATTCTGTGTCGCTTTTTGTTGCATACAGAACAAAAACCAGGAGATAACTCACAATGGCAAAACGTGAATACCCACTAGAACGTACACGTAACATTGGTATTATGGCCCACATTGATGCGGGTAAGACAACAACTACGGAACGTATCTTGTACTACACAGGTAAAATTCACAAAATTGGTGAAACACATGATGGTGCTTCACAAATGGATTTCATGGAACAAGAAAAGGAACGTGGAATCACGATTCAATCAGCTGCTACAACGGCTGTTTGGCATGGTTTCTTTGACCAATTCGAAAAGACACCTTACCGTGTTAACATCATTGACACACCAGGTCACGTGGACTTCACAATTGAAGTTGAACGTGCACTACGTGTTTTGGATGGTGCCGTAGCGGTTTTGGATGGTGCTGCCGGTGTTGAACCACAGACAGAAACTGTTTGGCGTCAAGCAACAACATATGACGTACCACGTATTGTATTCGTCAATAAGATGGATAAAATGGGTGCTGATTTCCAAATGTCAGTGGATTCAATTCACGAACGTTTGCAAGTCAATGCGGAAGCTATTCAATGGCCAATTGGCGCTGAAGATGACTTTGAAGCGGTTATTGATTTAATCACTCAAGAAGCTTATTACCCAGTGGATGATTTGGGCGAAAAGTGGGAACCACGCGATATTCCAGCAGAATTGAAAGATTTGGCAGAAGAAAAGCGTAATACTTTAATTGAAGCGGTTGCTGATGTCGATGATGACTTGATGGAAAAGTATCTTGAAGGCGAAGATATTTCAATTGAGGAATTAAAGGCTGCCATTCGTCGTGCTACTTTGGCATTGCAATTCTATCCAGTACTTGCTGGTTCAGCCTATAAAGATAAGGGTGTTCAAATGATGTTGGATGCCGTTGTTGACTACTTGCCAGGACCTTTAGATGTTAAGCCATATATTGCTAATGATCCGAAAACTGGTGAAGAAGTAGACTTGATTGCCGATGATAACAAGTCATTTGCTGCCTTGGCATTCAAAATTATGACAGATCCATTCGTTGGTCGTTTGACATTTATGCGTGTGTATACTGGTACTTTGAAGTCAGGATCATATGTACAAAATACATCTTCAGATACACGTGAACGTGTTGGTCGTTTGTTACAAATGCATGCCACATCACGTACTGAAATCGAAGAAGTATTCTCAGGCGATATTGCCGCAGCTATTGGTTTGAAGAATACGACTACGGGTGATTCATTGACTTCTGTTGATAATCAATTGGTTCTTGAATCAATGGAGTTCCCAGAACCAGTTATTGAATTAGCTATTGAGCCTAAAACAAAAGCTGACCAAGACAAATTGTCTAATGCTATCCAAAAGTTAGCTGAAGAAGATCCATCATTCCGTGCGACAACAAACCCTGAAACAGGTGACACTCTTATCGCTGGTATGGGTGAGTTGCAGTTGGATATCATGGTTGATCGTATGCGCCGTGAATTTAACGTTGAGGCAACTGTTGGTGCACCACAAGTTGCCTACCGTGAAGCATTTACTAAAACTGTTCAAGCTCGTGGATTCTTTAAACGCCAATCAGGTGGTAAAGGTCAATATGGAGATGTTTATATTGAATTTTCACCAAATGAAGAGGGTGCAGGATTTGAATTCGATGATGCCATTGTCGGTGGTGTTGTGCCTCGCGAATATATTCCTTCAGTTGAGGCAGGTTTGAAGGATGCTTTGAATGCAGGTCCTCTGGCTGGATTCCCATTGGTTGACTTGAAGGCCAAATTGTATGATGGTTCATATCACGATGTCGATTCTTCTGAAGCAGCCTTCAAAATTGCTGCCTCATTAGCTTTGAGAGAAGCTGCTAAAACAGCTGGTGCCGTTATTCTTGAACCAATTATGGCTGTTGATATTGTTGCCCCTGAAGATAACCTTGGTGATGTGATGGGACATGTTTCAGCACGTCGTGGTATGATTGAAGGCCAAGAATCACGTGGACCCGTCTTAGCTGTAAAAGCTAAGGTGCCTTTGTCAGAAATGTTTGGATATGCAACAACTTTGCGTTCTGCAACACAAGGCCGTGGTACGTTCCAAATGGTTTTCGATCATTATGAAGCTGTTCCTAAGAATATTCAAGAAGAAATTATTAAAAATAGTGGTAAAGAATCTTAATATTTGTGATCATGTGTCTTTATGTTAAGATGATTCATTGCTATGAATTATTATTAAGAAACTGACCGATGGTCCAGTAAAAACGGCGTCACTCCATGGAGTGACGCCGTTTTACTTTTGGAGAGTATGGTGAACGATATGAACAAACAACACAGTAAATTTTTAATACCGGGAATTATTATGATTGGCATGGTCTTAAGATTGCCGTTTACATCAATCCCACCAATTCTTGATACAATTGCAAAATCGCAACATATACCGGTTGGACAGCTTGGTATATTAACAACAATTCCATTACTTTCCTTTGCATTATTTTCGTCTTTTGCACCTCAAACCGCAAAAAAATTTGGACTTGAACGAACTTTCACGTTTATGCTTATGTTAGTTGTTATTGGTTCTTTAATGAGGGTGATTAATACGCCGTTTTTATACTTAAGTACTTTGTTAATTGGCATTGGTATTGCACATATGAATGTCTTATTGCCAAGTGTTATTCGTATGTATTTTCCTATGAAAATTGGACCAATGACCTCGTTATTTACCTTTAGCATGATGTTAGCAACTGCATTAGGAGTTAGTGTGGCGGCGCCTATTACAGCGTTGGCAGGTTGGCACGTATTTATTTTTATTTTGACAATAATACTGTTTATTGCGCTTATTATTTGGCTGCCAAATGATCACTATGTTAAAAAGCAGGATAAGCCGTTAGTTGTTGGTGTTCCTGTAAAAGCACAATCAATAATTTGGCGAAACAAGTATGCGTGGTTGTTATTGTTTTTTTGTGGTATACAGTCAGCTATGTTTTATGTCTTGATAGCTTGGGGACCAACAATGGCTATACAGGCAGGATTGTCACCAGCAGTTGCGGGGGTGTTTTCTGGTGTCAACTCTTTAATTGGATTGCCCTTTTCTTTATTTATTCCCACACTAATTGCACGAATAACTGGTAGACAGCGACAATTGTTGATGGTTAGTTTGTCTGTGGTTGGTATCATTGGCTATTTGTTATTATTATATCCAACAGGTTCTTTTGGCTATTGGCTAACCGTTAATTTATTAATTGGTATGAGTACTGCCAGTTTGTTTCCGTACTTATTAACAACATTTAGCTTAAAGACAAATACGCCTAGTCAAACTGCACAATTATCCGGTATGGTGCAGAGCGGCGGTTACTTAATCGCTGCTCTTGGACCGGCATTATTTGGTTACGCTTTTTGGTTTTTTAACAGCTGGAAACCACAAATTATCACGATATTGATTTTATTTATATTTATGATTATAACAATAATTATAATTGAAAGAAAAGATAAAATATTGTAACAAGAAAAGTATGCAACGAATATGAAGTTGCATGCTTTTCTTGTTACAATATATTTATTGATTAAAAGTGAGGATAGGAAAGTGTCTAACGAGTCAACGCCAATTATTGAATTCAGAAATGTTGGATTATCTTATGATGATAATTCAGTTTTGAAAAACATTGATTTTGAGCTAGAAGCAGGTAAATTTTATACGTTGTTAGGGCCATCAGGATCTGGTAAAACAACTATTTTGAATCTGATATCTGGACAACTGACAGTGACCTATGGTGATATCTTATTTGAGGGACAAGTGATTAATCACGTACCTGTTGAAAAGCGCCATATGAATACAGTTTTTCAAGATTATGGCTTATTTCCAAATATGAACGTGTTTGAAAATGTGGCTTTTGGACCTCGCATTAAAGGTAAAAGCAAAAAAGAGATTAAAGCTAAAGTGACAGAGATGTTGGCGTTGGTTAAACTTGGGGAGTATGCTGATCGTGAAATCACTGAGTTGTCAGGTGGGCAGAGACAGCGTGTAGCGATTGCACGCGCTTTGGCTAATGATCCAGAAGTATTATTACTTGATGAACCCTTATCTGCACTTGATTATAAATTACGCAAAGAAATGCAATACGAATTGCGTGAAATTCAACAGCGTCTCGGCATTACGTTTGTATTTGTGACACATGATCAAGAAGAAGCACTAGCTATGTCTGATTGGATATTTGTCATGAATGATGGTGTCATTCAACAAAATGGGTCACCAGAAGATATTTACGATGAACCGATTAATCATTTTGTAGCGGACTTTATTGGTGAGTCAAATATTTTGGATGGCATCATGACTGCTGATTATCTGGTGCACTTTACAGGAAAAGACTTTGAAAATGTTGATGCCGGTATGCGACCAAACGAACGTGTAGAGGTTGTGTTGCGGCCAGAGGATTTGGATTTAACAACTGTTGAAAATGGTAAATTAGTTGTGACGATTGATGATCAATCTTTTCGTGGTGATTACTATGAAATCACCGCAATTGATGATGACGGGAATGAGTGGCAGGTACAGGCGACAAATAAGTCTACAGTAGGAGAGCGTGTTGGTCTGACATTCGATCCAGAAGATATTCACATCATGAGGTTTAACGAATCTGAAAATGATTTTGATGCACGCTTGGAAAGTTACGAGGATGAAGACGACAATGCCTAAAAGTAAGCAGCAAAGGCAACTATTTTATATCATTCCCTATGGCATGTGGTTAGTGCTATTTGTTATTGCACCATTAATGTTATTACTTTTCCAGTCATTGACTACACAAAATGGGCACTTTACATTGCAAAACTATGCGACCTATTTTGCAAGTGGTACGTATTTATTAATGACATTTAACTCAGTTTGGTATGCTTTTCTAATTACGATAATTACCTTAGTGATTAGTTATCCCATGGCATATTTATTGAATCAGTTAAAGCAAAAACAATTCTGGTTATTACTTGTCATTTTACCGACATGGATTAATTTGTTGTTAAAAACATATGCATTTATAGGACTACTTTCAAAAACAGGTACGGTTAATAATTTTATTGGTTTAATGGGTATTGCACCACAACAATTATTATTTTCGAATTGGAGCTTTCTTTTAGTAGCGGCCTATATTGAAATACCATTCATGATTTTGCCAATTTTTAACTCATTGGCAGAAATCAATCCGCGTCTAGCACAAGCAAGTCGTGATTTGGGCGCGAATCAGTGGCAAACTTTAAGACGTGTGATATTACCCTTATCAATGCCGGGTATTAAGGCAGGTATTCAAGCGGTATTTATCCCAAGTTTGTCGCTATTTATGATTACACGTTTGATTGGTGGTAATCGAGTGATCACATTGGGAACAGCGATCGAGGAACATTTTTTAGTGACACAAAATTGGCGAATTGGATCAACAATTGGTGTCATTTTAATTGTTGCTATGATTATCACGATGGTACTAACAAGAGAACGTGCTCGCAAATCTTCAAGGAATCGAGGTTAAATCATGGTTAAAAAAATCAAATGGGCTAATAGTTACTTGTGGCTTGTTTTTATACTCCTTTATTTGCCTATTTTTTTCCTAATTGTCTATTCATTTAATTCAGGCGATGTCATGCAGGGCTGGGAAGGATTTTCGTTTAAGCACTATGCCGAGTTATTTGCGGATACTCGTATCATAGAAATTGTCGTTAGCACGCTTTTAATTGCGCTGTTGTCGTCATTAATCGCTAGTGTTATTGGGACAGCGGGCGCGTTGTATATTTATAATTTAAAATACGCACTAGCAAAAAATATTTTCCTATCATTAAATAATATTTTGCTTGTGTCACCAGATGTGATTATTGGTGCATCATTCCTGATTCTATTTACTGTCATGGGCTTTGCTTTAGGTTTTACTTCAGTATTGTTATCGCATATTGCCTTTAGTATTCCAATCGTGGTCTTGATGGTACTTCCTCGCCTGCAAGAGATGAATCAATCACTTGTCGCTGCTGCTAAAGATTTAGGTGCAAATAATTGGCAAATGCTATCTCGCGTTATTTTACCAGTAATCTCACCTGGTATCTTGGCTGGCTTTTTTATGGCTTTTACCTACTCACTTGATGATTTTGCTGTAACGTTCTTTGTGACCGGTAATGGTTTTACGACACTTTCTGTAGAAATATACTCGCGTGCACGTCAAGGCGTTAGTTTAGAAATTAATGCGCTATCAGCGATGATGTTTATGGTATCATTATTGCTTGTATTGGCTTATTATATGATTACTACGCGTACAGGGAAAAATAAAAAGCGCGGCACACGTTTGGTTCTACCGGCATCTGAGGGACTGTAATTATGAAAAAATTAGCAATGGGTATGATAGGTATCTGCTCAGTTATTTTGATATTGTTTGGCGTACAACATTACTTGGCATCTAAAACAGGCACTAACGCATCATCCGACAAAGTTTTGAACCTTTATAATTGGGGTGATTACATTGACCCTGAGTTGCTTAAAAAGTTCACCAAAGAAACTGGGTACAAAGTAAGTTATGAAACATTTGATTCAAATGAAGCAATGTACACGAAAATCAAACAAGGTGGTACATCTTATGATTTAACCGTTCCTTCAGACTATATGATACAGAAGATGAAAAGGGAAAAACTGTTACTGCCATTAGATCATAGTAAACTAACTGGTATGAAAAATTATGATACGCGGTTTTTGAACCAGTCTTTTGATCGCAATAACCGATATTCGTTACCTTACTTTTGGGGAACGCTTGGCATCATTTATAATGATCAGTACGTTAACGCTAAAGATCTTCAACATTGGGATGACTTGTGGTCGCCTAAATTTAAAAATCAAATCATGCTCATTGATTCAGCCAGAGATGCATTGGCCATTGCACTAATAACGCAAAATAAGTCTGTTAATACGAAATCACGGGCAGATTTGGCTGCGGCACAAGCTAAGTTAACAGCATTGATGCCAAATGTTAAAGCAATTATTGCTGATGAAATAAAAATGTATATGTCGCAAAATGAGGCAGCAATTGCCGTAACGTATTCAGGTGAAGCTTCTGAAGCATTAAGTCATAATAAACATCTGCATTATATTGTGCCTAGCGAGGGGTCTAATTTATGGTTTGACAATATTGTTATGCCAAAAACTGCTAAGCACCAAGCAGCAGCCTATGCCTTTTTAAATTTTATGGGTAATCCAAAAAATGCAGCACAAAACGCTGAATACATTGGTTACGCAACCCCTAATCAAAAAGCAAAGGCATTATTGCCAAAAGCAGTGCGACAAGATACACAGTTTTATCCCGATGATCAAACAGTTAAACACTTACAAGTTTATGACGACTTAGGGCAATTGTGGACAGAAAAGTACAATGATGCTTTTTTAGAATTTAAAATGTCACAAAAATAATTGTCCGTAAAGTCGTTAAATAATTAGTAAAAAAGTGTTGCACTTGGGTGGTATTTCTGTTAATATAGATAAGTACGCTTTTGGAACCGTAGTCACATAAACCTACTGAAAGCCTGGTGTATCAATATTTAGCAATGATGATCAAGGTTGCGACACGCGCGGCCGCGTTGCCATGGGCGCGCAAAACACAAGCAGTGTTGTCGGTTTTTGGTCGGAGTTAGCTGATTTATAAAATCAACGAGGAGGCACGAAATAATGGCACAAAAGAAAATTCGTATCCGTTTGAAGGCATACGAGCACCGTATCTTGGACCAATCAGCAGAAAAGATTGTTGAGACAGCTAAGCGTACGGGCGCAGAAATTGCTGGTCCTATCCCTTTGCCAACTGAACGTACATTGTATACAGTTCTACGTTCACCACATAAGCATAAGGATAGCCGTGAGCAATTTGAAATGCGTACGCATAAGCGTTTGATTGATATTGTGAACCCTACTGACAAGACAGTTGACGCATTGCGTAAGCTTGAATTGCCATCAGGCGTTGCAATTGAAATCAAGTTATAATATTGTTCAAACAAATAATTAAGGAGATTAGTCATGACTAAAGGTATCTTAGGCCGCAAAGTCGGTATGACTCAGGTTTTCACTGAAACTGGTGAATTGATCGCCGTAACTGTTGTTGAAGCTACACCAAACGTTGTTTTGCAAGTTAAAAATGCAGAAACAGACGGGTATAGTGCACTACAACTTGGTTACCAAGATAAGCGCGCAGTTCTATCAAACAAACCTGAACAAGGTCACGCTTCTAAAGCAAACACGACCCCTAAGCGCTACATTCGTGAAATCCGCAATGCGGAAGGCGAATTTAACGCAGGGGATGAAATCAAAGTTGATACATTCGAATCTGGTGAATACGTCGATGTAACAGGTATCACGAAGGGGCATGGCTTCCAAGGTAACATTAAAAAGGATGGCCAGTCTCGTGGACCAATGTCCCACGGTTCTCGTTATCACCGCCGCCCAGGTTCAATGGGTGCCGTTATTAACCGTGTCTTCAAGGGTAAGCTTTTGCCTGGACGTATGGGAAATAACAAGCGTACAATGCAAAATGTTGCTATCGTCCATGTTGACGTTGAAAACAACTTATTGTTATTGAAAGGCAATGTTCCTGGCGCTAACAAGTCACTATTAACGATTAAATCAACCGTTAAAACTAATGCAAAGCATCCTGAAGTTAAAATGGCTGGTGTTTCAACATCAACTGTGGCTGAAGAAGCTTAATATAAACTATTAGAAAGGAGAACAATCAATCATGACTAAAGTTGCTGTATTAAAGCAAGATGGTAGTCAAGCTGCGGAACTTGAATTAAATGACGCAGTCTTCGCCATTGAACCAAACAACACTGTTATCACAGATGCAGTTTTGATGCAACGTGCATCAATGCGTCAAGGAACACATGCAGTCAAAAACCGTTCAGCGGTTTCTGGTGGTGGCCGTAAGCCTTGGAAACAAAAGGGTACTGGTCGTGCACGTGCCGGTTCAATTCGTGAACCACAATTCCGTGGTGGTGGTATTGTTTTCGGACCTTCACCTCGTTCATACGCATACCGTATCAACCGTAAGGCATATCAATTGGCATTGAAGTCAGTTTTGTCACAAAAAGTTGCTGAAGGTAAGTTAGTAGTTGTCGATGCTTTGACATTTGAAGCACCAAAAACACAAGACTTTAAAAAAGTTTTGACTAACTTAGCCGCTGACACAAAGACATTAGTAGTTGTTGATGAAAACAACGAAAACGCAATTTTATCAGCACGTAATTTGGCTAATGTTCAAGTTATGACAACAAAGGGTATCAACGTACTTGACGTTGTTAATGCAGATAAACTGGTGATTGTTCAATCATCAATCGAAGAAATCCAAGGAGGTCTTGCCTAATGGATGCACGCGATATTATCCGTCGCCCTATCATCACAGAAGCTTCTATGGCGCAAACAGAACGTAAGCGTTATGTCTTCGAAGTTGATATTCGCGCAACAAAACCTCAAATCAAAAAAGCTATTGAAGAAATCTTTGAAGTTCAAGTTTCAGGTTTGAACACAGCTAACGTTCGTGGTAAGCAAAAGCGACAAGGTCGTTACGTTGGCTACACACGTAAGTTAAAGAAGGCAACCGTAACGTTGTCAAAAGATTCAAAAGATATTAAAATCTTTAACGAAGGTTAAATCTAAATAGGAGGATAAGACATTGGCTATCAAGAAGTATAAGCCAACCTCTAACGGACGTCGTAACATGACGACTTCAGATTTCGCTGAAATCACGAAGTCAACGCCCGAAAAGAGTTTGTTGGCAAAAAAGTCAAAAACTGGAGCACGTAATAACTCTGGTCGCATGACAGTTCGTCACCATGCTGGTGGACACAAACAAGCCTACCGTTTGGTAGACTTCAAGCGTATTAAAGATAACAAGACAGCTACTGTTAAAGCTATCGAATATGACCCAAATCGTACAGCAAACATCGCTTTGCTTGTATACGAAGATGGTATTAAGTCATATATCTTGGCGCCAAAGGGATTGAAGGTTGGCGATAAAGTTCAATCTGGTCCTGATGCCGATATTAAACCCGGCAATGCCTTGCCATTGAGCAATATTCCTGAAGGTACTTTGATTCATAACATTGAATTGAAGCCTGGTAAAGGTGGACAGTTGGCACGATCAGCTGGTACATCAGCACAAATATTGGGTAAAGATGGTAAGTATATCATCGTTCGCCTGACATCAGGTGAAGTTCGTTTGGTTCTTGCTACAAACCGTGCAACCATCGGTGAAGTTGGTAATGCTGAACATTCACTGATTAACTGGGGTAAGGCTGGACGTAATCGCTGGCGCGGTAAGCGCCCACATGTTCGTGGATCAGTTATGAACCCTAATGATCACCCACACGGTGGTGGTGAAGGTAAAGCACCAGTCGGTCGTCCAAGTCCTATGTCACCATGGGGTAAGAAGACTGCCGGTAAGAAGACTCGCGATAAGAAGAAGGCTTCAACAAAGTTTATCGTTCGCGGTCGTAAGAGTAAGTAAGGGAAAGGAGAAAACCAATGGCTCGTAGTTTAAAAAAGGGACCATTTGCGGACCCACACTTGCTTAAGAAGATTGAAGCGCAATCAAATTCTGAGAAAAAATCAGTAATCAAGACTTGGTCGCGTCGTTCAACAATCTTCCCAAGCTTTATCGGTTTCACAATTGCTGTATATGATGGTCGTAAGCACGTTCCGGTTTTTGTGCAAGAAGACATGGTTGGGCACAAGTTGGGAGAATTTGCCCCAACTCGTACATTCAAAGGCCACAAGGCTGATGATAAGAAGACTAGTAAAAAATAAAGGAGGAAATTGAAAAATGGCTGAACAAATTACTTCAGCTCGTGCGACAGCCAAGATCGTTCGTGTTGCCCCTCGTAAGGCACGCTTAGTTCTTGATACTATTCGTCGTAAGAGTGTTAACGAAGCATATGCAATTTTGAAGTTCCTACCTAACACTTCTACTGAAGATATTTACAAGGTTTTGAACTCAGCAGTTGCTAATGCTGAAAACAACTTCTCATTAGACCGAGAAGATCTTATCGTGAAGGAAGCCTTTGCTAACGAAGGACCAACGCTTAAGCGTTTCCGTCCTCGTGCCAAGGGTTCTGCTTCACCTATCAACAAGCGTACAAGCCATATCACTATTGTGGTTGCTGAGAAGGAGGCAAAGTAATGGGTCAAAAGATTAACCCTACTGGATTCCGTGTCGGTGTTATTCGCGACTGGGATGCAAAGTGGTTTGCTGATAAGGCTGATTATGCTAACCAACTTCACGAAGACTTACGTATTCGTAAGTATATCGAAAAGAATTTAGCGGACGCCGCAGTTGATCGCATCGAAATTGAACGCAGCACAAAATCACGTGTTGATGTTTCTGTCCATACCGCCAAGCCAGGAATGGTTATTGGTAAGGGTGGGTCTGAAGTTGAAAAACTTCGAACACAATTAGCTAAGTTGACTGATACTGATGAAAAGGGCCGTTCAAAGCGCGTCTTTATCAACATTGTTGAAATCAAGAAGCCTGATTTGTCTGCACACTTGGTTGGACAACAAATTGCTGGCGATTTGGAACGCCGTGTTGCGTTCCGTCGTGCAATGCGTGGTGCCATTCAACGTACAACACGTTCAGGTGCTAAGGGTATCAAAGTTATGGTTTCAGGCCGTTTGAATGGTGCAGATATTGCTCGTATTGAACAATATACTGAAGGAACCGTTCCTTTGCATACTTTGCGCGCTGATATTGATTATTCATGGGACGAAGCTATGACAGCTTATGGTAACTTGGGAATCAAAACTTGGATATATCGTGGTGATATCTTACCACAAAAAAAGAACAGTAAGTAAGGAGGGAAGCAAACATGTTAGTACCAAAGCGTGTTAAATTCCGTCGTGTACACCGTGGCCACATGCGTGGCGAAGCAAAAGGTGGAACGACGGTAACGTTCGGTGATTACGGCTTGCAAGCAACAACATCAAGCTGGATTACAAATCGTCAAATTGAAGCTGCCCGTATTGCAATAACACGTTATATGAAACGTGGTGGTAAGGTTTGGATTAAAATCTTCCCTCATAAGTCATATACATCTAAGGGTGTCGGTGTTCGAATGGGTAACGGTAAGGGTGCACCTGAAGGTTGGGTTGAACCAGTAAAGCGTGGTAAGGTTATGTTTGAAGTAGCAGGTGTTTCTGAAGCGACTGCTCGTGAAGCATTACGTTTAGCACAACACAAGTTGCCTGTACGTACAAAGATTATTGCTCGGGAGGCTGAATAATGGCTAAAGCAAGTGAATTGAAAGAATTGTCACTTGCGGATTTGCAAAAGCGCGAAGCCGAATTCAAGGAAGAATTATTCAACCTACGTTTTCAATTGGCTACAGGCCAACTTGAAAACACGGCGCGTATCGCACAAGTTCGTAAGGACATCGCACGAGTTAAAACAGTTATTCGTGCACAAGAATTGGCTAACGCCAACAAATAAGACGAAAGGAAGAAGCTGAAAAATGAGTGAAGAACGTAATGCTCGTAAGGTTTATCAAGGCCGTGTTGTTTCAGATAAGATGGACAAGACAATTACTGTCGCTGTTGATACTTATGTGACACATGCAGTTTATGGTAAGCGAGTTAAGTACACAAAGAAGTTTAAGGCCCATGATGAGAATAATTCTGCAAAGATAAATGATATTGTTCAAATTATGGAAACACGCCCTTTGTCTGCAACTAAGCACTTCCGTTTGGTTAAAATTGTTGAAGAGGCAGTAGTGCTTTAATATTATTTATACCAAATCGTCGTAATTAATTGCTAACTAAGGAGGAAGAACCATGATTCAACAAGAGAGTCGTTTAAAAGTGGCTGACAACTCTGGCGCGCGTGAAATCTTAACGATTAAAGTGCTCGGTGGTTCAGGTCGTAAGTTTGCGGGTGTAGGTGACATGATTGTTGCTACAGTTAAGCAAGCTATCCCTGGTGGTAACGTAAAGAAGGGTGACGTCGTCAAGGCTGTCATCGTTCGTACTGTATCTGACGTCCGACGTGCAGACGGTTCATACATCAACTTTGATGAAAATGCCGCTGTTATCGTTAAGGAAGATAAGTCACCAGTTGGTACGCGTATCTTTGGTCCTGTTGCACGTGAATTACGTGACAGTAACTATATGCGTATCGTTTCATTGGCACCAGAAGTGCTCTAAAACTGACAAGGAGGAGCCAAATCATGTTTGTAAAAACAGGTGATAAGGTTCGCGTCATTGCCGGCAAAGATAAGGGAAAAGAAGGCACAATCTCTAAGACTGTTGCTGGAAAAGATCGCGTTGTTGTCGAAGGCGTGAACATCGTTAAGAAGCATCAAAAGCCTTCTAACGAATACCCACAGGGTGGTGTTATCGATATTGAAGCACCAATTCATGTATCAAACGTGCAACTGCTTGACCCTTCAACTAACGAACCAACTAAAGTTGCGTTCAAAATTGAAGATGGTAAGAAAGTTCGCGTATCTAAAAAGTCTGGTAACGTACTAGGCTAATTTCGAAAGGTGAAATCATTTTCATGGCTAACGCATTAAAAGAAAAATATGTTAATGAAGTTCAACCTGCTTTGATCGAAAAGTTTAACTTCAAGTCATCAATGCAAGCCCCAAAGGTCGATAAAATCGTTCTTAACATGGGTGTTGGTGATGCGGTGTCAAACTCAAAGAACTTGGATGAAGCGGTTGAAGAATTGAAGTTGATTTCTGGACAACAACCAGTTATCACAAAAGCAAAGAAGTCAATCGCTGGTTTCCGTTTGCGTGAAGGTATGGCAATTGGAACTAAGGTTACATTACGTGGTGAACGAATGTATGAATTCTTAGATAAGTTGATTAATATTTCATTACCTCGAGTACGTGATTTCCGTGGTGTATCATCAAAGGCCTTTGATGGTCGTGGAAACTACACTTTGGGAATTCGTGAACAATTAATTTTCCCCGAAATCGATTTTGATAAAGTCAACCGCGTTCGCGGTTTGGACATCGTTGTTGTTACAACGGCACAAAACGATGAAGAAGGTCGTGAATTGTTGACACTCTTGGGAATGCCTTTTACTAAGTAAATCGTATTTTAAAAACGTTTGTCACTCTTAAAAATAAAGGGTGACACGTTTTTAACTATTGTTGACTGAAATAGTCTATAATAGTTAAGAGCGTGTCATTTTGTTATGTACCGTTCAAACATAAAAGGAGGATATCGATAGATGTCTATGACTGATCCGATTGCTGATTTGTTAACTCGTATTCGTAACGCCAATTTGGCTCACCGCGAAATTGTTGAGATCCCAGCATCAAAAATTAAAAAAAGCATCGCTGAAATTTTGAAATCAGAAGGTTTCATTCGCGATGTTGAATACATTGAGGATAACAAACAAGGAATTATCCGCGTTTTCCTCAAGTATGGTGAAGACCGTAACCGTGTCATCACAGGAATTAAGCGTATTTCAAAGCCTGGTTTGCGTAAATATGCTAAATCAGATTCATTACCAAAAGTTTTGAATGGTTTGGGTATTGCTATCATTTCAACGTCAGTAGGTGTTATTACTGACAAAGAAGCACGTTCAAAGCAAATTGGTGGCGAAGTTCTCGCTTACGTTTGGTAATATATCTAAGAAAGGAGACTTACCATGAGCCGTATTGGAAATAAAGTAATTACATTGCCAGCCAATGTTGAAGTATCTCAAGAAGGAGCTATTGTTACTGTTAAGGGCCCTAAGGGCACTTTATCACGCGAAATCACTTCTGAAATTTCAATGTCCGTTGAAGGAACAGAAGTTAGCTTTTCACGTGAAAGTGATGACAACAAGACAAAAGCTTTACATGGTACAACACGTGCAAACGTTGCGAACATGGTCGAAGGTGTTTCTAATGGATTCACTAAGACGCTAAAGCTTGTTGGTGTTGGATATCGTGCTGCAAAGTCAGGTTCAAAGTTGACTTTGGCAGTTGGTTATTCACATCCAGTTATTTTTGAAGATCGTGAAGATTTGACAGTTGAAGTATCAGATGCATTGACTATTAAAATTTCAGGTATTTCAAAGCAAAAAGTTGGCGATTTAGCTGCCGAAATTCGCGCCGTACGTTCACCTGAACCATATAAGGGCAAGGGTATTCGTTACGAAGGCGAAATCGTACGCCGCAAGGAAGGTAAAACTGGTAAGTAAGATAACGATCGTGTTGTTTTACGATGTATTACAGTTTTTTTTCACAAATAACAAATTTAAAATGGCATAGGCCATCAGAAAAGGAAAGCACAGCTATGATTTCAAAACCAGATAAAAACAAGCTTCGCGTAAAGCGCCATAAGCGCGTGCGCGGTAAGATTTCTGGTACTGCTGCTCGCCCACGTTTGAACGTATTCCGTTCTAATGCAAACATCTACGCGCAATTAATTGATGACGTAGCGGGTGTAACGCTAGCAAGTGCCTCAAGCCATGATGCAGAAGTATCAGGCTCAAAAACAGAACAAGCTACTAAAGTTGGTGAATTGATCGCTACTCGTGGTAAAGCTGCAGGATTAGAAGATGTTATCTTTGATCGTGGTGGCTACTTGTACCATGGTCGTGTTCAAGCATTGGCAGAATCAGCCCGTGAAAACGGCTTGAATTTCTAAGGGAAGGAGGAATATAAAAATGGTTGAATTCGTTAACCCTAAAGCACTTGGTGAATTAGAAGAAAACGTTGTTGCTATTAACCGTGTCACAAAAGTTGTCAAGGGTGGTCGTCGTTTGCGTTTCGCAGCGTTGGTTGTCGTAGGTGACAAACAAGGGCATGTTGGTTTTGGTACTGGTAAGGCACAGGAAGTTCCTGAAGCTATCCGTAAAGCTATCGAGGATGCTAAGCGTAAGTTGATCACTGTTCCTACAGTTTCTACAACTATTCCTCACGACGTCCTTGGCGTATGGGGCGGCGGCAAAATTTTGATTAAGCCAGCCGAAGAAGGTTCTGGTGTTGCTGCCGGTGGTGCTGCACGTTCTGTTATGGAACTAGCCGGTATTGCTGATGTGACTGCAAAGTCACTCGGTTCAGCTACGCCAGTGAACGTCGTTCGTGCAACTTTTGATGCTTTGACAAGCTTAAAGGATGCCGAACAAGTAGCAGCTTTGCGTGGTGTTTCTTTGGAACACTTAGCTGAATAAGGAGCGATAAAATGGCTGATTTAAAAATCACTTTGATTAAGAGTGCGGCTCATCGCTTACCTAAGCAACGTACGATTGTTAAGTCACTTGGACTTGGTCGTGTGTCTAGCTCAGTGGTGAAGCCTAACAACGAAGCTACTCGTGGTGCAATTTTCCATATTGCACACTTAGTAAGCGTTGAAGAAGTAAAGTAATAACTATTAAAATAGGAGGTACCGAAAGATGAACTTGAACGAATTACAACCTGCAGAAGGTTCACGCAAGTTACGTAACCGTGTAGGTCGCGGTACGTCATCAGGAAACGGTAAAACATCCGGACGTGGTCAAAAGGGTCAAAAGGCTCGTGGCAAAGTGCGTTTGGGATTTGAAGGTGGTCAAATGCCTTTGTATCGTCGTATTCCAAAGCGTGGATTTACTAATATTTCACGTAAGGAATTTGCTGTTGTTAACTTAGAAAAGTTAAACGTTTTCGCGGATGGCACAGAAATTACACCAGCACTTTTGATTGAAAACCGTATTGTTAAAAATCAAAAGTCAGGTATTAAAGTATTGGCTGTTGGTAAGCTTGAGAAGAAGTTAACCGTTAAAGCACATAAGTTTTCAAGCACTGCTAAGGCAGCTATTGAACAAGCCGGTGGATCAGCTGAGGTACTTTAATGCTACGCACGTTATTTAATGCAGTACGTGAAAAAGATATTCGCAAAAAGCTAGGTTGGACACTCTTGATTCTGTTTATTTATAGAATTGGGACACACATTACTGTGCCAGGTGTTAATCCTTCAGCTATGTCGAATATGGCTAACTCTGGATTGATGAGTATTTTAAACATCTTTTCAGGTGGTGGCTTGATGAATTATTCATTGTTTGCAATGGGTGTTTCACCATACGTGACGGCACAAATTGTTGTGCAACTTTTGCAATTAGATATCGTGCCACGCTTTGTTGAATGGAGTAAGCAGGGTGAAGTTGGCCGGCGAAAGTTGAACAACGCCACACGATGGTTAACACTTGTGCTTGCTTTTGTTCAGTCTGTAGGTATTACAGCGGGATTTAACTCTCTTTCTGCTTATGGATTAGTTAGCCAAACAAACAATGCAATGTCTTTCGTTGTGATCGGTACGGTCATGACAATTGGAACATTCTTTGCCATGTGGTTGGGTGAAATGATTACTGAAAAAGGTCTAGGAAACGGTGTTTCTATGATTATTTTTGCAGGGATTATTGCACAAGCACCAGAAGGCTTGTATGAAATTTTCAAGGAAAACATTTTACAAGCTGGATCGAGTGATTTAGTAAACGGCGTTGTATTTATGGTTGTGCTTATAATAGCAATGCTATTGGTCATTGCCATTACAACATGGTTTTATGAAGCCACTCGACGTTTACAAATGCAATATACGCGATCTGCAACATCATATGGTAGTGAAGCTTATTTACCATTGAAAGTGAATGTTTCTGGTGTTATACCAGTTATTTTCGCATCATCATTTATTAGTACGCCGCAAACAATTATGATGGCGTTCCAAGAAAAGTATGCGTCAGCTAATTGGTATCAAATTTTGCAGCAAATATTTAGTATGACAACGCTACCAGGTGCCATTCTTTATACTGTATTAATTATCGTCTTCACCTACTTTTATGCTTTTGTACAAGTCAATCCTGAGAAGTTATCAGAAAACTTACAAAAGCAAGGGGCCTACATTGTTGGTGTACGTCCAGGAGATGAAACGAAATCATTTGTTTCGCAACTACTCTTAAATTTGAGCTTTGTCGGTTCAATTTTCTTAGGATTTGTGGCATTGGTTCCTTTGATTGCTTCAAACATTTGGGGATTAAATGAGAAGATAGGTCTTGGCGGCACAAGTTTGCTAATTGCGATTGGTGTTGCTTTAGATTTAATTCGTCAAATTGATGGCTTAATGCAGAAGCGGAATTATATCGGATTTATTACAAAAAAGCAGTCAGAAACGCGGGAGACAACTAATGACTAAAAATTTAATTTTATTGGGTTTGCCTGGTGCTGGTAAAGGCACACAAGCAGACTTTATTGTTAAGGACTATCCGAATGTGCATATTTCTACAGGGGATATTTTTCGGGCTAACTTGACTGATAATACTGAATTGGGTCAGAAAGCACGTACGTATATGGATGCTGGTAACTTAGTGCCAGATGAAGTTACAAATGCAATGGTTGCGGAACGTCTAAGTCAAGCGGATGTTAAAACTGCTGGATTTATGTTAGATGGTTACCCCCGTAATGAAGCACAAGCAGAATTTTTGGATAGTTATTTAAAAGAAAATGGTAGTTCAGTTTCTGCAACACTTTATTTTGAAGTTTCTGACTCATTATTGCGCGAACGCCTTTTGGGACGTGGACGCGAGGATGATACACCTGAAGTTATTGATAACCGATTGGTTGTCAATAAAGCAGCTAACCTGCCATTGGTAGATTATTATCAAAAAGCAGGTGTACTGCACACAATCAATGGCGGACGTGAACTTACTGAGGTGTATCGTGATGTCAAAAAGGTTTTGGATACTTTATAAAAGTTTCTAAAATCACATTGAGAAGTACTAGTTTATCTGGTATAATTTGATAGGTTAAGCACTTATCAGCAATGTTGAACATTATTAGCACAGGAGGGTAAGTGCATGGCCAACGATGTCATTGAAATAGAAGGTAAAGTTAAAGAAACTTTACCTAACGCGATGTTCCAAGTAGAACTCGAAAATGGCGCGGTTATTTTAGCGCATGTTTCAGGTAAAATTCGTAAGAATTTTATTCGAATCTTGCCAGGTGATCGTGTCACAGTCGAAATGTCACCATACGACTTAACAAAAGGTCGTATTACTTATCGTTTCCGTTAAGAAGTGATTTGGAATAATCAGTTAACCGAATAGGAGGAATAGATTATGAAAGTACGCCCATCAGTTAAAAAGATGTGTGATGCTTGCCGTGTTATCAAGCGGAATGGTCGCACTATGATTATTTGCTCAGCTAACCCTAAGCACAAGCAACGCGCTGGAAAGTAAATTTCAGTGTACATTACACAAATAGAAATGATTGTAAATAGACATAATTGTCGTTTTCAAAATATAAATAGGAGGTAAATTGTTATGGCTCGTATAGCAGGTATTGATTTGCCACGTGACAAGCGTATTGTCATTGGCTTAACTTACATCTACGGAATCGGTAATACTACTGCACAAAAAGTATTGGTTGAAGCTGGCGTCTCTGAAGACGTTCGTGTTCGTGATCTTTCAGCAGATCAAGAAGACGCCATTCGTGCAACAGTTGATAAGTTGAACTTACAACTTGAAGGTGACTTGCGTCGTAAGGTATCGTTGGATATCAAGGGATTGCAAGAAATCGCATCATACCGTGGCATTCGTCATCGTAAGGGGTTGCCAGTTCGTGGACAAAACACGAAAAACAACGCTCGTACACGTAAAGGCCCAGCTAAAGCAATTGCTGGTAAGAGAAAGTAATTTAATTATTTTTCTCTGTTGTATCCTAATCGATATGGCACATGATTATCGCAACCATAGTTGCGTAATGTTGGCTAAGTAATTAGCCCGAGAAATTATACGAAAAGTATTGAAAAGGAGGCAAATATTATGGCAGCACGTACAACGCGTAAGCGTCGTGTAAAAAAGAATATTGAAGCCGGTGTAGCTCACATCCATTCAACATTCAACAACACTATCGTCATGATTACTGATGTTCAAGGCAATGCTGTTGCTTGGTCATCAGCTGGTGCATTGGGCTTCAAGGGAAGTCGTAAGTCAACACCATTCGCTGCTCAAATGGCGGCAGAAGCAGCAGCAAAGAGTGCTAAGGAAATGAACATGAGCACTGTTGCGGTAACTGTTAAGGGACCAGGTTCTGGTCGTGAATCAGCTATCCGTGCTTTGGCTGCAGCTGGCTTGGAAGTAACATCAATTAAAGATGTTACCCCTGTTCCCCACAACGGATCACGCCCACCAAAGCGTCGTCGTGTTTAATTGATTTTCATTGCTCTTGCTTTGAAAGAAGGGGTAAGAATTACAGATGATTGAATTTGAAAAGCCAAATATTCATAACATCGAAGAGGATGACCGCTATGGCAAATTTGTCGTAGAGCCTCTTGAGCGTGGATACGGTACAACGCTTGGTAACTCACTGCGTCGTATTTTGTTATCATCGCTTCCAGGTGCAGCCGTTAACACGGTTCAAATTGATGGCGTTGTTCACGAGTTTTCAACTGTGGATGGCGTAGTTGAAGATGTCACACAAATTATTTTGAATCTTAAAAAAGTTGTGTTGGCTATTGATTCAGATGATGAGCGTAGCCTTGAAATTGATGTTCAAGGACCTGCTGATGTCACTGCTGCAGATTTGCAAGCAGGTGCTGATGTTGAGATTTTAAATCCGGATTTGCATCTTGCTACCGTAGCAGCAGGAAAGTCACTACACATGACTGTTACAGCAGTTAAAGGGCGTGGCTATTCATCTGCAGATGAAAATAAGCAATTGCGTGACGAAATGCCTATTGGTGTTTTAGCAGTTGACTCTATTTATACGCCTATCGAGCGTGTGAACTACCATGTAGAAAATACACGTGTAGGTTCACGTGATGATTATGATAAACTCACTTTTGATATTTGGACTAATGGTTCAATTAAACCTAGTGATGCTTTAAGCCTTGGTTCAAAAATCTTGGCTGAACATTTGAACTTGTTCATGGACATTTCTCCAGTCGCGGCTGAGGCTAGTGTTATGGTCGAAGCAGAACCTGTGGCTACTAATGCCTCAGATTCTGCGCCGATTGAGGACTTAGATTTGTCAGTTCGTTCTTATAATTGTCTCAAACGGGCCGGTATCAACACTATTGTAGAGTTGACAGATCGCACTGAAGCCGACATGATGAAGGTGCGTAATCTCGGTCGGAAATCACTTGATGAGATCCAAGAAAAACTTACCGAAATGGGTATAGGATTTCGCAAGGAAGATTAACACATGTCTTTAAATTACTAAAAAGGAGGATTCACCAATGCCATATCGTAAGTTGGGTCGTACATCTTCACAACGTAAAGCAATGTTGCGTGATTTGACCACAGATCTTTTGATCAACGGACGTATCACTACTACAGAAGCCCGCGCTAAAGAAGTTCGTAAGACTACAGATAAGATGATTACATTAGGTAAGCGTGGTGACTTGGCTGCTCGTCGTCAAGCTGCTGCCTTTGTTCGTAACGAAGTTGCGGACGTTATCGAAGACGGCGACAACGTGAAAGTACAATCAGCTTTACAAAAGTTGTTTGACGATGTTACCCCACGTTTTGCCGAACGTAATGGTGGTTATACACGAATTCTCAAGACTGTCCAACGTCGTGGCGATGCTGCTCAATTGGTCATCTTGGAACTTGTTGATTAATTATTATTACATTGTATTTAAAAAGACCGTTGCATTGAAAAATGCAACGGTCTTTTTAAATACAATTACGCATTACGAGTTAATAGCAGTTGGCTAAGATGTTCAAGTTGTTCCTGAATTTGAGTATTAGGTAATGAAGTGATTAAATCTTTCAGCGAATCGCTGTATTCAGTAAGGAGCGCTTTTAGTTTAGTTATTGCGTTACTACTTGTGATCAAGTTGTGTAGTATGGTAAGTTCTTCGTTTGAAATAGCATCACGTTTCAACAATAGCGTTTTAATTTCTGTGTTCACACTAGTGTCATCTAGTGCAAATAATATAGGAGCTGTGTAAATACCGTTCCTAATATCTTGGCCGATTGGTTTGCCTAATGCCAAACTTTCTTTAGTTGATTCAAAGTCGAGGTAATCATCAAGTAGTTGAAATGTAATACCAATATTTTCACCAAGGTGGCTTACTGTTGAAAACAATTCATCGCTATAATCTGTACCACTAACTAATCCAAAAGTAGCACTTAGTTTAAACAAGGCAGCAGTTTTACCCTTAATTTGAGAAAAATAAGCTGAGAAGGTTGTATCAATGTTATATCGATTTTGCTTTTGAAGTAACTCTCCAAATAAAATTTCTTGTAAGGCTGTTAAGGCAAGCTTATTTGCAGCTGGTTTATCTGCACGTTCTAGTAAAGAAAACATGCCTGTTAAGAGGTAGTCACCTGCATAAACGGCGGTATCTTTACCAAACTGGCTTTGAATGCTTTCATGTCCACGTCGCAGTTTTGATTCATCAATAATATCATCATGAATCAATGTCGCCAAATGGAGCAGTTCCACACTTGCTCCAAGTGAAATAGCGCTTTGATTATAAGACTCACTTGTTAAACGAGAAAATATTAAGGTTAATGCTGGACGGACAAGCTTGCCAGCATTCAATTGAGATCGAATAGCATGATCGATTTCCTCAAAACCAATATGCCAACTAGAAGACATTTCAGTTAAAATACTTTGAAGTGGTTCTGATAATTCAGGGAAAGTTTCCCATATTTTAGGTAAATTACGCGTTGACATTGTTTAATTTCTCTACTTCTCCCATGTATAAATCATTATGTATACATGTAATATGTACAAAGTGCGATCATAAGTAACCTCGCACCTTTTTATTATAACTTATTTATCTAATTCATCATATACTGATTTTGCTTTACCATACCAAAGACCACCGAATAACTTTTGCAGAAGGGGAACAACATAGAAGTCAAGCCCAAAACCACGGCCAGAGCCATTCATAACGGCAATACTTGATAGAATTAAGAACCAATGTGTCAAGTCGAACCCGTTAGTTGACCAAGCAACAACTGTTAGTATGACACTAACCGCTGCTAATGGCCATGTCATTAGGCCTATTAAGATTCCTGCACCTGTTATGATTTCAATAAAACTCAAAAGGCCATGTTGCCAGAAAAGATCATTTAAACTACCTAATTGACCCACTGCAGCAAGAATCCAGAAAAGACCCAAGAAAATACGTAGTGGTGTAGACCACAACACATTGCCAAGACGAGAAATTGCACCCTTAAAAGGATTACGTCCGTTTTCAGTACGGAAGAACTCATCCATCAAATAATGGAAAATAGAATACATTGATCGTATTTGAGAATAAAAGAAGAGATTAATCCCATGTTTTGCAATACTAGCGAAGAAGCCAGAAAAGTTTAAGCCCATCAAACTTGCAACGGTATATTGAGAGCCAATTGAGACTGCAAAACCATGATAACTGACAGCTTCAGCAAAAGTTTTAGATTTACCGAAACCAAGATCAGCTAAGATGTTGTTGGCGGCAGCACGAGCAGCACTCTCGGCTCCTTCAACGGTTTGAGGAACTGGGCCTGTTTTTTCGTCCACATAAGACAATGTGTCACCGGCAACATAAATATCTTTTGCTGGTTCATCATTTTCTAATGTAGCACGCATATAATCATCGGCTTCAATACGACCACCACGACCGTATTTGAATCCCCAATCAGAAATGAATGATTTTGCTTTGACACCAGCAGTCCATATGAGTGACTTTGTAGGTAAGGTTGTGTTATCTTTAAAAATAACGCCATCTTCATTAACACCAGTAACCATAGCACCTAGGCGAATATCAACGCCATTGTCTGTCATGTATTTGAATGCTTTGTCCGCCAAGTTTCTATCTTTTAACATGTTCAAGATAGAAGGGGAAGCTTCTAATAATACCAGTTTAATTTCAGACTCATCTAATTTATATGTTTTGGCAAGTACGCGACGTTGCTCAATGAATTCACCCATCAATTCGGCGCCAGTAAAACCAGAACCAACGACAGCAATGGTGAGTAATTGTTCACGCTTGGCAGGATCAAGTTCGGCAGCACCTTGCCCAATAATGTTTTCAATATGGTTACGAATTTGCAAGGATTCTTCCATTGACCATAGCTCAAAACCATATTCCTTAACGCCTGGTGTACCAAAATCATTTGATTGGCCACCAACTGCTAAAATTAATTTTTCATAATCAATATCGCCATGAGTTGTTTTGACAATCTTGGCGTCTTTGTCAATGCCATTAACTTCGGCAGTTAGTAACTTGACATTTTTATCTTGATAGAAGAGGTGCTCCAAGTCTTCTTGTACGTGTTTAGGCGTTACACGTTGTGAGGCGACTTCGTGCAATTCGGTCATGTATGTGAAGTATGAATGCTTATCAATTAAAATAACATTGTATTCCTTATGTGATTTTAATTTCTTTGACAATGTTTTTGCTGCAAATACACCACCGAAGCCAGCGCCAACGATGACAATATTTTTTTCTGCCATGACTATTTTCTTCCTTTTGTGAATTGTCTAATATTATTGTGAAATATCTATTTAATTATAGACTAATTATCGTTATTTTAAAAGGGTTTATCATAATATTTCTTTGTGAAATTGCTATTGAATATAAAGTAGAGGGCCTAAATTAACTGTAGGCTAAATGGGGTACCTGTGATAAAATAAGGACTAATGACTCAAGCGATTAAAATTGACAATTTAAAATATAATTATAATGATGACCAAGTTCTATTTGATGGTTTTAATTTAGAAATCGATTCTGGCCAATGGGTTGCTTTAGTGGGTCATAATGGTTCTGGGAAATCGACGCTGGCAAAACTGATTTTAGGATTGATTGCGGCAAATTCCGGAAATATTGATGTTTTTGGTGAACGACTGACTGTTGATACAGTACATCATGTTCGTGAACAAATTGGTATGGTTTTCCAAAACCCGGATAATCAATTTGTTGGGGCAACAGTCGCCGACGATGTCGCATTTGGTTTGGAAAATAAGCAGACACCGAGTATTGAAATGCCACGTATGATTGACGAGGCGCTGTCCATTGTTGGCATGTTAGATTTTAAAGATCGAGAACCCCACATGTTATCTGGTGGGCAAAAGCAGCGTGTCGCATTAGCTAGTGTACTGGCATTACAGCCTAAAATCATTATTTTAGATGAAGCTATGGCTATGCTTGATCCAGATGGTCGTGCAACGATAATGCGTACACTTCAGGATCTTAAATCCCGTTTTGGCCGTGATATAACGCTTGTTACTATCACACACGATATGGACGAGGCTATTTTAGCAGATCGTGTGGTTGTGATTAATGATGGGCAATTGATACTAGATGGCACACCGGCAAGTGTGTTTAGTCAATATGATATCATACACCATAATGGCTTAGAGTTGCCTTTTGCTGGCGAATTAGTGGAAAAATTGGATACGAAACCTAAAAGTTATTTAGATGAGAGAGAATTAATACAGTGGCTATCACATTTGAACAAGTAAATTTTAGTTATGGCGCTGGTACGACTTTGGCTCAAAGTGTTTTACACGACATCACGGTTGACATGCCAACCGGTAAGGTGACTGCAATTGTGGGACAAACAGGATCGGGAAAGTCGACGTTAATTCAACACATCAATGGCTTATTAAAGCCCACCAGTGGTCAGATTAGGATTGATGATTTTGAATTAACTGCTAGCACTAAAGAAAAAGAATTAGTTAACTTGAGACAAAAAGTTGGCATTGTGTTTCAATTTCCGGAAAATCAGTTATTTGCGAATACTGTGTTAGAAGATGTCATGTATGCACCACTTAATTTTGGGGAAACAAAGGAAGCTGCAAAATCGGATGCGGCGCGGGCATTAAAGCGTGTGGGTGTATCAGAAGATTTGTGGGGAAAGTCACCATTTGAACTATCTGGTGGTCAAATGCGTCGTGTTGCTATGGCAGGCACGTTGGCAAGTAATCCAAGTGTTGTGGTCATGGATGAACCAGCAGCTGGTTTAGACCCTAAAGGGCAAGCCGAACTATTGTCTATTGTTTTAGAACTAAAAAATCTCGGAAAAACAATTATTTTTATTTCACATCAAATGGATCATGTTGTGGCAGTGGCGGATCAGGTAGTTGTGATGAATGAGGGCCGTGTCGTGGCTAAAGAAACACCGCGCCAACTGTTTAATCGAGAACTTTCTTGGTTTCAAACGATGAAATTAGATTTACCAAAAGCAGGCCAATTAGCGGAAAAACTTAAAGAAAATGGGGTAGTACTGTCACGCCGTCCCCTAGATTTAACTGAACTGGCTGAATTAATTAATCAGGAGATAGGTCATGAATAATATTATGATTGGCCGTTTTGTGCCAGGATATTCGTGGGTTCATCGTTTAGACCCACGCACAAAAATGATTGTCACGTTTGTTTATATTTTAGTGATGCTATGGGCTAATAATTGGCAGACTTATGCGTGGGCAACGTTATTTGTTATCGGGTTAGTGAGACTAACTGGTCAGCCATTTAAGCTTTATTGGGATGGGTTAAAACCTATTTTTTGGTTAATTTTATTCACAGTTATTCTGCAACTATTATTTACACCCGGGACGCCTGTGCTATTTAGCATGGGACCATTGCGTGTCACAGTGCCAGGTATTTTAAACGCAGTTTATGTTATGGTGCGGTTTGTGTTAATCATTCTAATGTCAACCATTTTGACGTTAACAACACCACCAACAAGTATTGCTAATGCGTTAGAGTCTTTATTAAGCCCGTTTAAAAAAATTGGTGTGCCTGTTGCAGAATTGTCGTTGATGCTAGCGATTGCATTACGATTTGTACCGTTGCTAATGGATGAAACGCAAAAGATTATGAACGCTCAGAAATCACGTGGTATGAGCTTTTCCACAGGTGGCCCAGTCAAACGTGCAAAGGCAATTATCCCACTACTGATTCCACTGTTTGTGGGTGCATTGCAACGTGCGCTAGATTTGGCAAATGCGATGGAGGTGCGTGGTTTCAAGGATGCTGTACAACGAACAAAGTATCGCGTTCTGAGCTACCAAAAAATAGATCAAGTCGCATTTTTGGCGCTTGGTGGCTTTGTTGTTATTTTTTCTATTATTAAAGTCGTCATACCAGGCTAATGTTTTTAATACATACGCAGTAATAATGAAGGAGAGGCACAAAAATTTGTGCCGCATTTTTAAATAATATGCCAAGATATAAGGCGATAGTATCTTATGACGGGTCAGGTTTTTTTGGTTTTCAGGTTCAGACGAAGAATGGTATTGAACGACAACGTACTGTACAAGGCGAACTTACGAAGGCAGTAAACCAGATGGCCAAAAACCCAACAGAACCTATTAAAGTGGTCGGCGCTTCTCGAACGGATACGGGTGTACATGCTTTTGGGCAAGTCGTTCATTTTGATTTGCCGTTCGATATTAATGAAAATGGTGTCCGTAAGGGACTTAATACGCTGTTACCAAGGGATATGCTCATTAAGCAAGTCGATAAAGTTACACCAGATTTTCATGCGCGGTTTAATACCCATGCCAAGCGCTACATTTATCGTGTGTCTACGCAAGATTTTACTGATCCTTTTAAACGGCAGTATACAGGCCATTTTCAATGGCATTTGGATATCGAGCGTATTAAATCTGCATTACCCGACTTGTTAGGTGAACATGATTTTGCAAGTTTCGCAGCATCGGGCAATCAAACTGCGACAACAATTCGAACAATTACACGTGCAGATGTGACAATTAAGCCTGATGACCAGGAATTAGTATTTACTTTTGAAGGTAATGCTTTCTTATATAACCAAATTCGTATCATGGTTGGCGTGTTACTAGAAATTGGTAATGGGCGACGTGATGTACATGATATTTTACGTTTGATTACGGTTAAAGATCGAGAACAAGCACGTTTCACAGCACCGGCTAGTGGGCTATATTTAGATCAAATTTATTATAATTCATGATAAATTAGAGGACACATCAGATTTTTATTTGGCGTTCCAATCAACTGGTGTGTTACTAAACGCAAACGGCGTCAATAAACAAATCGTTAACAATTAAATTGAGCTAAAACCATTGACAAAACGACATATTTTAGGTAAGATTGTAAACGGTATTGTTTACCTCACGATAAGCCCCGGAAACTTATTGTATTTGCGTGACAAGGAACGGTCACGCCTGTAAACAACTAATCAAAGGAGCGCAAACATGCGTACAACATTTTTAGCAAAACCAGGTGAAATCGAAAAGAAGTGGTATATTATTGATGCCAAAGACGTCGTATTAGGACGCCTTTCAACAGTAGTTGCTTCAATTTTACGTGGAAAGAATAAGCCAACGTTTACACCAAACGTTGACATGGGCGACCATGTTATCATCATCAATGCTAGCGAAGTTAAATTGACTGGTAAGAAAGCTACTGATAAAGTTTATTACCATCATTCAAACCACCCAGGTGGCTTGAAGGCTCGTACAGCTGGAAACTATCGTGAATTCAACCCTGAAAAGTTACTTGAATTATCAATACACGGTATGTTGCCAAAGAACACTTTGGGTCGTAAGCAAGGCTTGAACTTGCACGTGTTTGCCGCATCAGAACATGGTCATGCAGCACAAAAGCCTGAAGCACTAGACATCAACACGTTGATTTAAGAAAGGAGAATCTAAATTATGGCTACAGCAGTACAATATGCCGGCACAGGCCGTCGTAAGAACTCAGTTGCTCGTGTGCGTTTGGTTCCAGGTAATGGCCAAATCACAATGAACGGCAAGTCAATCGAAGAATACATTCCTTTCGCTAACTTGCGTGAAGTTGTTTTGCAACCATTTAACATTACTGAAACATTGGGTAACTACGATGTATTAGTAAACGTTATTGGTGGTGGTTATTCTGGTCAAGCTGGTGCAACACGTCACGGTATCGCTCGTGCGTTGTTGACAGTTGATCCTGATTTCCGTGCAGCATTGAAGGCAGCAGGTTTGTTGACTCGTGACTCACGTATGAAGGAACGTAAGAAGCCAGGTTTGAAGAAGGCTCGTAAGGCTTCACAATTCTCAAAGCGTTAATATTTGTAATTTTGAATATGGCTTTAAAGTCCGCTGTGGCGGGCTTTTTTTGTTGTCTCTATGTGAGAGATGTCATTATTGATGAAAACAATTTGTTTCTTTTTTGAATCAGGTAACGGATATAAGTAGTAAAAAAACCCAAGATTTATTCAATTTGGGACGTGAAATGTCGTAAGTTCACGTCGACAAAAGTGTTAATTTTGAATGAGAATAACTAAGGTTATTCAATAAGTGAGTAGTAATATAAAATGCTACCTTTAATATTATAGTAATTTTTGTTAAAATATAATGAAGGCGTTGAGTGGTGAATGTGTATGTGTTCGCCATTTTTCGTAAATATGTTTTAAGTTTTTGTAAATATGTTTTAAAAAATGAAAACGGGTGTACAATCATGGAGCAGAGCAGAGCAGAGCAGAGCAGAGCAGAGCAGAGCAGAGCAGAGCAGAGCAGAGCAGAGCAGAGCAGAGCAGAGCAGAGCAGAGCAGAGCAGAGCAGAGCAGAGCAGAGCAGAGCAGAGCAGAGCAGAGCAGAGCAGAGCAGAGCAGGGGTTACGATCTAATTTAGAATATAATGACAGTGTTGAAGCAAACACTGCCTTTTTAAGTGACTTAAAAAATAAATTGCCAGAATTCTTTACAGCTGATCGTCTCAATGAGAACGGTCAGCTGATTGAATCTGGTTTTTTTGATTGGGATAAATTTAAGCAACAATTTGCTGCCAACAATGTTCAGGCTGAATTATCGAATGGGAACCAATTGAATTTTATTGGAAAAAACTATGCACGTCAGCAATCTGGCGAACGCCCATCGACCGTCATAGTGCCAGACCAAGAACATAACAGTAAGCCAGAGAATGCTAATTCTCATAACCTTTTCTTCACTGGCGATAACTTAGAGGTTTTGCGTCACTTGCAGGCTAATTATCAAAATAGTGTGGACTTTATTTATATTGATCCGCCTTATAACACAGGATCAGATGGATTCGTTTACCCAGATAAGTTTGAGTATGGGGATGATCAACTTAAAAACATGTTTGGTTTAAATGATGATGAGCTCAGGCGACTTAAGTCCATTCAGGGTAAAGCGACGCATTCGGCTTGGTTGACATTTATGTATCCACGTTTATACTTGGCTAAGAAATTGTTAAAAGATACCGGCGTGATTTTCGTGTCAATTGATGATAATGAGCAAGCTAACCTCAAACTGCTTATGGATGAAGTGTTTGGAGAGGGGAGCTTTGTTGCAGATAGTGTGGTTAAACGAAAAAATGCTCCTAATAATATGGGAAATATCCCCAGCGTACATGACTACTTATTAATTTTTGCGAAGAATCAAGTACTAATAGAAGACAAATTAGGATTACCTATTCGAACAGATGGGTATGACAATCCGGATAATGATCAGCGTGGACCTTGGAAAACAATGGCGTTAACAGCGAATCATGAAGGTCCCTACTTTGAAATAGAAAATCCTATTAATGGTCAAAAATATTTGCCATCTCGTGGAAGGTACTGGGTTTTCAATGCTGAAGAAATAAAAAGACGAATTGATGACGGGCGGATTATTTTTGGAAAAAATGGGAAATCAGCGCCTGTACAAAAAGTTTTCTTGAATGAAAGATTAGCATCCGGAAAGTTAAGAAAGGTTGGATCTTTAGTTGAGAGTGCAGGGATAAATAATTCAGCAGCAACAGAAATAGTTGAGTTATTTGGTGAAAAAATTTTTGATACTCCAAAACCAACAAGTTTGATTAAATATATTGTTACTATTTTTAATAATAAAAATGCCCATATTCTTGACTTTTTTGCGGGGTCAGCCACAACAGCTGACGCCGTAATGCAACTCAACCAGGAAGATGGTGGTAATCGTAAATATATGATGGTTCAACTACCTGAATATCTTTCTGAAACAAGTGCAGCTTATAAGTCAGGATATAAAACTATTGATGAGATTTCCCGTGAGCGTATCAAACGATCTGCGAAGAAAATTGGTGATACATCAGGATTCAAACACTATAACATTGTCTCACCAACTGTTGAACTGCTTGATAAGTTAGAGTATTCCGATAACCTGAAACTTGATCTGTTCGATGATATGGTAACGTCTTTTTCTAGTCAAACGCTCGATGTTGCTGGTGGTGCTACTGGACTAGATACTATTTTACAGACATGGTTAGTGTCTGACGGGTATCGCTTTGATGTTGCGCGTAGAGATGTTGATTTTTCGGGGTACATAGCGCCGTATGTCGATGGAACACGTGTCTATATTATTAACAAGGGTTGGGAAGCTAACAATACCAAAGCGCTTGTCAATATGATAGGAACTAATCAACTTGTCGTGCAAACAGTTGTGGTATATGGTTATGAACTAAATATGGAAAGCCTACGTGAACTTGAGATTGCATTAAATCAGCTTGAAAGTAACGTTAGTTTACTTGTGAGATATTAGAATGAAAATTTTATTAGAAGAACTTCCCCATCAGCAAGAAGCTGTAAAAGCCATCGACGATGCATTTTATGGCATCGATGAAAACAGTAAAAACCCTAACAAAGATTACACGTACGCCAACCCCATTATCAAAGGGTGCGGTAACGAATCGACTAATATTGACATCAAAATGGAAACGGGAACAGGTAAAACATATGTTGGTGTACGTGCTATGTACGAGTTGCATCAAAAATATGGTTTGTTTAAGTTCATCATCGTGGTGCCAAGTCCAGCTATCAAAGAAGGATGGAAAAATTTTATTGCAGCGGATTATGCCAAACAGCATTTCGGGCAGTACTATGAAAATAGTCGCATTAATTTAAACGTGATTAATGCCGGTGATTTCAAAGCAAAATCAGGGCGTCATAACATGCCAGCAAGTCTCTTGAACTTTGTGGAAGGCAATCGTTTGAATAGCAATACTATTGAAGTATTGCTGATTAATGCAGGCATGCTAAACAGTAAATCAATGGTCAAAGACTATGATCAAACATTACTATCAGGGTTGACCAGACCTTTAGATGCTCTGCAGGCAGTGTGTCCAATTATATTAGTGGACGAACCACACCGTTTTCCACGTGACAAGGCTAATTACAAAGCAATTGAAGCGACACAACCACAAATGATTATCCGCTTTGGGGCAACGTTTCCAAAGATTACAGTTGGTAAGGGTAAAGCTGCCAAAGAGATAACAGATTACTATCGAAAAAAGCCACAATATAATTTGAATGCTGTTCGTTCATTTAATGAGGGATTAATTAAGGGTATTGATATTTCCTATCCTAATATTACGCCAGAACAAGCCGAGGATAAATATGTTGTTGAATCTGTAACAGTTAAGCAGTTAGTATTAAAACATGGTACAACAAAGCGTACCATTAACGCTGGTGATGATATTGGTTTTGATGGCGATATAACCTACAAAGGGTCAAAGGTATTATCCAGTGGTTTAGAACTTAAAAAAGGGATGGCGTTTTTGCCATCGACTATGACTAATTCATACCAGGAATTAATCATTCGTGACGCTATTGATAAACATTTTGAAACGGAATGGACAAATTTTAGGCGTGAAAATGACTATCAAGCGAAAGTGAAAACCTTGTCATTGTTCTTCATAGATTCGATTGCGTCTTATCGTGATGAGCATGGCTGGCTAAAAGAAATATTTGAAAAACTATTAAAACGCAAGGTTGAGGGATTAATTCGCGAATTTACGCTCAAAAAACTGCCACGTGAACAAGAATACTTGTCATTTTTACGTGCAACATTGGTCAATTTAACCACAGATGTGCATGCGGGTTATTTTGGACAAGATAATTTATCGGGTGAAGAGCAAATCAAACAACAAGTTGATGATATTTTGCGCAATAAAGAAAAGTTGTTATCATTTAAGGATGCACAAGGTAACTGGTTGACACGCCGTTTCTTGTTCTCAAAATGGACATTGCGTGAAGGGTGGGATAATCCTAACGTCTTTTTAATTGCAAAGCTGCGTACGTCAGGTTCGGAAAATTCTAAAATTCAAGAAGTGGGACGTGGGTTGCGTTTACCAGTTGATGAAAATGGTCATCGTTTACTGCAAGAAGAAATGCCATCACGCTTGAAGTTCTTGATTGGTTATGATGAGCGCGATTTTGCTAATAAACTAGTTGGTGAAGTCAATGCGGATGTTGAGATTATTTTGGATAATGAATTATTAGATGAACAGACTGTTAAAATTATTCTTAAAGCGCATCCTGAACTAAGCGAAGAATTACTCAAAGAACAGCTTGGTGAAGCGGGTATTATTAGTTTCTCTGGTAAGTATAGGGAAGGTGGATTTGAAAAAATTAAATCGCTGTATCCTGAAATTGAAGAAACGCAAGTCAGACCTGGAGCTATTACTACCGGTGGACCAACTTCAAAAATGCGCATTAAATTGAACAAAGAAAATTGGAACAAAATGCGCGACTTATGGGAAAGATTTGCGAATCGCTATATGCTGGAATTTGAACATATCTCAGATGATGCTATGCAGTTATTGGTTGATGAAGTCATGCAAAACATGGCTAACTTCGCCTTACAATACCCTGAAACTGTTGAAAATGAAATATATTATGATGACGGGAATGGCGGTATGCGCCTTCGTGAACGCACGGCAACGTATGATAGTCGCAGGCCATTATCAGGTATGCGCTATGGTGAATTTTTACAAAAGTTAGCGCGATTAACAAAAGTGAAAGTTAGTTTACTGCATGCTAGTCTTGCTATTGCTTTAAAACTTCAACATGATGGCGATACGATGTATCTTAACGAAGTGACTTTGAGTAATTTGGATCGTGATTTTAAGCAACGTTTCGAAATGAAATATGCACAAAGTTATGATTACCAGGCGCTTGATTTTCAAGCAAGTACAACAATTTTTGATGTACAAGCAGATGACTTCAAGAATGATATTTTAGCAACAATGATTGGTGTGAATGAAGACAAAGATGTGATTGATGATGCGCGCCAACTTTACGAGACGCCACCACTACGTTTTGATTCGGCTATACCCGAAAAAGAACTATTGAAGCGTGGTTACGAATCCAAGGTAACGGCGTTTGGTAAGTTACCACGTAAGGCGATTCAAGTGCCGAAATATATGGGTGGCACAACCACGCCAGATTTTGTGTATGTGGTGGAAAAAGGTGATAACAAGCATGTGTACTTGTTGGTTGAAACGAAGGCAGAAGGATCGGGTAAACGTATTAGCGATGCGCAAATTATTGAAATTCAAAAAAAGTATTTTGGTTCGTTAGAAGACAAACAAGTTGCTTATACACAGGCTGAGACAGCTCAAGATGTTTATTCTAAATTACAGGGGGTAGAGCATGACAACTGATTTAAGGGCATTGGTGGCAAACGGTGATATTGCATTTACTGGTGCTAAACCAAAATTACCAACAACACTCCCTGATGTCACGGATAGTATGTTAGAAGTGTATCGTATTCCGCTAAAATATTTGTATTATAACGATGAAAACGGTCGTATTGCTACGCAAATAAAGCGTGAATATGGTGATATAACGCCCCATAGTGATGAAACAGGGGCTGACTATAATGATAAAATTGCCCAATTTATAGAAGAAGATAACCCAACAGCTTTAAAAAAGACAAAAAAATCGATTAAAGATAAATCACAACAGGTTTATGGTTATGTCTTGCAAGATGGTCGCATTATTGATGGTAATCGTCGCTTTACGGCATTACGTCAATTGGCTGATGAACTCGGCACAACACAGTATTTTGAAGCAGTAATTTTGCCGTTTACGTATGACGCGAAAGCACAGCGTGCCCAAATTAAGCGCTTAGAATTAGCAATTCAAATGGGTGTCGAAGATAAGCTACAGTATGATCCCGTGGACTTATCGGTGGATGCGTATAATACAATTATTATTGATGAGCTGATGACAGTAAATGACTATGCAAAAGAATCTAACTTGAAAGTTAAAGACGTCGAAGATCGTTTGGCAACAGTCGAATTAATACATGATTTTTTGGTGTTTATCAATGCGCCAGACAATGCTTACTATTTGATTAAAGACGTTAAATTGTATAACCCGCTCTATGAATTAGTAAAAAAATTGCAAAAATATTTTCAGAATGCAGGACCAAAATACAGTCAAACTAAAGAAACGGCATTTGCTCTGTTAAGTAAGATGATCTCAACAGGGGGCGATACAGTTCGTGAGGTACGTGATTACGTTAATAACGTGATGGACACGGCCAACAATGATGAGTATAATAATCAAGTTGAAGATATTGTTGAACACTTGCGTGATAAACTTGAAGTAGAGCCAATTAAAACAGCAGCTGATTTTCGAAAACGTTTGGATAGTGCTACACCAGAGTTACGCGAACTCAATGAAACATACGTTACAACAGTTAATCGTCAAAATCGTGGTAAAAATGTTGATAATTTCATTGGTGATGTGAAAGAGACGCTTAATACATTACAAGATATGCACCGCGGTGGTGGCCTAACAGGGAACTTACATTTTAACAATTTTAGTAGGGATCAAATTGAAGAAATTCGCGATATGTTGGTTAAAATCAATCTTGTTAGTAGTGATTTAATTGGTGTATACGAAGATGAGTTATAATCCAAAATTGATTAAAGAAGGCTCGATTGTTCGATTAGTAGACAATGATAAAGGTAGTTTAACGACACGAAGAATGCAGCGGTTGCTTGACCGATATGTAACGTATTTCATAGATTTTGACGCTAAAATATTATCATCAGACTTAACTTATGTGCAATTAACCGAATTGATTGATAAGCTTAACGCTAGGTTAGATGTTGAACTAGAAATTGATCATGAAATCAAAGCTTTTATTGCGCAAAATCGTTATGCCATTAACGAACAAAAAATTGTAGGCATGACGATTAAATCGTACGATGAGAGGTGGCAAGCAGAATTATCACATTTTGTGACGATTGTTAATCGAGAAATCACACGTCCTTTAAAACCTCAGCAAATTCAAGCGAGTTTCTTTTTAACTATGATGAAACGTGCGGCAAATTTTAGCGTTCCGGGTGCTGGCAAAACAGCTATGATGTATGGGACTTTTGCATATTTAAGTGCCCTAGAAATAGATGAAGTGAATAAGTTATTAGTCATTGCACCATTAAATGCCTTTGAAGCTTGGCGAACAGAATATCAGGCAGTATTTGGCGATAAGCGGGCACTGCACTTTATGAATTTGAAAGACTATGTTGATATTGGCAGGGTTCGCACTGATTGGGGTATTGCTGATGTGATTGTCATCAATTATGAGTCCTTGCAGGGTTGGAAATTAACGACACTAAATGGTTTGATCGATGATAAAACTATGGTTGTGTTTGATGAGGTGCATCGAATCAAAAATCCAAGTGGCAAACGCGCGCAAAATGCTTTGCAATTAGGACAGCAAGCACGCTACCGTTATGTCCTAACTGGCACACCCATACCCAACTCGTACAAAGATGTTTATAACTTTTTGCACCTATTGTATGATAATGAATATAATACTTATTTTGGCTGGCAAGTTGGTGATTTGGATAGTCCAAATGTTGCTGAAATTAATGATAAAATGCAGCCTTTTTTTTGGCGGACAAACAAACAAGATTTACAAGTTCCACCAGCCGAAGCAGACAAAATATTGACGATTATGCCAAGCTTAGAACAAATTGAACTGGCTAAAGTCATTCATGCTGTTGAGAATAACGTTTTGAGCCGTTATATCAGATTATTGCAAGCATCCACTAATCCGGCTTTGCTGATTGAAAAAGTTGATTTGAACAACCTAGGCTTTTTGTTTGATGAAGTTAATTTTTCATTTAATCAAGCACTTGACACAGAAGAGGAAAGGCAAGCTAGACAACGATTATATCTTGATATGGATGTTGAAACAATGCGAACACCAAAATTCGATGCGGGGATGTCCTTGATAAGAAAGTTGGTTGCTGAAGGGAAGAAAGTCATTGTGTGGGGTATGTTTGTTGGTACTATGCGTAAAGTCCAGCGAGAATTACTTGAATCGGGTATTGAGGCTAACTTGGTTTATGGTGATACACCAAAAGAATCACGGGTTGGGTTAATTAATAATTTTCGCGACGGGAATGTACCTGTACTGATTTCTAACCCAGCAACGTTAGGTGAATCAATTTCTTTGCACCAAACAGTACATGACGCTGTCTACTTTGAATATAATTTTAATTTAACATTTATGCTGCAATCGCGTGATCGCATTCATCGTTTGGGGTTACCTGATAATCAGTATACGCGCTACTATTATTTAATGACTGAAGGGGATCACGCACACAATGGGTACATTGATCAACAAGTCTATGAACGGTTAAAAGAAAAAGAGATCATCATGTTAAATGCAATTGATGGTGACATGTTATTACCAATGGTTGAAGACGACTATTTAGATGATGTGAAAAGGATTGTTACCTGAAAATAGACTTAGAGAGGCTATCGTGTAAAATGGTGGCAAACCGATCAACACTGCACGACTTGAAAACTGGTATTTTGAGTGATTACTGGTGATTTTTGATATTAAATTATTAGTTACTAAGCTAAGCATGACAAAGGCACAGCAATGCAATGCCCTTTGGTTTTGTACAAATCAATAACCAGCTAAAAAGAGTTACTCGTTCAATCGAATGAGTAACTCTTTTTTAGTTGATTATAAAAATAAACAAGTCGCCTTATTTTTGTGAGTGGCTTTGAAGTCGTGTTGCTAATAATAAACCAATAACTGGTACAATGATAAACCAGCCGCTTGTTCGTACTAATGATTGACCAATTGAAATGTGTTCGTTGAAGTGGGTCATTAAAATCGTAGCAACAACAACACTACCAGCGCCAATAACTTGGCGCATCGTTGTGATGAGAGCAGTACCATGACTAACTAGGTCTTTCGGCAATGCGTTGTTAGCCGCTGTGACAGCGGGCATCATAACAAATGCATTACCACCCTCTAGTAACATTGCAGCCACTAAACCATAAACCCAAGCATGCGTACCAGCTATAGCCAATAGAGCATAACCTAATATCATCATTGTCATGCCGATATAGACTAATTTTTTTAAACCAATTTGGTTTAATAGTCGTCCTGTTCGGGGATTGAGTTGACTCAAGAATACAGCTGCTGGAACCATTAACAAACCAGACCACAAAGGTTCTAAATGAAAGACACGTTGATAGAAGAGTGGCATCAGGACAGTGGCGATGATTAGTCCGGAGTAAGAAATGCCTGTTAACAACAAGCCTGGTAGGAAGCCTTGGTATTTAAACACGGTTAAATTCAAAAACGGTTGTGCTAATTTTTGCTGACGGATCGTAAATAAGGCAAGTAACAAGCAACTGATGATAAATATTAGCCACCAGTTGAGACTAAGTCCAGTTCGGGGGATGCTTGCAATATCATATAAAAGGCCACCAAACCCAATAAGTGTTGCGGCGGATAACCAGTCGAATGATGAATGCTTCAAGGGATGCGTATTTTTAATAACGTGTTGTGCGCTGACAATGATTATAAATAATATGATGAAAAACAAGGCAAACAGTGCACGCCATGAAACCCACTGTAACACGATACCAGAAATAATAGGACCAACAGCGAGTGCAGAACCCATGACAAGCCCAACGACGCCCATCGTCAACCCACGCTGTGCTTTAGCGGTATTTTCCATGATAACACTTTGAAACGTGGGGAAAAGTGCACCAACAGCTACGCCTTCGAGTAACCGACCGATAATAATACCCAAAAAGTTAGGTGATAGCATGGCTATCGCTGTACCAATTAAAAATATAACGACAATGGTATTTAGTAAAGGCTTTAATTTAATATTATCAAGCAACCAAGGGCTTAAAGGCATAACGAGAGTCATGGCTACCATAAATCCTGTTGTGAGCCACTGAACGGTGCTGGCATCGACATTAAAGCTTTTCATTAGGATAGGGTATGCGGTGGTCATTGTTGATTGACTAATCGACATCGTAAATGAAATTGACAGCAACACGAGTGAAAAAGGTGTGAGTTGTCGCAAATTTTTAAACATGGTAAACCTCTTTAAAATTTATTTATAATAATTCTAAACTAGTTTGATGAAAAATTCAATCTCATTTAAAAAATGTGGTTTAGTGGAACAAATTAAAAATACCTATTGATTATAATCAATAGGTATTTTATAAATCAGTCATTAAACAAGATATGGGGCAAAATTTTCACGTTCCATTTTTGATAATTCTAATGTTAACAATGTGCCTGTGTCATCATAGGATTCCGCTAAGAACGTGTGTTGAGACGATAATTTTGCTTGTAAAGCACCTTTTTCAAAGGGAATGTGCAGTGTAACAGTTTCAACATCATTAAAAATATGGTGCTTAATTAGTTGAATTAGTGTATCCTGTGAATCGCTATCGATTGCTGAAAGGGTGATTGTGTTGTCGCCAGCAATTTCAGGATAAGATAAGCTTGTACGATCGGCTTTATTATAGATGGTAATCATGGGAACATCACTAACACCAACTTCGGCTAATGTTTTCTCAGTCGTTGCCATCATCTCTTTATAGTGTTCATCGGAGATGTCAACAACTTGCAAAAGTAAATCAGCGTGTGCCGCTTCCTGTAGCGTTGACTTAAAGGCAGCTACTAGGTTATGTGGCAATTTGGATACGAATCCGACGGTGTCACTGAGTAAAAATTGTTTTTTATCAGGTAAGGTGAGCTGACGGATAGTCGTATTCAAAGTGGCAAATAACATATCTTTTTCAAAAACTTGTTTTGACTCATCATTGTCTGCGCCTACACCGAAACGTTCGAGTAAACGATTCATTAAGGTTGATTTTCCGGCGTTAGTATAACCAACTAAGGCGACATTGGGTAAGTCATTGGTATGACGTTTTGAGGCACGTGTGGTTTCGCCTTTGGTGAGGTCGGCTAGGTCTTGACGAATGTGAACCATTTGTGCGGTAATGCGACGGCGTGATTCTTCGAGTTTCGTCTCTCCAGCGCCACGTGAGGTGAAACCGCCACCACCTGCACCTGTCTGTTGATCTAGGCTAACAGACATACTAGTACGTAGTCGCGGCAATTGATACTGCAAACGTGCTAATTGGACTTGCAATTTTGCTTCTTTAGTCTGTGCACGCTGAGCAAAAATATCTAAAATGAGGCCGGTACGATCTAAGACAGTTGCTTGTGTTGCTTTTTCTAAATTACGTATTTGCGAAGGCGATAGTTCATCATTGGCCACGATCATGTCAACTTCGTATGTTTTAACGGCTTCTGCTAATTCTTCTACCTTTCCTTTACCAAAATAAGTAGCTGGATTAGGACGTTCAAGTTTTTGTGTAAATGTTTCAACGGGTGTTAAATTATTTGCTCGTGTTAAATTGGCTAATTCAGTCATTTCATAAGTAGAATTACCATGATTACTGGTCAGCCCAACCAAAAATACTTGGCGAGCGGTGCTCAAGTTTGAGTGCTGTTGTGTCATAAAAAAATACCTCCAATGGTCTGTTAGAGACTGGGGGTATTTTACGTGTTAAAGGCAAAATGACGAACCAATCTCAAGATGTGCATACAAAAAGTGACGCTATTTTTATATACGGAATCTTAAAATCTGTTCAACAATGTATTGCACTTCCTTTATTTAATCTATCACTAGTTTATCAGTTTTTGAAGGTGTTGTCCATCAAAAGACTGTTGTGTCATCGTTAAAACTTAAAATAGTTGCTGTATCTGGTAAGAGTTCAATGCGCATTAATGCACCGTTTTTGACAGAATTACTAGCCAGATCATGCCGGTCTAGTTTGTCTGCAATACCACGAATAGTTGTACCGTGTGACACAATGAGAACGTTGTCGCCATCGTGATGACGTGAACGAATGTCTTCAAAACCATGAGACACTCTTGTCCACCATTGTTCATCATTCTCGGCAAATTTAAATGGATCGGCCTGGTGTATTGTGTCCATTGCTTCAGCCATACCCAATTCCGTAATAAAGTCTGAATAGGTATTGAACGGCTCTGATTGATAAGCACCTAAGGTTGTTGTGACTACTTCACTGTCAATACCTTCAAATGATCCAAAAAATTGTTCACGAAAATCGGGTAGTTCAGTAGGTTCACTGGGGGACTTCGCTTGATTATTTTTTAAAATATAGCGTGCAGTATGGATAGCACGTGTCAAATCAGAAGAATAAGCACCATCAAAATGAATACTACCTAGCCGAGCACCGGCATCAAGACCATGTTGGATACCTTTTGATGTGAGTGGTGCATCAGACCAGCCTTGGAAACGATGTAAAAAATTAAAGTAGGTCTCCCCGTGTCGAACCATATAAAGATTAATAGCCATAATTATAAATGCTTAATGTGACGTTAAATAACAACGTAAACATAATCCTTCCTAAAAAATTAATTATCCTCATTTTAACATGAAACATATAAAAAAACCGCCTAGGCGGTTTTAATTTGTAGCGGATTTAGATGCCTCAATTTTTGTCTTGTTTTCATCCTCATCAAAAATGCCGTTATTATTACGATCTTGTCGAGGTGTAGGAGAAACTTTAACAGTGAACTGAGAAATATAAGCGTTATCATAATCTAATGCGGTTAATTCAAAATTGGCAACTTTCATGGTATCACCAGCCCTAAACTCGGGATCTTCGTTTAACACATAACCTGTTAGGGTGACGGCATCATTTTCTTCAAGTTCTTTAACGTTTTGATTGAAATATCTTTCAAAATCATAAAGCGTCATTTTACCAGAAACTTTGTAGTGATGATCACCTAATTTTTCAATATAGTCATCTGAAACATCGTCTATTTCATCGCGAACAGTACCAAATAGCTCTTCATAAATGTCTTTATCAGTAATTAAACCACTTGTACCACCATATTCATCAACAACAATGGCAATAGGAGAGCGTTTAATGATCATTTCATCCATGACATCGTGCAAATCCATGTTTTCAGGAACAGCTGGAATATCTCGCATAATTTTTGATACGGGATCAGCACTATTAATACGTGATTGACGCACTAAGTCGTAATTAAAGACATAGCCTAACACCTTATCTTTATCATTATCTGCAATCACAGGAAAACGGGAATATCGCTCTTGTAGGTACAAATTAAGTGCGTCGGAAATCGGTGTTTTAACATCAACCGCAGTCATAGAAGTACGATCAATCATGATATCAACAGCCACCTTATCGTTCATCTCAAAGGCACGCTTCATAAATGTTAAGTCTTCTGCGTCTAATTCTCCAGCAGCAGCAGCATTTTTAGATAAAGATAAAATCTCAGTTTGAGAATAAATGTCCTCTTCACCATCTGTTCGAAATCCTAGCAGATGCGTTATGCCGTTCGATAAGTGATCTAGCGCCCAAATCATTGGGAACAGCGTAATATGGAAAAAACGCACTGGACGAACAATGAATAATAACACTTTTACCGGTGATTCAATGGCAATGTTTTTTGGGACCAAATCGGTAAACACAGCATGGACAATTGTAAAAATAATCATTGCTGAAACTGAAGCAACGGCACGAGCATATTCAGGTGGTAGTATACCAGAATTGAGAATAATGTTAGCAACAGTCTCTTCACCAATCCATCCTAAAATCAGACTAGTTAGTGTAATACCAACTTGAGCAGTTGATAGATATTCAGTTAAATGTGTCACCATATGAATGGCATTTGTAATATTTTTTGAGGGCTTGTCGCGATTTTCTTGTAAATCACGTAAAGCACTCAAGCGCACCTTAACCAGAGAATATTCTGTTAGTGTAAATAAAATAGCAAGTAAAAGCACCAAAACGATGATAGCAAAGTTAAGGAGCATAGACGGACCAGAATCCAAATTCGTAAACCTCTTTTCTTAGTGTAACTATCCGCTATTATACCAGAAAATAGCGTCAATGCTAAGTTAATTATCAAAAATATAAGTTTTATAAAAAACGAACGATATACAATTTAAAAATAATAATTATTAATAAAAGCGAACATCAATTCGTAAGTTTTGTTACTGAGATTATCATCTGTGAATTATAAACTGCAATAAGACGCGTGTTTGGCGAGTTTTATAAATTTTAATTGCTGAAATTCGTTTAATGATGTATGCTGTAATTACTGATAGTAAAGGCTTTTAATTGTTCGTTTCTTTATTTGTTAAATTTCAAATTGGATTTCTGTTGTAGTGATTGATTTAACGACATTCTATCGAACAATTGTTTGCAAGGACGCATGTTGTCCTTGTTAAAATTAAAAAAGCAGGTAGAATTACAAGTAATGATAGTTAGTTTAAATAGCTTAAAAAATAAATGAGTACCAAGGAGTTTATATGGAAAATGTAACAGTATATACGAAGTACAATTGTGTGCAATGCAAAATGACCAAGAAGTTTTTAGAAGCGCAAGGTGTACCTTTTAAGGAAATCAATATTGAAGATGATACAAAGTATGTTGAAGCGTTAAAGGCAGATGGATTCCGCCAAACACCGGTAGTTTCTGTTGCGGGCATGCCAAAGTTCTCTGGTTTTCGTCCAGATGTATTAAAGAAAATCTCAGCTTAAACTTAAAGCAATCAACATCGTGAGGTAATCAACCGATGTTTTTTTGTTTCTTCAAATTATCATCAATCTCAGATTAAAGAGGACGGAATTTATGCCATTAAAAGAATTAAATTTAGATCAGGTCACTTATTTTGACTTGAACAACCAAGTGAATATTCCTAAGGATAATCAAATTCAACTTGAAAAAGATCAAGAGGCACTTGATGCCTTTTTAAAAGAAAACGTTTGGCCAAACGTGATGCAATTCGATTCTTTATCAGAGCGTTTTGATTGGTTATTCCAAAACAATTTTTTAGAGCGCACTTTTATTGAAAAGTATCGTTTTGAATTTATTGAATCACTTTATGCCTATTTAGATGCGCAACACTTTAATTTTAAATCTTTTATGGCAGCATTTAAATTCTATAATCAATATGCGTTGAAAACAAATGATGGGCAACATTATGTAGAAACATATGTCGATCGTGTAGCCATGAACGCGCTATTTTATGCTGATGGTCGTGAAGAATTAGCTTTGAGATTAGCCGATGAGATGATTCATCAACGTTATCAACCAGCGACACCAAGCTTTTTAAATGCTGGACGCGCGCGACGCGGTGAATTAGTTTCTTGTTTCATTATTCAAACATCTGATGATATGAACTCGATTGGACGGACGATTAATTCAGCTTTACAGTTATCAAAAATGGGTGGTGGCGTCGGCATCAATGTTTCAAATATTCGCGAAGCCGGTGCACCAGTGATGGCAATCGCTAATTCTGCTGGTGGTATTGTGCCAGTTATGAAGTTATTAGAAGACTCGTTTACATTTTCCTCCCAAGTAGGTGCACGACAAGGTGCTGGGGTTGTTTACCTGTCTGTCTTTCATCCTGATATTATGTCATTTTTATCAACAAAGAAGGAAAACGCTGACGAAAAGATACGTGTTAAAACGCTGTCTCTTGGCTTAACTGTGCCTGATAAATTTTACGAGTTGGTCAAGAAAAATGATGTGATGTATTTATTTAGTCCAGTAGACGTTGAAAAAGTTTACGGTAAAGCCTTTAACTACATTGATATTACGGCTGAATATGATAATATGGTTGCCAATGATCAAATCACTAAATATAAAGTTGATGCACGAACGTTAGAAGAAGAAATATCTAAGCTACAACAGGAATCAGGTTACCCATATATTATCAATATCGATGTTGCTAACCGTAGTAATCCAATTTCTGGTAAAATTGTGTCATCTAACCTGTGCTCAGAAATTTTACAAGTCCAGACACCTTCCGATATTGATAATGGTCAGCAGTATACACGTCTAGGGTCAGATGTCAGTTGTAACTTGGGTTCAATTAACATTGTCAATATGATGGCAACAGCTGATTTTGGTGAATCAGTTGATACAATGGTTCGTGCGTTAACTTATGTATCCGACACATCTAATTTAGATGTTGTGCCCTCTATTGCTAAAGGAAATCATGAAAAGCATGCGATTGGTTTGGGCGCGATGGGGCTTGCTGCTTATTTTGCTCAAAATAAAATGTATTATGGTGATGATGAGGCTTTGGATTTCACATCGACATTCTTCATGACTCTGAATTATTATTCAATCAAAGCCTCTGTAGCTATTGCTAAGGAGCGTCATGAAAAATTCTTTGAATTCGACAAATCAACTTATGCTAATGGTTCATATTTTGACAAATATTTAGAAACGGATTGGGCACCTAAAACCAATAAAGTTATTGAGGCATTTGCACAACATCACATACCAACTAAACATGATTGGGTTCAACTCCGTGATGATGTTGCAAAATATGGTATGTATAATGCGTATCGCCATGCTATTGCGCCAACTGGTTCTATTTCTTATGTTAATGATACAACTGCAACATTGTTGCCAATTGTCAATAAGATTGAAGAGCGTCAAGAAGGTATGATTGGAAAAGTTTATTATCCAGCACCTGGTCTAAATAATGAGACCATGCCATATTATGTCTCGGCATATGATACGGATATGCGTAAGGTCATTGATGTATATGCAGCCGCACAAGAGCATATTGACCAAGGAATGGCACTAACACTATTTATGCGTTCAACATTACCTGATGGTTTGTATGAATGGAAAAATAATCGCACGAATAAAATGACAACGCGGGATCTAACAATTTTGCGTCATTATGCCTTTAATAAAGGCATTAAGTCATTGTATTATATTCGAACGTTTACAGATGACAATCAAGAATCTGGTGTGAATGAGTGTGAGAGTTGCTCAATTTAGTATTAAAAAGCAATCATGAGTGACATTTAATGGGTTGCTTTGTACATATGTAAAAGAAACTTGGCTAAAGGGCAGAACAGTTATGACGAGAATCAGTATTTTGTATGCGTCGACAGAAGGTAATACACAATCTTTTGTTGACAAACTAAAGACAATCGCTGAAAGCAACGGAGATCAGCTTGAAGCACGCATGATAGGTGATGAAACAGAATATGCCAATGAAACAACACCTTATGTTGCTATCGTACCAACGTATTTGACAGGTGGTACTGGGACAGGGCCGGATGTGGTTGAAAATTTTACCAATGCTTTGGGTGAATATATTGAATTTGGGCGTAATAGCCACTATTTAAAAGGTGTTATTGGTTCAGGTAATCGTAATTTTAATGTACAATTTAACTTAACTGCGTTAAGATATGCAGATAAGTTTAAAGTACCAATGTTGTTTGCATACGAATTACGCGGTAGCCAATTTGATGCAGTAAAAGCTTATAATATTATGAAACCTTTATTTGGAGGATAATTGTGGAACATTTAAAAGACAACTCATATACGGCAATTAATTGGAATACGATCGAAGATGAACTTGATAAGGCGACTTGGGAAAAGTTGACTCAACAGTTTTGGCTTGATACACGGATTCCAATTTCAAATGATTTAAAGAATTGGCGTGGTAACATGTCAGATCAAGAGCGTCAAACAATGAACCTAGTTTTTGGCGGTTTGACAACGTTAGATACTTTGCAATCACAAGATGGTATGGCACAATTGAAACTGGATGTTGTTAATCAAAAAGAAGAAGCTGTTCTAAATAACATTCAGTTTATGGAATCAGTTCACGCTAAATCTTATTCATCCATTTTTGAAACATTAAATGAAAAATCAGAAATTGAAGCCATTTTTGATTGGGCAGATACTAACGAGTTTTTGCAATACAAGGCCAATCGTATTAATGATATTTATCAAACAGGGACGTCGTTACAGAAAAAAATTGCATCGGTATTTTTAGAAACATTCTTGTTTTATTCTGGATTTTATACACCATTATATTTTCTAGGGCATAATAAAATGTTAAATGTTGCTGAAATTATTAAACTTATTATTCGCGATGAATCAGTTCATGGTACTTACATTGGTTATAAATTTCAAATTGGCTTTAATAAGCTACCATTAGCAGAGCAAGAAAGCTTACAAAGTTGGATGTATGATTTGCTATACGAATTATACGAAAATGAAGAAAAGTATACACATGAGTTATATGATGATCTCGGCTGGTCAGAGCAAGTATTAACGTTTTTAAGATACAATGCTAATAAAGCGTTGATGAATTTAGGTCAAGAGCCTATGTTTCCCGATGGGGCAGAAGATGTTAATCCTGTCGTTATGAATGGTATTTCAACATCGACAGCTAACCATGACTTTTTCTCAGGTGTAGGGAATGGCTACTTGTTGGGCGCCGTTGAAGCTATGGAAGAAGACGATTACAATATCGGTAATGATTAGTTTATACCAAACTAAAAAGTCTAAAGTTATCATTTAAATGATAACTTTAGACTTTTTAAATTTCATCATGTTTAAATATTGAAATGTGTGTTTGTAAGAAAATCGCTAGTTTAGGATAAAGAGTTGCTGATAAAATAACCCAAGCATAGGCGAATAGAACTGCAGCGATAGTGTCGCTTAAGAAGTGTGCATTGAAGTAAACACGGCTCATAATTGTCATTAAACCAATCAATAAGCTAAGCCAATTAATAATGATTTGAGTGTAGAGGGAGTTAATGTTTGGTGTCACAAGAATTGCAAGGATAAAAATAATCACAAACAGCCCGAATACATGCGTACTTGGAAATGATGAGGAACTGTCCGCAAGTAAATGTCCAACTGGTCTTGGACGATTGATTAAAAATCTAACAACCGTCAGAAAGATATCGCCAAGTAATATTGTTACGACTGTCCAAATTGCTGGGACATGAAGTTTGGCAATAACTAAAACACCAGCCAAAATTAGCGCATACGTAACATCGACGACGGGATTACCCAAGAAAGTAGCGATAGCCATGATGACGTCACCAAAATTAGTTTGGATATGCGCGAACCAACCATGAACGATGTTATCAATGGCAATTGGGAATATGACATTAAATTTAATAAGTACACCTAGTAGAATGGCAATAATAAAACTAATAATTGCTTGCCGGCGTTGTTTGTTCTTAACAGATACAATCATTGATATACGACTCCAAATACGGATTTTTACCTTACTCTAGTATAATGAAAGACGGCAATATACACAAGACTATTAAGACAGTAAAATACAATTATTTAGAAAAAGATTATGCGACAGGGGTTGTCAACCATTCATAAATTTGATATGATGATATAGTTGTTTGAGATATGGGAGTGTAGCGAAGTCTGGCTAAACGCGACGGACTGTAACTCCGTTCCTTCGGGTTCGTAGGTTCGAATCCTACCGCTCCCATAGCCGATCTAATAGTTAACGGCTAAATAAATTAACTATTGCCCCTTCGCCAAGTGGTAAGGCATCGGTTTTTGGTACCGACATGCGCTGGTTCGAATCCAGCAGGGGCAATACTAGAGGAATCGAAAGGTTCCTCTTTTTATTTGAAAACAATTTAAAAAAAGTTGTCAGCACTGTGCTGACAACTTTTTTTAATTACTTACTCAATGTTTTTTTAGAAATAACTTCTAACGAGTCATCTAAATCGTAAACTAGAGGCTGTCCATTAGCAATTTCGAGATTTAAAATATCATCATCTGAAATATGTTCAAGGTGCTTAGCAAGCGCACGTAATGAATTACCATGTGCGGCAATCACAACATTTTTGCCAGCTTTTAATTGGGGAGCAATATCTGATTCCCAGAAAGGCAAAACACGTTCCAGAGTGATCTTAAGGTTTTCACCTAATGGCAGTTCACCTTCAGGAACATCAGCGTAACGACGGTCGAATGCAGGATATGATTTGCCTTGCACTTCAACGGTTTCTTCATAACTGTCCAACAATGGTGGTAAAACATCATATGAGCGACGCCAGATATGGACCTGTTCATCTCCCCACTTTTCGGCAGCTTCGGCCTTATTTTGCCCTTGTAAAGCACCATAGTGACGTTCGTTTAAACGCCATGACTTAGCCTCTGGGATGAATAATTGACCAGCTTCTTCTAATGCTAGATGAAGTGTTGTGATGGCACGTGTCAAAACAGATGTATAGGCTTGATCAAATTGGATACCCTCAGTAGCCAAGAGTTCGCCCGCTTCTTTTGCTTGTGCGATACCTTTATCTGATAACTTTGTGTCAACCCAACCGTTGAACAAGTTTAATGCGTTCCATTCACTTTGACCGTGACGGATTAATACTAACTTAGCCATGTTTGCTAAACTCCTTAGTTTGTGTTTAATTTAACGATTATATTATACCACGAAAAGAGGTCACAAAAAAACTCGCCTAAGCGAGTTTTCAAAGTATCAGAACCTAATCTTACAACTTTGTGATGTTAGCAGCTTGCAATCCGCGGTCTGAAGTTTCAACTTCGAATTCAACAGCTTGACCTTCTTCAAGAGTCTTGAAGCCGTCACCTTGAATAGCTGAGAAATGTGCAAAAACATCTTCTCCATTTTCACGAGTTACGAAACCGTAACCCTTTTCGCCGTTAAACCACTTTACTGTGCCTTTTTCCATGATATGTTTCTCCTTTGGTGTGCTCCACCAATGATTTTATTTTGTAACTTAAATAATTGGTACTTGAGCGCCTTCCGAGAAAAACAAATCAAAATCAAAAACTTTTATTACAAACCTAGTGTACCATATTGATAAAAATAAGCAAGTAAAATGTATAATAACTATAAAAAAGTCTCCAGTCCAGCGTTCATAATATGTCGTGTCTTGACAAGTAGCACTATTAACGATAAAATTATAGAGTTGTCATGAAGGTTATGCAGCTGTGGCGGAATTGGCAGACGCGCAGGATTAAGGATCCTGTGCCCGTTAAGGGCGTGCGGGTTCGACTCCCGCTAGCTGCATTATTTGATATAAAAGCGGTATATTGGATTTAGTCCAATATACCGCTTTTTGGCTAAAACCAAGTTGGTAACAGCATTGTTGATATGGCGATACCGTCATATCGTGTTGCGTATGGTTTCACTTGATTATGTAATCTGATGGCTGCAGGAGGCAATTCTTTGTTTGTTTCCCAGTAATACATGACAAATCTTTTAACGAGTTTAGAAGCGATTAAATGGTAGTCTCGCTTGCTATCCAGTTCTTTAGCATAATTAAAAATGATATCACGTAATTCAGGACTAGCTTTGATATCCGAATCTGAAAATGCGACACTCATATCATCTAACATTTGTTCAACTTTTTGTTCACTTGTCATATTTAGCAACGCTTTCTGACAAAACTATTTGTCTATTATCAATATGGTATATATTTTGATTTTATCATAACACTAAATTGATCATCAGTCCGAGCAGGCAAGGGGACGATAGTGCTTTTTAAAGGCCAATAATTGTAAATCAACTGCTGTTGAGTATTTGGTATAATTGTTATACAGAAAAAATACAGTAACTATCTTGCTTGAATAGCAGGTAACTCTGACTTTATTCGTTGTAAGTTAGTTTATGATGTTAAGAAGCGATTGACATTAAATTTCTAACTCAGTGGGTTGTGGTAAAATAAAGATAATGGAGAATAAAATGTTACGTTTTAAACGATCAAAAAAAACAAATGAACCACAACTCGATGACACTGTGCCACGTGTTGTGTTTAATACAATGCAACAAGAAAATGACCAATTGCTAGATGAGCTAGAAACATTAAAATTAGATGTATCCGAACTAACCGAAAAAAATCGCCATTTAACAGAACAGTTGACCCGTAGTAAATATTATCAATCACTAGTTAAAACGAGTATAGGGCTGGGTGTTTTAATTGTTAGTTTTGCGGTGCTCCATCTACTGGATGAAGCGCCAGAGTATACTGCAATTTTGTTGCTAATTGAAGCAGCGTTTATTTTTATGATGCTAAGGAGCAGTGATAAATAATGTCTAAAATGCATAAAGAACAGCGCGTCCCTTTTGTCGTGGCTAATTGGAAAATTAATAAATTACAGGCTGATGTGGTTGATTTTTTAAAGAAAGTCGACGGTAAAGTGCCAGATCAAGCGGTTGTTGAGACTGGAATTGCGGCACAAGATTTGTTTTTGGCTGATTTAGTGCGTGCAACCGCAGCTTCGCCAATACATGTTGTTGCGGAAAATGTACACTGGGAAGACAGTGGCGCATATACGGGGGAGACCTCTCCCAAAGCGTTGCGAGATATTGGCGCAAAATATGTCTTAATTGGTCATTTCGAACGTCGCAAATTTTTTAATGAAACTGATTCAACCGTAAACTTAAAGGTTACTGCTGCATTGCGCAACGGGTTACGGCCAATTATTGATGTTGATGAGGACATGAGTACTTATGCACAATTTATGGATGCTGAACCCTCAGTGGCTCAAGTCGCTGCGGCATTAGCAGGTGTTTCTGTCGATCAAATTCGTAATGTGACAATTGCCTATGAGCCAACATGGGCAATTGGATCTGGTGAAGCGGCAAGTGCTGATCAAGCACAAAAGGCAGCACATCTCATTCGCCAAACCCTAGCCAAGCTGTATTCTCCTGTTATTGCAGAACAAGTGCGTATTTTATATGGTGGTTCAGTGACGCCAGACAATGCGAGAGAAATTATGGCTCAAAGTGACATAGACGGCGTATTAGTTGGGACGGCAGCATTAGATCCCGACAAATTTCTAAAATTAGTCGCAATTGCACATGATCCAAATGTGCCAGAATTTGACGTAGATCACGTTTGAAATAGGCAAATTAAACTCGGGTAATGGACTTGCAAAAATGTGTTAAAAGCGTATAATTAGTAATAGTAATACTGTGAATAAATACGGCATTTTGCGAAATATTGTCCGCAATACCTTTATATTGAAGCAAACGTTGTCTGCGGAAACAGCGGCGATTGCTTTTTTTGTGCCTAGGCGGCAGTGGAATTGGTTCAAAAATCGTTTTTGTAACCAAATTGTAATAAACAAAACACAGTGATAAACAAGCGAGGTGATAAATGTGGCAGGACATTTAGTAAAGTATGGTAAGCATCGTACTCGTCGTTCGTATGCTAGTATCAAAGAAGTTCTTGATGTACCGAATTTGATTGAAATTCAAACGGCATCATATCAATGGTTTTTAGACGCTGGTATTAAAGAAATGTTTGGCGACATTATGCCAATTGATGATTTCCAAGACACGCTTTCTTTGGAATACGTTGATTATCAGTTAATGGAACCAAAGTACAATATTGATGAGGCACGTGAACACGATGCCAACTATTCAGCACCATTACACGTAACTTTGCGTTTGACTAACCACGAAACTGGTGAAATCAAGTCGCAAGATGTGTTCTTTGGCGACTTTCCATTAATGACAGAACAAGGTACGTTTATCATTAATGGTGCGGAACGTGTTATTGTTTCACAGTTGGTACGTTCTCCTGGTATCTACTATAACCAAGAAAATGACAAAAATGGTCGTCCACGTTATGGGACAACAGTCATTCCGAACCGTGGCGCATGGTTAGAATATGAGACTGATGCTAAGGGCATTGCTAACGTGCGTATTGATCGCACACGTAAGTTGCTGATGACTGAGTTGGTTCGTGCACTTGGTTTCGGTTCTGATTCTGATATTCTTGATATCTTTTCTGATCAATACGACGCATTAAATATGACTTTGGAAAAAGATGTTCATAAAGATATGTCTGATTCGCGTGTTGAAGAAGCTTTGAAAGATGTCTATGAGAGACTACGTCCAGGTGAACCAAAGACTGCAGATTCATCACGTGCGCTTTTGGTGGCTCGGTTCTTTGATCCAAAACGTTATGATTTAGCGTCAGTTGGTCGTTATAAGATTAATAAAAAGCTGTCATTGAAGACACGTTTACTTAACCAAACATTGGCTGAAACACTGGCTGATCCTGATTCAGGTGAAGTGCTTGCTGAAAAGGGCACAATAGTTGATAAGACAGTCATGTCAAAGTTGAGTCCGTTTTTGGAACGCGATGACTTTAAGACGACAACTTATACACCTTCAGGCGATGCAGTGCTTGAAGAGCCTATCATGCTTCAAAAAATCAAAATAGAATCACCTGAAAATCCTGAAAAAACGTTATTATTGATTGGCAATGGTCATATTGATGAAAATGATCGTACGGTTCGTCCAGCCGATATATTGGCTGGTATGAACTACTTTTTGAACCTACAAGAAGGTATTGGTAACGTTGATGATATTGATCATTTAGGAAATCGTCGTATTCGTTCAGTTGGTGAGTTGTTACAAAATCAATTCCGTATTGGTTTGACACGTATGGAACGTGTTGTACGTGAACGTATGTCTATTCAGGACGCAAATACGGTGACACCACAACAGTTAATCAACATTCGACCTGTTGTGGCGGCCGTTAAGGAATTCTTCGGTTCATCACAGTTGTCACAGTTCATGGACCAAACGAACCCATTAGGTGAAATGAACCATAAGCGTCGTTTGTCAGCTCTTGGACCTGGTGGATTGACACGTGATCGTGCTGGTGTTGAAGTACGAGATGTGCATTACACACATTATGGTCGAATCGATCCAATTGAAACACCAGAAGGCCCTAACATTGGTTTGATCAACTCACTAGCAACGTATGGTCGAATTAATAAATATGGTTTCATTGAGACACCATACCGTCGTGTTGATTGGACAACACATATGGTTACCAATAAAATTGACTATTTAACAGCCGATGAAGAAGATAATTATATCGTTGCGCAAGCAAACTCACCTTTGAATGAAGATGGTAGTTTTGTTAAGGACACAGTTATGGCACGTTTTGGTGAAGAGAACATCGAAACACCAATCGATCGTATTGATTATATGGACGTTTCGCCTAAACAAGTTGTTTCCGTTGGAACTGCTGCAATTCCTTTCTTGGAAAATGATGATTCAAACCGTGCTTTGATGGGTGCCAACATGCAACGTCAGGCTGTACCGCTACTTGATCCTCATTCACCATTAGTTGGGACAGGTATTGAATATAAAGCTGCGCATGATTCAGGTGTTGCTATGATTTCTCGTGCAGCAGGTGTTGTTGAATATGTTGATGGACATGAAATTCGTGTTCGCCGCGAGGACGGTCAATTAGACAACTACGAGTTGATGAAGTTCCGTCGTTCAAATGGCGGTAAAAACTATAACCAAAAGCCAATTGTTCACGAGGGTGAATATGTCGCAGCTGATGAAGTTTTGGCTGATGGTCCTTCAATGGAGCAGGGCGAGTTAGCCTTAGGGCAAAATCCATTAATTGCCTTTATGACTTGGCAAGGTTATAACTTCGAGGATGCGATTGTATTAAACGAACGTCTGGTTCGTGAAGACGTTTATACTTCCATTCATATCGAAGAATATGATTCAGAAGCACGTGATACAAAACTCGGACCGGAAGAAATGACACGTGAAATCCCTAATACTGGTGAAGATCAGTTAAAGGATTTAGATGCTGATGGTATTATTCGCGTTGGTGCTGAAGTGCATGACGGTGATATCTTGGTTGGTAAAGTGACGCCTAAGGGTGTGACAGAATTGTCAGCTGAAGAACGTTTGTTGCATGCCATATTCGGTGAAAAGGCGCGTGAAGTACGTGATACATCATTACGTGTTCCTCACGGTGGTGGCGGTGTTGTTCAAAACGTCCGTATTTATACACCTGAAAATGGGGATGAACTTGCGCCTGGTGTGAATATGATGGTTCGTGTTTATATTGCACAAAAGCGTAAGATTCAAGTCGGTGACAAGATGGCTGGTCGTCATGGTAACAAGGGAACTGTTTCCGTTGTTGTGCCTGAAGAGGATATGCCATATATGCCAGATGGTACGCCAATTGATATTTTGTTGTCGCCCATGGGTGTGCCTTCACGTATGAATATTGGTCAAGTACTTGAACTACATCTTGGATTTGCTGCCAAAAAGCTAGGTATTCATGTCGCTTCACCGGTCTTTGATGGTGCTAGTGATGATGAGATTGAGGCTGCTTTACGTGAAGCTGGATTGCCACAAGATGGTAAATCAGTGGTTTACGACGGTCGCACTGGTGAAGCATTTGATAAGCGTGTTGGTGTTGGTGTTATGCACTATATGAAGTTGGCCCACATGGTTGATGATAAAATTCATGCACGTTCAATCGGACCTTACTCACTTGTTACCCAACAACCTTTGGGTGGTAAAGCGCAATTTGGTGGTCAGCGTTTCGGTGAAATGGAAGTTTGGGCACTGGAAGCTTATGGTGCCGCTTATACGTTGCAAGAAATTTTGACATATAAGTCAGATGATGTTGCAGGTCGTGTAAAGGTTTATGAATCAATCATTAAGGGTGAGCCAATTCCACGTCCAGGTGTCCCTGAATCATTCCGTGTGCTTGTTAAGGAGTTACAGGCACTTGGGTTGGATATGCAAGTGTTGGACGGTGCAGGTAGTGAAGTTGAATTACGTCAAATGGACGAAGATGATTCAATTTTGCCAGTTGATGCACTTGAAAAGCTTGTACGTTCGAACCCTGATTTGTTAAACAAAGAAGATGATGAAGTTGCAGCCGCTTTCTCAAAGGTTGAAGCTCAAAATAATACTGAAGACTAAACTTAATATAAGACAAAACGTGTCATGCAGATGCAACACGTTTGTTGTCAGGTGTTTTTAATTAAAAATAATTAAAAACAGCTTATAGCAAACGTGAAGTCATCTGTTATTGGGCGTTTACGTCATAAATAACGAAAGGGAACAGCAAATAGATGGCAATCGATGTTAATAAGTTCGAAAGCATGCAAATCGGTTTGGCTTCTCCTGATAAGATCCGTTCATGGTCTTATGGTGAAGTAAAGAAGCCGGAAACGATTAACTATCGCACACTCAAACCTGAAAAAGATGGTTTGTTTGATGAACGTATTTTTGGACCCACAAAAGATTATGAGTGCGCTTGTGGTAAGTATAAGCGTATCCGATATAAAGGGATTGTTTGTGATCGCTGTGGTGTTGAAGTAACATCATCAAAAGTTCGTCGAGAACGTATGGGGCACATCGAGTTAGCTGCGCCTGTTACACATATCTGGTATTTTAAGGGTATTCCATCACGAATGGGTCTTGTCCTCGATATGTCACCACGTTCACTTGAAGAAATTATCTATTTTGCTTCGTATGTTGTCATTGAACCTGGTGACGCACCTGTCGAAAAAAAGCAGTTAATGACAGAACGTGAGTATCGCGAGCTAAAACGCGAACATGGTGCTAGTTTCAAGGCAGGCATGGGTGCTGAAGCAATTAAAGATTTGTTAGCCAATGTTGACTTAGAGGCTGAAGCAGATCAACTCAAGCGTGAATTACAAGAAGCAACTGGTCAAAAGCGTGTTCGTGCGGTGCGCCGTTTAGATATTATAGAAGCTTTTTTCCAATCTGATAATAAGCCACAATGGATGGTAATGGATGTTATTCCAGTTATTCCACCAGACTTACGTCCAATGGTTCAATTGGAAGGTGGGCGTTTTGCCACATCCGATTTAAATGATTTGTACCGTCGTGTCATTAACCGTAATAATCGTTTGAAACGTTTGCTCGATTTGAATGCACCAGGTATTATTGTTCAGAACGAAAAACGTATGTTACAAGAAGCTGTTGATGCCTTGATTGATAACGGTCGTCGGGGTCGTCCAGTGGCTGGTCCAGGAAATCGTCCTTTGAAGTCCCTTTCTCATATGCTGAAGGGTAAGCAGGGGCGTTTCCGTCAAAACTTGTTAGGTAAGCGTGTCGACTATTCAGGTCGTTCAGTTATTGACGTCGGCCCATTCTTAAAGATGAATCAAATGGGATTGCCACGTCCAATGGCAATTGAATTGTTCCGACCATTTATCATGAAAGAACTGACAACACGTAAGTTAGCTGGAAACGTTAAATCTGCTAAACGTAAGATTGACAAGGCTGATGAAGACGTGATGGATGTTTTGGAAGATGTGATCAAAGAACATCCTGTTCTTTTGAACAGAGCACCTACATTGCATCGTTTGGGAATTCAAGCCTTTGAACCTGTTTTGGTTTCAGGTAAAGCAATGCGTTTGCATCCATTGGTTACAGAAGCCTATAACGCTGATTTCGATGGTGATCAGATGGCTATTCACGTGCCTTTATCTGATGAAGCGCAAGCAGAAGCACGTTTGTTAATGCTCGCTGCTGGTCATATTTTGGCACCTAAAGATGGTAAGCCAATCGTGGCACCATCTCAGGACATGGTTATTGGAAACTATTACTTAACAGCTGAAGAAGTTGGCCGTGAAGGTGAAGGAATGATTTTCTCTTCTGTAGAAGAAGCAAAAATAGCCTTTGCAAGTAAAGTTGTTCATTATCATACACGAATCGGTATACAAACTGCTTCATTCCCATCTGAAAAGCCATTTACAGATGAACAACGCTCAAAAATTATGATTACGTCAGTTGGTAAGTTGATTTTCAACGAAATATTACCAGTTAATTTTCCATATATTAATGAACCATCTGAAGATAACTTTAAGGGTATCAGTGATAATTTCTTTATTGAATCTGGCGAAAATATACATGATTATTTGGCTGATACAGCTATTGTAAGCGCCTTTAAAAAAGGCTTCTTATCTGATATTATTGCCGAAGTTTATAAGCGATATAAGGTGACAGAAACGTCGCTATTACTAGATCGTATGAAGGATCTTGGGTATGAAAAGTCAACTGAGTCTGGTTTGACAGTTTCAATGAATGATGTAACAGAATTGACTGAGAAGCCTGCAATTTTGGAAGACGCTCATAAGCAAGTTGCTACTGTTACAAAACAATTCCGTCGTGGTTTGATCACTGATGATGAACGTTATCAACGTGTGACTGAAATTTGGACAAAAGCAAAAGATATTATTCAAGATAAATTGATTGATTTATTTGAGCCAACAAACCCCATTTTCATGATGCAGGATTCAGGGGCTCGTGGTAACATTTCAAACTTCGTTCAATTAGCAGGTATGCGTGGCTTGATGGCTGGACCTGGTGGTAAAATCATTGAATTGCCTGTTACTGCTAACTTCCGTGAAGGTTTGACCGTGATGGAGATGTTTATTTCTACTCACGGAGCCCGTAAAGGTATGTCTGATACGGCCTTGAAAACTGCTAACTCAGGTTACTTAACACGTCGATTAGTTGATGTTGCGCAAGATGTTATTGTACGTGAATGGAACAATGATTCTGACCGTGGTGTCGCTGTTAAGGCTATCATGGATGGTACGTCAGTTGTTGAACCATTGTACGATCGTATCTTGGGACGTTATGCTATGAAGTCTGTCTTTGATCCAGAAACTGGTGAAAAGATTGTTTCACGTAATGAAATGATTGATGAAGACGTTGCCAAAACAATTGTTGCTGCAGGTATTGAAGAAGTGACGATTCGCTCAGTCTTTACATCAACAACAGAACATGGTGTGTCTGTGCTCGATTATGGTCGTAATTTGGCTACTGGTGAAGAGGTTGAAGTTGGTGAAGCTGTTGGAACAGTTGCCGCACAATCAATTGGTGAACCAGGTACACAATTGACAATGCGTAACTTCCATACGGGTGGTGTTGCTGGTGGAAACGATATCACACAAGGTTTGCCTCGTGTCCAAGAAATTGTTGAAGCCCGTATTCCTAAGGGACGTGCAGAAATTTCTGAAGTCACAGGCACCGTTGTTGCGATTGAAGAAAATCCAGCCGAACGTACAAAAGCTGTAACCATTGAAGGTGAAACAGATACACGTACGTATACGTTACCATTAGCAGCGCGCATGCGTTTTGCTGAAGGTGATGATATCCAGCGTGGTGAAGCAATTAGCGAGGGACCCGTAGATCCTAAGGAATTGCTTGCTGTAACTGATACATTAACGACAGAATCATACATGTTAACGGAAATTCAAAAAGTTTATCGTTTGCAAGGTATTGAAGTTTCTGATAAGCATATCGAAGTTATGATTCGTCAAATGTTACGTAAAATTCGTGTGATGGATCCAGGCGAAACGAACCTATTACCAGGTATGTTGATGGACATTGCTGACTTTAAACGTGCTAATGAATCAGCTTTGTTTGCTGGACAAGTGCCAGCGACCGCTCGTCCAGTGTTGCTTGGTATTACTAAAGCGGCCTTGGAAACAAATTCATTCTTGTCAGCCGCATCATTCCAAGAAACGACGCGTGTCTTAACGGACGCAGCTATTCGTGGAAAGAATGATCCGTTGGTAGGTTTGAAAGAGAACGTTATCATTGGTAAAATCATTCCCGCTGGAACTGGTATGGCAGAATATCGTAAAATCAAGAGCAAGGTTGTTGGCGATGTTATTGCACAACCTGATGTTGATCATGTTGCAACGCCTGATATTCCAAAATTGGATGATGTTGCAAAAACATTTGAAGAATAAACATGTTATTAGTATCATTGCTTGTAGTTAATTGATAGATTTATTATCAAGTGAAAGTCTCTCTAAATCAAAATTTAGAGAGACTTTTTACGTTAGATGACAAATAATATATACTAATAAATATGTCAATTCTGCACCGGAGATACTGACATGACCACTAAATAAAATAAGTGAACCAGTTATGCCAAAAATGATACCAATTATGCCAAAACTATAGGTATAATTGGTTTTTTGATTTACACTAAAATAGTTGTTCTGCAGAACGCACAAAACTTATACGCAATACTAGAATCTCGCGTATAATAGAAATATGAAGAATTTACAATATGAACAAATGAATGGATTATCGTTGGCTTATATCGGTGATGCAATTTATGAACTTGAAGTGCGTCAGCACTTGCTCTCTTTAGGATTAACGAAAGTTAATGATCTTCAAAAGCGCAGTAAACAGTATGTTTCGGCTAAAGCACACGCGACACTTTTTGAGTGGATGATGACAGATAATATCCTAACTGAAGGTGAATTTATTTATTTTAAACGTGGCCGAAATGCTAAGTCGCATACTAAGGCGAAAAATACAGATGTCGTTACCTATCGCATTTCAACAGGTATTGAAGCACTATTTGGATTTTTGTACCTCTCGGGGCAAACAAAACGTTTAAGTGAATTAATGAGTTGGATATTTTTACAGGTAGAATCAGGGAGAGCAAGCAAATGAAAAGTGAACATCAAGCACCTAATGAGACGGGATTTATTTACGGCCACTATGCAAGTGTTGAAGCCCTCAAAGGCACGCAAGAAATCAATAAAGTTTGGTTACAAACAGGCCTACAAGATAAAATACGTCATTCAGTGACACAACTAGCTAAGAAAAAGGGCTTAGTCATACAGCAGGCACCAAAATCAAAACTAGATGAATTGACAGATGGTGGTAACCATCAAGGTGTCGTACTGAGTGTGGCTTCATTTAATTATGCCACGATTGATGATTTATTTGAAAATGCCAAAAAACATCAGGCTGAACCATTTTTCCTTATTTTGGATGGTATTGAAGATCCACATAATTTAGGATCTATTTTACGAACGGCTGATGCTGCAGGTGTTCATGGTATCATCATTCCAAAACGTCGTGCAGTACAGTTGACAGCAACAGTTGCTAAAATATCCACAGGTGCAATTGAACATGTACCTGTCACGCGAGTGACCAACTTGGTCAACACAGTGAGTGAATTAAAGGATCGTGGTCTTTGGGTATTTGGCACTGACATGGCTGGTGAGGACTATCGTCATTGGGATGCTACAGGTGCAACGGCACTGATTATTGGTAATGAGGGGAAAGGCATATCGCCATTACTTAAGAAAAAAGTGGATAGTATGCTGACCATTCCAATGATTGGTCATGTTCAAAGTCTAAATGCTAGTGTCGCAGCAAGTTTATTAATTTATCAAGGATTTAGTTCACGAAATCCATTATAATTGGCGATTGAAGTGTTAATTATTTTTTTTCACTTTGATCACATTTATGGTGGGAGAATAGAAGTGGTGAAAGATAATTTACTCGCAACGGTTCGTGCTGCACAAAAAGGGCATGACTTTGCTTATGATGTTTTAATTAAACATCTTCGAGGTGCAATTTATGATGTGCATCGTCGAAAAATTAGTAGTCGAATTACGGCTGATGACTGGTATTCAGATGGTTTAGCCATTCTAATCAAGTGCGTTACGAAGTATGATACACGACAACCACGTGCTAAGTTTTCAACTTATTATATTACGGCACTATCCAATCATGCGACAGACATAGTTCGATCTTACTATACAGCTAAAGCTGAATTTGAAAAAACAATGGTGTCAGAAAGCAGTGATGACGCAGGAACGTTGTTTAATTTAGGAACAGATACTTATAATCCGGAACAGTTATGTTTACTGCGTGATATGTTAAGTACGACAGAAGTCGCTAAAACACCAGAATTTAAGCAAGCAGTTTTGCAAATCATTGGTGTAGGTGATCAGAACAAAAACGATAAAACGAGGCGTTTAGAGCAGATGCAATATCGTTTAAAGAAAGCCATGCAAGTTGCGATGACAACGCCATCGTGAAATAATTAAAATACAAACTGTGTTTCAATCATCTCTCTGTGATATAATATACATGGTATAGAACCATAAACCAAAGGAGAATTATACACATGTCTTTAATTACTGATATTATCGCACGCGAAGTCCTTGACTCACGTGGAAATCCTACGCTTGAAGCTGAAGTTATTACAGAATTAGGTGGTTTCGGTCGCGGTATGGTGCCTTCAGGTGCCTCAACTGGAGAACACGAAGCTGTTGAATTGCGTGATGGTGATAAGTCACGTTTTGGCGGTAAGGGAACAACAAAGGCTGTTGCCAATGTTAACGATGCTATCGCTAAGGCTTTGGTTGGTAAGTTTGATGTTACTGACCAACGTGCAATTGATCAAGCTATGATTGCACTTGATGGTACAGAAAACAAGGGTAAGTTGGGTGCAAACGCTATTTTGGCCGTTTCTATCGCTGCTGCCCGTGCCGCTGCTGACGAATTAGGCGTACCATTGTTCTCATATTTAGGTGGTGCAAATTCTTACGTATTGCCAACACCAATGATGAATGTTATCAATGGTGGTGCGCATTCAGCTAATAAGGTTGACTTTCAAGAGTTCATGATTATGCCTGTTGGTGCGCCAACAGTTAAGGAAGCTATTCGTTATGGTGCAGAAACATTCCACGCTTTGAAGAAGTTGTTGGAAGCTGACGGTAAAGCAACTTCAGTTGGTGACGAAGGTGGCTTTGCACCTGATTTTGCTGATAATGAAGAGCCATTACAATACTTGATTCGTGCTATTGAATCTGCAGGTTACAAGCCTGGTAAAGATATTGCTATTGCTGTTGATGTTGCCTCATCAGAATTATATGATGCTGCTACAAAGACATATAAGTTACGTTGGTCAACTGGTGAAGAATTCACAACACCTGAATTCATTAAGTACCTTGAAGATTTGGCAGATCGTTACCCAATTATTTCAATTGAAGATCCTATTGATGAAAATGAGTGGGAAGATTGGGCAACAATCACCGCTGAATTAGGTAAGAAAGTCCAATTAGTTGGTGATGATTTCTTCGTTACTAATACACAATATCTTGAAAAAGGTATTAACATGGGCGCTGCTAACTCAATCTTGATCAAAGTTAACCAAATTGGTACTTTGACAGAGACTTTCGAAGCTATTGAAATGGCTAAGGAAGCTGGTTACACAGCTATTGTGTCACACCGTTCAGGTGAAACAGAAGACACAACAATTTCTGACTTGGTTGTGGCTACTAATGCTGGACAAATCAAGACAGGTTCATTGTCACGTACTGATCGTATTGCAAAGTATAATCAATTAATCCGTATCGAAGAATTGCTAGACACAACTGCTAAGTATAAGGGTATTCATTCATTCTATAACTTATCAGCTGCTGCACGTGAAACAATTCAAAGCAAGTAATAAGCTCTATTTTAAAGTCATACCTTTTTGGGGTGACTTTTTTAGTACATAAATTTAGAAATATCGTCGTAAAGCGACTATTTGACGTGAAATGGGGATCAAAATGGCTGTAACAAATGTAAAACGTTGCCAGTGGGTATCTAAATATCGAGAAACAGATATCATGGTGGCTTATCATGATCAAGAATGGGGACATCCTTTACGTGATGATGATCGTCTGTTATTTGAATTACTCACATTAGAAATTTTTCAAGCAGGTTTAAGTTGGGAAATTTCACTAAAAAAACGACCAGGGTTGAAGTCCGTGTTTTATGATTTTAATATTGAAAAAGTGAGTCATATGGGTGAGTCAGAAGTTCAAAAATTGAAAGAGAATCCGAATATTATTCGCAATCGTATGAAAATTTCAGCAACAATTACTAATGCAAATGCGATACAAAATGTTAAAAATGAATTCGGTAGTTTCTCTAAGTATATGTGGCACTTTACTGATAACCGGGTGATTGATCATCACGTTGTGGCCTATCAAGATGTTGTTAATCAAAATGAGTTATCTCAAACCATTTCAAAAGATATGAAAAAAAGAGGATTCAAATTTACTGGACCGGTAACAATTTACTCGTATCTACAAGCTATGGGTGTCATTAATGATCATGAAATGACATGTAATTGGAAATATCATGACTAACGCAATGTTATGTTTACAAAACATGTAACCTTTCTATATGTTTATCATCAAAAACATTAACTTCATATGATAAACTGAGTATAAATAGATAATTGAGGTCGATATGGCGAAATTAAAGGGAATTATATTATTAAGTTCTAGTGTGGCAGCATTACAAATTATAGATACAAGAACTGATAAAAAGTTTGAGAATGTTCATCGTGAGTTCAATGAAAGTGATATTAATGCATCAGTATTTACTAGTGAAATCATGCGCCGTGCGTTGGAACAAATTCACCGATTTCAACAATTATTGCGAGACTATGCTGTAATAGATGTGCAATTATTTGGCAGTGAAGCATTGTCGCAGGTTAAAAATGCTGTATACTTTGCTGATCAAATTGAAAGTACCACGGGTCTGAAAATTAATTGGTTGAATGGCAATCAAGAAAGTTATTATCGCCAATTAGCTGTTCGACAATCAGATAAATTACAACAAAATTTGTCTCTTAAAAATACTTTTGTGCTTGGTATGAGTTCGAATCGGATTGATTTAGGTTACTTTGAAAAAAATCGTTTCGAGTTCTCACAACATTCTGCAATTGGTCCAGTGAGATTAGCACAATCGATTAATGAGATGTCAGTTGAAGTCGCACAAGTAACTGAGCTTGCTGAAGAGTTTATTAATAGTAAATTGGCTGATTTTTGGCATATGTTACCGCCGTTTAAACCAACTGAAACGCTTGTTCTACTAGGTGGTACTGCTGCGCAAAATATATTTTTATCCGAACAAAAACATTGGGAAAATATCTCAAAAAAACAGATTAAAAATGTCATTAGTGATTTATCTGGTATGAATGACCAAGCTATTATCGATAAATATGCGATTGATTTGAATGATGTGCCCTTTGCATTAACGGAAATGTTGCTGTTAATGAATGTGATGACTGCCATAGCAGTTGATGAGGTTAAAATTAGCGATTTAACGATGTTAGATGGTCTGTCGATGAAGGACATTCACGATGAGGATGACATTATTACGGCTGCTCGTGGTATTGCAGACAGATACATGGTTGAAGAAAAACACCGTGAAGTCGTGTTAAAGTATGCGCAACAATTATTTGATCGGTTGAAAAAAGTGCATCATTTAGATAAGCGTGATCGTTTACTGCTTGGGGTCAGCGCCTTAGTGCATGATGTTGGCAGCTTTATTAATTCGCAGAGGCATTATCAATATTCAGAGGAGATTTTATCAGGCATTGACTTTCATGGCTTGTCAACAGTGGAACAGCGTATGATCGCTTCTATAGCGCGCTACCATAGTGCTGAAACCCCCGATAGCGCTTTACGTACAGTGCAAGATTTTTCACCGCAACAGCGTTTAAGAATTGCTAAACTTGCAGCGTTATTAAGACTAGCTGATGCACTAGATGATAGCCGATTACAAAAAATTGATAAATTAACGGTGTCAGTGACGGATAAAAGTATTAAAATTACTGGTCAATCAGTCACTGATCTGCAACTAGAAATTTATACTTTCGATCAAAAAGCTGTTTTTTTTGAAGCTGTATTTGGTTTGCCGATTAGCTTAAAGAGGAAAGGAAGAAGAGTGTAATGGTTGATTTTAAGCAGTCAAAATATTATGTTAACCGTGAAATCAGCTGGTTAGCATTTAATGATCGTGTGTTAGAAGAAGCAAGAGATGTCTATAACCCGCTACTAGAACGCGCTAATTTTTTAGCTATCACGCAAAAAAACATGGATGAATGGTTCATGGTACGCGTTGCAAGTTTGCAGCAACAAGTAATGATAGGACTTGATAAGGTAGATGCATCGGGATTAACGCCTAAACAGCAATTGGATCAAATATCACTTGTCGCAGGTCAACAGATTAAAAATCAATATCAGGTGTTAACGCGTAGTATACTGCCTGCTTTAAAACGTGAGGGCTTTGAGCTGTTACGTGCTGCTGACTTGTCTACCACGCAGTATCATTTTTTGAAACAATTTTTTGAGCAAGAATTGCTTCCTGTATTGACGCCCATGGCCATTGATTCAACACGGCCGTTTCCTTTTTTAGCAAACGATACTTTAAATATTGGGGTTCGGCTTAAAAAAGAAAATGAAAAGTCAGAAAAATACATTGCTGTTTTACAGGTACCAGAGACATCAGGGCGTGTTATTGCGCTACCAGAAGAAAATCAATATATTCTGATTGAAGATATTGTTCAACTATTTTTGGGATCACTTTTTCCAGGATACACGATTAAAGAATCTATGGTATTCCATGTCCTAAGAGATATGGAATTAGATATTGCCGACGATGAGGATACTCCTAATATCTTACAAGACGTTCAGTCGAAGTTACAGGAGCGTGAGCGTGGTCGCATTATTCGTGTTATCTTATCACACACAACCAGCAAATCTTTGATGACGAAATTGATTAAATTGTTGCATGTTGATGAGGAACGAACCTATCGTGTGAATGGGCCGATTGATTTAACGTTTTTGAGTGCATGGCTCAAGTTAATAACGGCACCAGAGTTACATTTTCCGTCTTTTACAGGATATACTGATTCGGATTTAGTACCAGATCAATTGTTTGCCAGTGTTCGGCAACAAGATTATTTATTACACCATCCCTATGATTCTTTCAAGTCAGTCGTGTCATTTATTCAAACGGCAGCTCAAGATGATCAGGTTTTGGCAATTAAAATGACATTATATCGTGTTTCTGGTAAATCACCAATTATTAAAGCACTTGGGGATGCGGCACGACGTGGTAAACAAGTGACAGTTTTAGTAGAAATCAAAGCACGTTTTGACGAAGAAAATAATGTGCATTGGGCGCGTGAATTGGAGCAGCAGGGTGTTCACGTAGTCTATGGTTTGCGTGGTTTGAAGACACATGCCAAAGTTGTTTTGGTCGTTCGCCGTGAGGACGATGCCATTAGACGATATGTACACTTAGGAACAGGGAATTATAACGATGTTACGGCTAATTTTTACACAGATTTAGGCCTTTTAACGAGCGATTCAGAATTGGGAGCAGATGTTGCGTCAGTTTTTAATATACTAACGGGCTATTCTGATCCGGGTTACTTCCATCAGTTGCATATGTCGCCTGATGGTATTCGCGAATTTATTTACGAACAAATTGATAATGAGATTACCAATGCTAAGGCTGGTCGACCGGCAGCAATCAAAATGAAGTTTAATTCGTTATCAGATGAACAAATGATTCGTCGCTTGTATCAGGCCAGTTACGCTGGTGTGAAGGTGCAATTAATAATCCGTGGTATTACAATGTTAAAGGTTGGCCTACCAGAAGTGAGTGACACAATAGAAGTACATTCAATCGTTGGTCGTTTTTTGGAACATAGTCGTATATATAGCTTTGAAAACGACGGAAACCCCAAAGTTTATTTATCATCAGCAGATTTAATGACCCGTAATTTAAATCGACGCGTTGAATTGTTATTCCCACTTAAAAATGAGCTCATTAGAGATAAAGTGTTGGCTATTTTTCAAACAATGTGGGATGATAATGTTAAAACACGTGTTTTACAAGCTGATGGTGGTTTTGTTAAGAAAGATCGTCGGGGTGTGGTAGCATTAAATTCACAAGAAAAATTTATTAGTGATAGTTTAATACAACAAAATAAGCAGACCAAACTGGAAAGTTTAGCGGCAGCAACACAACAATTTGAACCATTAAATAATCCATTCTTAAATGAAGAGCAGGGAAATGAATCATGACAGTGATTGCAGTAGTTGATTTAGGATCTAATTCAGTACGAATGACAGTTAGCCGTTATCATAGAGACGGATCTTACGAAGTATTAGCCAGATTTCAAGAAATGGCACGTTTATCAGAAGGTATGGGATCAAATAAGGTGTTGCAGCCGGAAGCAATTGCCCGTACGATGGTTGTTTTGAACAAATTTAAACAAGCACTTTCTATTTACCAAGTTAATAATTTAGAAGTCTATGCGGTGGCTACAGCTGCCGTTCGTCAAGCAAGTAATCAAGAGGAATTTTTAGCTGCTTTTAAAGAAACAATGGGATTTGATTTGCGTGTTTTAACTGGTGAAGAAGAGGCGCACTTTGACTATGTTGGTGTGATTAATACCTTACCAATCAACGACGCGTTAATTTTAGACACCGGTGGTGCATCATCAGAAATTATTTTAGTTAGAAATCAGCAAGCAGTACACGCTGTGAGTCTGCCTGTAGGAGCCGTTAATATTTCTGAAGCCTATTTAGGGAAGAATAATATATTAGCTAGTGAGTTATTTGAAGCCATTGTTGCATTGCGCCAGCTTTTTGGTGATATTGCGTGGTTACATGAATCAAAGAATATGCCAGTTATTGCCCTTGGTGGCAGTAATCGTACATTGGCTAAGATAAGCCGTAAGAAGGAAAAAATTCAAGATATGGCTGTTCATGGCTATCATCTGAATATCCGAGAGGTTGCATCAATTTATGGTGACATCTTAAAAAAAGATTTGGATGGTCGTAAAAAAATGCCTGGCCTCGCCAAAGAACGAGGAGACATCATTGTTGGTGGTTTGTTACCATTAGTTGAGTTACTCCTGTTTACCGAAGGGCAACAAGTTATCTTTTCGCAAAGTGGTTTGCGAGAAGGTGTGCTTTTTGAACAAATCTCATCCAATACAGGTCATGATGTTGTCTCGCCAGAGCCGGCAGCAATGACAATGGATGCAGAGGATTTACCATGATAACAGCGCTTTATAGGATAATCGTGTCATTTGACTCGAAATAAAAAACAAGCCTTAACGTTAAAGGCTTGTTTTTTTATATGATCTACCCGGGAGTCGAACCCGGATTTCAAGAACCGGAATCTTGCGTGCGATCCATTACACTAGCAGATCATAACTATTTAATTATAGCTTATTTTACCGGAATTTCAAAGAAAGTTTCTTCACCAATTTCAAAAGTGACTTGGCCGGCTAATACATTTGTGACGTCATTCTGAAATTCATCTAGTTTATCAGCAGATACGGGGATGATAAGATGTACCGCAGTATCGTATGTTGTCGCTGTAATTTGATAATTGTGGTTTGAAAGCCAGTAAGTGACCATGTCGGAATTTTTGTAGTCTACTGTAACCGCTATTTTTTGTTGGGTGACACGCATAACGAAGCCAGCTATTTTGACACCTTCCGCTACTGTACCAGCATAAGCACGTATTAAGCCACCAGCGCCTAGTTTAATACCGCCAAAATAACGTGTGACAACGGCAACAACATCATGCAAATTGTTTTTTTGTAATACTTCTAGTATGGGAACCCCAGCTGTACCACTGGGTTCGCCATTATCAGAATAACGTTTAATTTGATGATTATCACCTAAAACGTAAGCAAACACGTGATGAGCTGCTTTAGGGTGCGCTTTACGGATTTCGTCAACAAAAGACTGGGCAGATGTCTCAGAATCAATGCGTGATATATTTAAAATAAATCGTGATTTTTTAATGTCTTGTGTCCAAGAAAAAGTATGGGGTGCAATTGTGAGATAGTCTGACATATATCGTATTATACAGTATGAAATTATATTATGGTCGTCAAATTGTTCAATCTAAGATAACTTTGTCATCAGAACAACAGCATGCCTCACCAGCGTTCATCGATCAAGTTTGTCAGCGCTGTGGTCAAAAAAATAATGAAAAATTACCTAACAACCATTTCTATTGCCAAGTATGTTTATCTCTAGGACGCGTTAGTTCTCATGATGTGTTGTTATCATATCCTGAGCCAAATGATTTTACAGGAGAGGTGATATTATCGTGGCAAGGACGTTTGACTACGCAACAGCAAGTTGTCAGTGAGGAACTTATTGAAACCCTTGCACGACAACGTGAGCATCTCATTTGGGCTGTTACGGGTGCTGGTAAAACAGAAATGTTATTTCCGGTCATTTATCAAGCATTGAAACAAAAGTTGCGTGTGGCAATTGTATCACCAAGGATTGATGTGATTGTTGAACTTGCACCACGCCTACAACAAGCTTTTTCACAGACGGATATGGTTGTACTGCATGGAGCACAGACAGAAGCTTATCGTTACACGCAGTTAGTGTTAGCCACAACGCACCAAATGTTACGTTTTAAGTCGGCATTTGATTTATTAATTGTGGATGAGGTCGATAGTTTTCCTTATGCGGGAGATAAAATGTTAGAACATGCTGTTCAGAATGCGCGAAAAAGCCATAGTGCGCTCATTTACCTCAGTGCAACACCGACAAAAGCACTTCAAAAACGTGTCAAGAATCACGAGCTATTGGCATCGTATTTACCATTGCGATTCCATCAACACTTATTGCCAATGTTGACAACCAAAATTGTTAGTAATTGGCGAAAAAAGTTGCCTACCACATTTTTAAAACAAATACGACAATTGACGCAATATGACAGGCGTTTTTTAATTTTTGTGCCAAAAGTCTCAGATTTGAAATCTGTGTTTGAGATGATTGAAAAACACTTTCCAGATATCAACGGTGCTTATGTTCACGCTACTGATCCACAGCGACAAGAAAAAGTGCAAAAAATGAGAGATGAAAAGTATCAATACCTTGTTACGACCACTATTTTAGAACGTGGTGTGACATTTCCAGGAATTGATGTTTTCATTTTAGGTGCAGATGAAGCTATATTTAGTGAGAATGCACTGGTTCAAATTGCTGGTAGAGTTGGCCGTAGCAAGGACCGACCAACTGGCCTTGTTTTGGCCTATATTCAACATACAACGTTTAAATTAAAAGCAGCACAACGTCAAATAAAGCAAATGAATCGGCGAGGAAAGCTTTTAGGAGGTAGGTTATGACTTGTCGTTTATGTCAAGCATTTTTTGATGATCATGTATCATTATTGCAAACATTTGGATTTATAAAATGGTCGAACAGAAAAATGTGCCATGCTTGTGAAGCAACATTTTCATTAATTAAAACAGGGTGTATAGGTTGTGGTCGTAGCCAAGATACGAAACAATTATGTTATGATTGCCAGCGCTGGCAAAATCAAGGGAAACAACTGCTCAATCATCAAGCGCTCTATCAATACAATGATGCGATGCGTCAGTTTATGCAGCGGTATAAATTCAATGGTGATTACGTTTTGCGTGAGATTTTTAATCATGAGTTAATCCAAAAAGCACATACTATAGTTGCTGATATAGTTGTACCTATTCCAGTAAGCAGCCATACGATGTCTACGCGAGGATTTAACCAAACTACTGGTTTAATATCAGGAATTAAGTATCAACCAATCCTGCAAGTCAGGGCAACACAAAAGACGCATCAATCTCAATTTAATCGACAAGAACGTTTGACACGAGAGCAGCCTTTTACTGTTAAAGAACACGTATCGCTGCATGGTAAACAAATATTATTGATTGACGATGTTTATACGACAGGAAATACTTTATTTCATGCCGCCGATTTATTATACGAACTAGGTGCTAAAAATGTGAAAAGTTTATCTTTGGCTCGATAAATATGAAAAAATGAAGATTTTTACAGAAAACGCTTACACCTGTGGTATAATTAATGTAGTAACTCAATGGAGGAATTAATTATGTTAGATTATAATGTACGTGGCGAAAATATCGCAGTGACTGACGCACTTCGTGAGTATGTGGAGAAGCGTCTGACAAAGTTGAATCGTTACATCGAGGAAAAGTCTCGTGCCAACGTTAACTTGCGCACCTATAAATCAGATAATTCTGGTAAAGCTGAAGTAACAATCGTATTGCCTTATGTTGTGTTACGCGCAGAAGATACAAATCCAGATCTGTATGCAGCTGTGGATGCTGTGTCTGAAAAGTTGGAGCGCCAGATTCGTAAGTATAAGACTAAAATCAACCGTAAATCACGTGAAACCGGGTTTAAAGGTATCGATTCTAACGATGAAATCCCAGCTGCAGAGGTTGATGATGATGCGTTGCAAATTGTTCGTACAAAGCAAGTTGATTTGAAACCAATGTCACCAGAAGAAGCTGCGTTACAAATGGATTTACTCGAACATGACTTTTTCATCTTTCAAGATGCTGAAACAAATACTGATTCAGTGATTTACAAGCGCCAAGATGGTAAGTATGGTTTGCTTGAAACTGCAGAACGTTAAATTAAAATGATAAATCCAAACATGCGTTTGGATTTTTATTATGACCAAAATTTGTGTTAAAAGTCATAAAAATTTATAAAGATGTCCCTAAAATTCTCTTTTATCGTTATGCTAGTAAAGTATATCTAGTAAATTAAAGAGGTTTTTTATGTCAAGTTGGTTATATTTATTTAAAAATAAAAGGCAATTAGTTAAATGGCTAGTTGCAACAATGCTTCCGATTTTATTTGTTGTTGGTTTTTTAAGTGTGACGAACCACACGTCACAACAAGTTAATCAACTTCGAGTTGCAGTTGTTAACTTGGATAAGGGGGCGCGCTACCGCGATAAAAAACGTCATATTGGTGATGATTTTTCACGTACATTACACCAAGCTAAATCGTTTAAAACGATTAACTATACCACACAGAAGCAAGCAGAATCAGCTTTGCGTCACGGTAATGTTAGTGCTGTTGTTGTTATGCCAACTAATTTTACCAGTCAGCTAGCATCTGCTCAAAAATCTGGTAAAAGTGTTAGCATTAAACAACTGATTGCTAGTGGGCAGAGTCAATTTGCATCACAGTATATCCAGCGTGAACTAATCAGCATGTTAAATCGCGAAAATACATTATTGTCAGTTGGTATGGCTAATAGTTCAGTATTAAAAAATCTGACTAATCAAAGCCAAAATTTATCGAAGCAAGCCAATGATTTACAAGTTAACTTGCAGGCTGTAGGTAACGGCATAAATGAACAAACGACAAATGACCTTCAAGAAAAAGCTAATGATGAAGCCACTAAATTGGCAACTTACTCCGCGCAACTTAATGATGCTGTGAATGCAGGAGATACCACTAAAATTCAAGAGATGGCTGTAGCGATTAATGATGTTTCTTACGCGATGCAAACAACCGTTGTTGGCGGAATTAGTAATATTTCAGCAAATCTCAGTCAGACAAAAGCATTGAGTGATCGCACAGGTATTATTCAATCAAGTGCTAAAGATATCCAAAATAGGCAATCACGAATTGCCTCCCAACTTAAAAATATGCTTGGTGAGCAGACAGCTAACCAAAATATCTCACCGTTATCACAAATCTTATCTTTTGATACGACAGATATTCAACCGATTAAACAAGGTGGACAAACGATATTGCCTAATGTCTTAGTCGTTGGGGTCACAATGTTAGCCATGTTATTTGGTCTGATGTTACCCCTAAAACCTGCTAAAAAAGAAGCTTTAGCGTTAGAACAATGGTGGGGAACTTTTCAAATTGCTGGTGTATTAAACACTTTGGCCATCATGTTAATGTTGTTTGGCACGATGGTTTTAAATATCTCAATTGGAAATTATTGGTCTGTCACTGGTGTGACGTTGTTAGCATCTTTGGCAATGATGAGTATTGTTTTGTATTTGAAACAAGTGATGGGTCAAACTGGTTGGTGGCTTGCGTTGGCGGTTATGTTGCTGCAGGCAATTTTTACGATAACGACAACACCAATCGCTATGTCAACAGGTATCCTTAAATTCGTCCATAATATTTTACCGTTGACAGCCTTAAATAATGCGATTAAACGACTAGTATTTGGTGGTAATGTGCAACAAGAGGTGATGATATTAATTTTGTGGTTATTGGTATTTGTTATATTGTTAGTCACTTATTACCGTGTTCAGCAACGTCAAATTTTAAAAAATGAACTGAGTGAGTCATAAGTGAGATAACCCCATTACGAGTAACTTAAGAGGTATGGCGAAAGTCATACTTTTTTCAAACTGAAAAGGGTGTAAAATAATTGTATGGTCACAAGAACAACAAGTGAAGCAACGCGCGAAAAAATTTTACTAGCGGCAACGACGCTTTTTTTGGCGCGAGGTTATGCGCAAACAACGACGCGGGATATAACCAAAGCGCTTAACATGACACAACCAGCTCTATATCATTATTTTGGTGATAAGGAGGCATTATTTGTTGAGGTGATTAAGCGTGTGGGTCAGCAGATTGCCACTGATATGCAATTGGTATTGGCTAAGACATATGAGCAGCCTATTACGCAGCTTGTTGATATGACACAGGTGATTGTCACTCGTCATCCGCGGGACGTCTTTACATTAATTCACGGCAGCTTTTCGGATCTATCTTCAGCAAGTCAACGTGAGTTGGGCGCTGTATTTGGGCGTGACTATGTTGCGCCCATTGCGCAATTTTTTGGTCAGGAAGCCATTAAATTACGTCATCACATTGATCCTAAAATTGCGAGTTCGTTTTATATTACTAGTTTGGCACCCTTATTCAGTGAGTTTCATGCAATTAACAATGAACAAACAATGACAGAACGAATTCAACAATTACTTGATTTGATACTTTATGGTGTCGCGCAACGTTGAGTTTTAGAGTACTAAATGTTATGCTAGAAGAAGAATTTAACGGAGAATCAGATATGGCTAGTCAAAGAGTATCACTCGCGTGTACAGTTTGTGGATCACGTAACTACACATTAACATTATCAAAAGATCGTACAGAACGACTTGCAGTTAAGAAGTTTTGTCCATTCTGTGGTAAACACACATTGCACCAACAAACAAAGTAAAGGTTAACGACTAATGTTGAAATATTTTAGAAATGTTGCTACTGAAATGAAAAATGTGACTTGGCTGTCACAAGATCAAGCTTCAAAAGAAACGGTGACGGTAATTACTGTTTCTGTTATCTTTGCACTTTTCTTAGGTGGCGTTGATTGGCTTTTGCAAAGCGGTTTTAGTTTCATCATGAATTGATAGCATAACGATTAGAATTATAGTATACTGGTGTTAACGGCAAAAGAGCTTCTTTAAACGGGAGTTCTTTTTTATATCAAAAAATGAAGGGACGCTTTGCGCTTAATATCATGTCAGAAAATAACGATTTACCACAAGAAAATAACGAGATACCAGTCCATAATACGGACGATATTGAAAAATCATGGTTTGTTGTTCATACCTATTCTGGTTATGAACACAAGGTTAAGGCTAACTTAGAATCACGTACACAAACGATGCGGATGACGGAACAAATTTTCCGTATTCTAGTGCCTGAACAAGAAGTCACCACCATTCAGGATGGTGAAGCGAAAACTTCTGTCGAAAATGACTTCCCAGGGTATGTGTTGGTTGAAATGGCCACACCTCAAGATTACAACATGACTGATGAGGCTTGGTATGTGGTTCGTAACACGCCGGGTGTTACAGGTTTCTTGGGATCGCACGGTGCTGGTTCAAAACCAAATTCACTTATGCCTGAAGAAGTTGATCTTTTAATGAAACGTATGGGGATGTCTACGCGTGAAGTTGTTACGCTAGATGTTGAAGCAGGTCAAATTGTCAAAATTATTGCAGGGCCTTTCTCGGGCATGGAGGGGACAGTGACAGCTGTTGACCCAGAAAAGCAGACATTAGAAGCAACAGTAGAAGTCTTTGGACGTGAAACACCCACAGAATTAGATTTTGCTGACGTGGATACTGTTTTAGATAATTAATGATTAAATGTTGCAAAAATGTGCTTATTTTTGTATAATTAACAGGTATGTCATCGACATGCGTGGGAGCAGCACTTAAGCTGCGTCTACCACAACACGAGGAGGAAAAAATCGTGGCTAAAAAAGTTACAACAGTTGTTAAATTACAAATTGCCGCTGCTAAAGCAACGCCGGCACCACCAGTTGGTCCAGCGTTGGGACAGGCCGGTATTAATATCGCGCAATTCACAAAAGAATTTAATGCGCGTACTGCAGACCAAGCAGGTTCAATCGTTCCGGTTGAAATCTCTGTATTCGATGATCGTTCATTCGAATTCGTTACAAAGACACCACCTGCTGCTGATCAATTACGTAAGATCGTAGGAAAGGGTTCTGGAGAACCCAACACTAAGAAGGTCGGAAACGTTACTTTGGATCAAATTCGTGCAATTGCTGAAAACAAGATGGATGATTTAAATGCCAACGATGTGACAGCAGCTATGCGTATGATTGAAGGTACAGCGCGTTCAATGGGTGTTACTGTTGAAGGTGTTGACTTGACTGTTGAAGGTACAGCAATCAAGGAGGACGCAGAATAATGACTCAAAAACATGGTAAGAAATATACTGCAGCGTTGGAAAAAGTTGAAACTGAAAAGAACTATGCTTTGAACGATGCTGTAACACTAGTTAAAGAACTTGATTACGCTAACTATGACGCTTCTGTTGAAATTGTTTTCAATTTGAACGTTGACACACGTCAAGCAGATCAACAATTACGTGGTGCTGTTGTGTTGCCAAATGGTACAGGTAAGGATAAGAAAGTTATCGTCTTTGCCCAAGGTGACAAGGCTAAAGAAGCCGAAGCTGCTGGCGCTGATGTTGTTGGCGCAGCTGATTTAGTTGCACAAATCCAAAGTGGTTGGATGGATTTCGACACAGCTATCGCAACACCTGATATGATGGCTCAAGTGGGACGTGTTGCTCGTATCTTAGGACCTAAAGGATTGATGCCTAATCCAAAGACTGGTACAGTGACAATGGATGTTACCAAGGCTGTTTCAGATGCTAAGGGTGGTCAAGTAACGTATCGTACAGATCGTGACGGTAACGTTGCTGTTCCTGTTGGACGCGTGTCATTTGATGAAGCTAAACTGGCTGAAAATATCAAAACAATTGCGACAACTGTTTTGAAGTCACGTCCTGCTGCTGTTAAGGGAACATACGTACAACACGTATCAATTTCATCAACAGTTAGCCCATCTGTTACATTGGATGTCAATTCATTGTAATATTTGACGATATCAATTTCATTTGATATACTCATTAAGTAAATTAAATCATTTTGCCTAAGACTCAGGAGGTACTTGTACCTTAATATCCTGCCGAGGAAGTTTAAAAACTTTTCCTGTGTGTCTTTTGGTACGCAGGATTTCTTTTGCAAAATAATATTATGAAAGGAGAATATATATCATGAGTGAAAAAGCTATTGCAGTTAAAGCACAAAAAGTTGAAGAAGTTGCTGATCAATTCAAAAATTCAGCATCAGCTGTTGTTGTTGATGCACGTGGGTTGACTGTTGCACAATCAACAGACTTACGTCACCAATTGCGTCAAGAAGGCGTTGTTCTTGAAGTGATCAAAAACAAAATTTTGACACGTGCCGCTGAAAAAGCTGGTTATGCTGAATTGAACGACGTTTTTGCCGGTCCTTCAGCTGTCGCATTCTCAACAGAAGATGCTATTGCACCATCACGTATTTTGAAGAAGTTTGCTGACGCCAACGAAAAGTTAGAAATCAAGGGTGGTGTTGTCGATGGCAACATTGCTAACTTGGAAGACATTAGCAAGTACGCATCTTTGCCATCACGCGAAGGTTTGCTTGGTCAATTGATGGCAGAATTCCAATTCTCAATTCGTTCATTTGCATATGCTGTTAAGGCAGTGCAAGAGAAGTTAGAAGAAGATGGTACTGCTACACCTGTAGAAGAAGCTCCTGCTGCTGAATAAGTTGTTAGGTACGCTTGAAAATTAAAATACACATAAAAAAATTGGAGGATTTAATCATGGCTTTTGATAAAGACGCGATTATCGCATCATTGAAAGATGCAACTATCTTGGATTTGGCTGACTTGGTTTCAGCAATCGAAGAAGAATTTAATGTTTCAGCAGCAGCTCCTGTAGCCGCAGCTGGTGGTGCCGAAGGCGGAGCTGCTGAAAAGACAGAATTCGATGTAGAATTGACTTCAGCAGGAACTGCTAAAGTTAAGGTTATCAAGGCAGTTCGTGAAGCAACTGGTCTTGGATTGAAGGAAGCTAAAGACTTAGTTGATAACGCACCTTCAATTGTTAAAGAAGGTCTTGACGAAGCAGCCGCTAATGAATTGAAGGCAGCTTTGGAAGAAACAGGCGCAGCAGTAACAGTAAAGTAATTTTTTCTGTTATGACTGATGAATCAGATTTTATTGTTAGGCTTATCGAAAGCACATACGATAAATGGTTCGCCATACTAAAAGGGGTACCTCGGTGCTTCTTTTTTTGTACATAAACGTAAGGAGTCATTATGGTCAAATCTAATGAAAAAATTGCTGGGGAAATGTATTTCACAGCTAATCCCAATTCAGAACATCATTATCAAACATTTGATTTTAAACTTTTAAGTCATACATTACATTTTAAAACAGATAGTGGTGTTTTTTCAAAATCAACTGTTGACTTTGGTACGCGAACGATGTTGACGGCCCTTACTAAAACAACTATCGAATCAGGTAAAATTTTGGACTTGGGTACTGGTTATGGTCCAGTTGGTGTTGCGATTGCCAAAGCGCTGAATAGACGGGTAGATATGTCTGACGTGAACGAACGTGCATTAGACTTAGCTCGTCAAAATGCTGATAATAATGGTGTGGGTGATCAAGTTAAGATATTCCAGTCAGACATGTATGATAATATTTCGGATAAATATGCTTTAATCTTAGTAAACCCACCTATTCGAGCAGGCAAAGCGGTTGTTACCGCAATGCTGCAAGAAGGGGTTAATCATTTAATACCAGGTGGTAAACTTATTGCGGTATTACAAAAAAAACAAGGCGCACCTTCAGCGCAAAAGAATATGTTATCTGCATTTGGTAATGTGACAATTATTCATAAAGATAAAGGTTATTATATTTTGGAGAGTACCTATGACCCAAATTCCGATATTTAGTGCAGAGCAAATCGATTATTTTATGCAGGTCGCGTTAAATGAGGCGCAATTAGCTGATGAGGCAGGAGAAGTGCCTATTGGGGCTGTCATCGTTAAAGATAATGAAATTATTGCGCGTGCTCACAACCATCGTGAGGCTCACCAATTAGCGACAGCGCATGCCGAATTGGTAGCAATTGAGTCTGCTAATCACATACTAAATTCATGGCGTTTAGAAAACACCGCACTATTTGTGACACTTGAGCCATGTATTATGTGTGCCGGTGCAATTATTAACGCACGAATTCCGACTGTTTATTTTGGTGCGGCAGATAGTAAAGGTGGTGGGACACGCTCATTGTATCATTTGCTGGAAGATGATCGTCTGAATCACCGAGTTGAAGTACACCCTGATATTAGAGCCTCAGAGGGTGGTCGTTTATTACAAGACTTCTTTGGAAAAATTCGAAAAAAACGGCAATCTAAAAAATAATAAGCAAATATTACACTATTACGGTCATGTCGTATTATAATGTAAGCAGACTTATAAAAAGGACAAATTACATGCAAAATCCAAATGCTTGGCGTCATGACCAAGATTATTTAAATATTGTTGATGATTTATTGCAACATGATGAGGTGCAACAACTTGCACAATATACACAACATCACTTTTCTAATCGCTTGCGGCATTCCATTTCAGTATCCTATCAATCATATATAATTGCAAAAAAAATTGGTGCGGATGCGACAGCAACAGCTCGAGCAGGCTTGCTACATGATTTATTTTATTACGATTGGCGTGTGACGAAGTTTGAAGAGGGATCGCATGCTTATGTTCATCCTCGTATTGCGCTAAGAAACGCGAAAAAAATCACACCTATCAGTCAAAAAGAAGCAGACATTATTCTAAAGCATATGTTTGGTGCAACAATTGCGTTACCTAAATATCGTGAGAGTTGGATTGTGTCAATTGTAGATGATTTTGCAGCAGTTAATGAATATTTAGTTCCAAAAGCCTATTTAACATATTTTAAATGGCATACGATGTGGGTTAAAAAAGTGGCAGAAGTATTTGCGTAAATCTTGAAAATTAGATATAATAGTAAAGCAGGCAAGCATCGACTCTCGAACTGGGTCAGGACAGGAATGTAGCAGCTCTAAGGTTGTTCGGTGCTGTGCTTGTGTACATATTTGGCCGCATAGCGGTCTTTTTTTGTAAGTAACAAGTGAGGATAATACCATCACGCTAGCTAGCAAACGACATAGTAGTTTAATTATTATTGGAGGTGATAACATTGGCATATCAAGCATTATATCGGGTTTATCGGCCGCGAACATTTGATGATATGGTTGGGCAAGATGTTATCACTCAGACACTTAAAAATGCCATTGAAACGCATCAAACAGGACATGCTTATCTATTTTCAGGACCACGTGGTACAGGAAAAACTTCCGCCGCTAAAATCTTTGCTCGTGAGATTAATGGTATTGCACCTGAGACATCAGACGCACAAATACCAGACATTGTTGAATTTGATGCGGCATCTAATAGTCGTGTTGAAGATATGCGAGATATCTTAGCCAATGTAGATTATGCACCGATTGAATCGGAATATAAGGTTTATATCATTGATGAGGTTCACATGCTATCAAATAGTGCATTCAACGCATTATTGAAGACTTTAGAAGAACCACCAGCCAATGTTAAGTTCATTTTAGCCACGACTGAACCACAAAAAGTACCAGTGACGATTTTGTCGAGGACACAGCGCTTTGAATTCAAGCGAATTGATAATTTGGTTATTCAAGCACAATTAGCGGACATTCTACATCAACAAAGTATTGGTTATGAAGATGATGCTTTGCGGATTATTGCAAATGTAGCGGAAGGTGGCATGCGAGATGCGTTGTCAATTTTAGACCAAGTTATTGCTTTTGGTACTGACAAAGTGACGATTAACAATGCATTACAAGTAACAGGGTCAACCACTACAACCCAACTACTAGCCTATATCAAAGCAATTAGTTTGGGTGATACACCAACAAGTTTGCAGGTGCTACATGATATTTTACGTGAAGGTAAGGATGCGCAACGATTGGTGGTGGACATTCTCGGACTATTACGTGATATCATGCTCGTTGATGTTGCGCCCGACTTAATTAAGTCTACTGTGCCTTTTGATGAATTAAAAGCCTTGGTAGAAGACCTGGCAATGCCACGAATTGAAGCTATGATGGTTATTCTGGATGATATTCAAAAACAGTTAATGCAAACGACCCAGAGTGATATTTATTTAGAATTATTAACCGTCAAATTAAGCATGGCTAGCTCGCTGCATTCTAAACAAACAGTTACCCCGCAAAAGGCGGGTACCAATCATTCATCTACAAACGTACAATTGTCAGAAAAACATGCGAACGAACCTGAACCGGTAAGGGTATCGCCAGTCGAAGAAACAGCAACGGTTAAATTAGACACTGAAGCTGAACAAGTTGAAGTCACATCAAATGGCTCTTCAACAATGTCACAAAATTTATCAAAACACAATGACAATCATGCGGATGATTCATTATTGGCACGTACGGGACAAGAGGCGGTATTTGCTATCTTAACAAGAGCTAAAAGAGAGGCATTGAGTCATCTTAAAAGTACTTGGTCGACGTTAATTGGCCAATTTGATGTTGCACAGCAAGCATTCTTAACGATTGCTGAACCTGTTGCAGCTAGCGATGAAGGGGTTGTATTAGCTTTTGACTATCCGGCCTTACTCGAACAAGCCTTGTATGATAGCCATCTTCAAAATAAACTATCAGCAGCATTTTTAGCACAGAAAATACCAATAGAAATGGTCTTTATTTCTCAAGATGATTGGCGACAACAGCGTGCAGCATACGTCCAAGAATTGAAATCTGGGGTGACCAGAAGTATAGCATTAACCGATTTACCACGCGTGAAGCGTCAACAAACGAGTGAAAAATCTGAAAACACGATTGATACTCATGCGGCACCTGCAGAAGCACCTGTTGTTACTGAGGCTAAAAAAATATTCGGTGATGATATTGTGACCGTTATTGACTGATATAGAAAGGAACGGCCAGTGCCGCTATTTACACTATGGAATATCCAGAACCAATTGCAAAATTAATAGATAGCTATACAAAGTTGCCGGGGATTGGATCAAAAACAGCAACACGATTAGCATTTTACACACTGGGCATGAATGAGGATGATGTGGTAGATTTTTCGAAATCACTACTTTCTGCTAAAAATGACCTGACATTTTGTTCAATATGTGGTAATATTACAGAAAATTCTATGAACCCATGTGTTATTTGCCAGGATACATCACGCGACCAATCTACGGTATTTGTTGTTGAGAATTCTCGGGATGTCATGGCAATGGAAAATACCCGGGATTATCATGGATTGTATCACGTTTTAAATGGCGTCATATCACCGCTTGCAGGTACTGGTCCCGAAGATATTAATTTACCTAGCTTAATCAGGCGGTTATCCCAGCATCAGGAAATTGATGAAGTTATCGTAGGCACAAACGTTAATGCCGAGGGAGAAGCTACTGCCATGTACTTGGCAAGATTGTTGAAGCCCGCCGGTATTAAAGTGACACGATTAGCGCATGGCTTGGCAGTTGGCTCTGATATTGATTATGCCGATCAATTGACACTTATTAAAGCCGTACAAGGACGAACAGAACTATGATGTTTGGTAAAAAAAAGAAAAATTTGCGTCGTGAATATGATGAATTACTTGTATTTCAAATTGATAAAGCGAAAATTGATTGGGATACAGCAAAAAATTCTGAAGAGGCGTTGTTGGACGGACAAGTTAATGTTCGTCTCATTCAATCTCAAACAGCGTTAACTAAGGCCAAATTTAATTATTTATATCGAGAAGCGAGACGCCGAAAAACAGTTGGTCATATGCAAACGCATGTTTTAAAAACAGATCGCAACCAATTTTAGTCATCATATTTGGAAAATGTTACAATCAAGTTAGTCATTAAATGACAAGAAAAGGTGACAATAATAATGACGAAGCCGTTATTTATTACATTTGAAGGGCCAGAAGGCGCCGGAAAAACAAGCGTTTTAAATCAATTAGTTGCTGAATTTCAGCAGACATTGGGTGATGATTTAATTTCGACGCGTGAGCCAGGTGGTAATCCAATATCAGAAGCGATACGTGCGATTCTTCAACCGGAAGAAGATAATGGGATGGATGACAGAACCGAAGCGTTGCTATACACAGCAGCACGACGTCAACACTTAGTGGAAACAGTGTTACCTGCATTAAAAGCTGGTAAGGTTGTCATATCCGATCGTTATGTTGATAGTTCGTTAGCTTATCAAGGCGGCGGCCGTGGGTTAGGTGTTGATCATATTTGGCAAATCAATCAATTTGCTATTGATGGGTTGTTACCTGATTTAACAATATATTTTGACCTCCCTTCAGAATTAGGTTTGGCTCGTGTTAAAGCTAATCGTCAAGGGAAAATTGATCGGTTAGATAAAGAAAGCCTCGCTTTCCATCAAAAAGTGCGAAAAACATATTTAGAACTACAGGTTAAGTTTTCTGATAGAATTAAAATAGTGGATGCGACACAGTCACTAGACAACGTAGTGGATGCAACACGTCAACTCATATTAGAACGCATGAAATATCGAGAGGTATAAATTTTATGAAATTAGTGACAGCTATTGTTCAAGATAAAGATACAACAAAATTAAGCAATGCCTTTGTCAAAGCAGATATACGCGCAACACGTTTGACAACATCAGGTGGCTTTTTACGTTCTGGAAATACGACTTTTTTGATTGCTATTGAGGATGAACGTGTGCAAACCGTTTTGGATACAATTCAAACCGTTTCAAAAAAGCGGAAGCAATATATGGTTCCCCCTGTCGGATTAGATGCTGGTGGTGAACATGGTGGCATTTATCCTGTTGAAGTTGAAGTTGGCGGTGCAACAGTATATACGCAAAGCATTGAATCATTTCATCAATTCTAATGGCTTCTAATTTTGTTACAATTGCGGAGACCGTTTATCCTACACAAGTTGCGCATTTTATGACGTTGCTGAAAGATAAACAACTGAGCCATTTATATTTATTTATTGGACCAAGTCAACCTCAAAAGTTGGCTTTTTCGCAGTATTTAGCATGGAAAATTATTGGTGCTAATGAACGAAATGCGATCCGACTAGCTGAACATGATCATCCTGATGTTAATATCGCACAGCCTAGTTTACCTAAAAGTGGGATCGGAACAAATCGCACTTGGAAAGTTGATCAAATTCGTGCTTTAAAACCAGAATTTGCGACGGTTGCTCAGGAAAGCGCACGAAAAGTTTTTATTTTTGATGCAGTGGAGTCGTTACATGCGGAATCGGGTAATGCACTGTTAAAGTTCATTGAGGAACCGACTGGGCCACAAGTGATTTTTATGTTAGCCGAAAATATCAATGAGGTGTTACCAACAATTCGGTCACGTGCACAAATTGTGAACTTAGCGCCCGAATTTCAGTTGGATGAGGTTGCAGATGATGCCATTAATGATATATGGCAGAAAAATACACAACTTATCTTATTTAAGTGGTTTGAACTGATGATGCAACGTCGTATTGAGGCTTTTGCCTATGTCCAATTACAAGTGATTAATCAGCTGAAAGATAGTCAGCAGCAGACGTTATTTTTCAATTGGTTGCACGACTTATCGCGTGATACGATCGTTTTTGGTCAACTGTCAGATGACTTGCTAAAGTTTCCGACACTTGTTGGTTTATATAAAACGTTGACACAACATTATACAAAATTACAGTTGTTGGCGGCTAGCGATGCTTTATTAACAGATGACAAATTACGGCATACGAACTTATCATTACAAACGCGGTTGGAAAAAATTGTGTTGGATGTAACAATTGCGCTAGGAGAATGATTATGCAACAACAAAAAAGCTTTGATAAACTGACAAAAACAGGCACGTTGTTTTTGGTTCCGACACCAATCGGTAATCTACAAGATATGACGCCACGTGCGGTAACTATTTTAAAGCAAGTGGATCTCATTGCTGCAGAAGATACCCGGCATACACAACAATTACTCAATCATTTTGAGATTGATACCAAACAAACGAGTTTTCATGAACATAATTGGCAGGCTAAAATGCCAAGCCTCCTCACGGCTTTGTTGCAGGGGAAAAATATTGCTCAAGTGAGTGATGCTGGCATGCCATCTATTTCTGATCCTGGAAAAGAATTGGTAGCAGCAGCTGTAGAGCAGAATGTGACTGTTGTGCCGATTCCTGGCGCTACAGCAGGTGTGACAGCCCTGATTGCTAGTGGATTAGTACCACAGCCTTTTTATTTTTATGGGTTTTTAAAACGTAAAAATAATGAACAATTAGCTGAATTACAGCAGTTATCAACCATACGTGACACGATTATTTTTTATGAATCACCACATCGTATTCGAAAAACATTGGCAAACATACAAGAAGTAATGGGTAGTGATCGCAAGGTTGTTTTGGCGCGTGAGTTAACGAAACGCTATGAAGAATTTTTGCGTGGCACGGCGCAGGAATTATTGGCTTGGGCCACAGAAAATGACATTCGGGGTGAATTTGTTATATTGATTGATGGTTATCATGGTGAGGTCAAAGTAGATAATCGTTTAGCTGACGATGAAAATTTGTCTGTGCACGATGCTGTTGAAAACCTTATTAGTAAGGGTTTAAAACCAAATGCTGCCATTAAGCAAATTGCTAAAACACGCGCATTGGATCGACAGGCAGTTTATTCTGATTATCATGGATTGGCATAGTGCAGGGTGTGTTGGTCAAATGCTTAACATAATGAGGTAAGGAAATGGATCATGAAGACATTTGAAATTAAGCGACATGTTGAATACTATGAAGCTGATACAACAGGAAAACTCACGCTACCCATGATTTTAAATTGGGCAGTATTGGCATCAAAAAAACAAAGCGATGCGCTTGATGTTGGACAAGCTACATACATGGGCCGTGGCTTAGGTTGGGTTATTTTACAGTATGAAGTTGAAATTACACGCAGACCAAATATCAATGAAGAAATTACAATTCGGACATTTGCTGCGAAGTATAATCCTTTCTTTGTGAATCGGCGTTTTGCCTTTTTTGATACACAGGGATATGAAATTATTCGTGTGAATTCTATTTGGACAATGATTGATATTGAAAATCGGCGTATGGCGCGGTTACCACAAGATATTGTTGATAAGTACCAACCAGAACGGGTTAAGCAAGTGCCAAGAATTGCTAAGCCTATGCAAATTACGAGTGATGACGTCGTAGAAGAAAATACCTATCATGTGAGATATCTTGATATAGATGCCAATAAACATGTGAATAATTCAAAATATTTTGAATGGATGCAAGATGTTGTAGCGTCTGACTATTTAACAGCACATGAAGTAACCTATGTTAATCTGAAATTTGAGAATGAAATTCGTTTAGGACATATGATTCAATCACAAATTGTTTTAAAGCATAACTTTAGTAAACATCGTATTATGATGGGAGATACCATCAGTGCAGAAGCAGAATTTAAGTGGCGAGATGCGTCCAACTAGTGTACACTAAAAGTATCAATTTAAAGTAAAGAGGCCTGTTATGTCAGTATTAGTATTAGGTGGCGCCGGATATATCGGCTCCCATATGGTTAAAACACTCGTTGAAGCTGGACGTGACGTTGTTGTTGTTGACGCATTGTTCACTGGGCATCGTGAAGCTGTTAATCCAGCAGCTAAGTTTTACGAAGTTGATATTCGTGATAAAGCTGCATTATCAGAGGTGTTTGAAAAAGAAGCTATTGAACAAGTCGTTCATTTTGCTGCCTTTTCGATTGTACCAGAATCAGTCGCTAATCCATTGAAGTATTTTGATAACAATACTAGCGGCATGATTACATTACTTGAAGTTATGAAGGTACATGACGTTAAGCAAATTGTCTTTTCTTCAACCGCTGCAACTTATGGCAATCCAATTAATATTCCAATTAAAGAAACTGATCCGCAGAACCCAATCAATCCCTATGGTGAGTCGAAATTGATGATGGAAAAAATTATGGCTTGGTCTGACCAATCGGATGGTGTAAAATGGGTCGCATTGAGGTATTTCAATGTCGCGGGTGCTGCTGAAGATGGTTCAATTGGGGAGGACCACACACCGGAAACTCATTTGGTTCCTATTATTTTACAAGCGGGTCTAGGGCAACGAGAATACATTGAGATGTTTGGTGATGATTATCAAACACCAGATGGTTTTAATGTCCGTGACTATGTTCACGTGTTAGATTTAGCTGATGCGCATATCAGGGCGTTAAAGTACTTAGCTGATGGGCATGATTCAAATCAATTTAACCTCGGATCAGCAACAGGATTTTCAGTTAAAGAGATGGTTGAAGCAGCACGTGAGGCGACCGGTGTTAATATACCATCAAAAATTGGCCCACGTCGTGCTGGCGATCCTGATATTTTGATTGCTAATTCTGATAAAGCACGTGATGTGTTAGGATGGCAACCAAAGTATGATAATGTCCAAGATATTATTAAAACAGCATGGAATTGGCATAAAAACCATCCAAAAGGCTACAATGATAAATAAAACCTAGTGAGAAAATTACGACGATCTGTCGTAATTTTTTTGTTGGATATTAATAACGATAGTATGACATTTACAACACGAATAATTATTAGGTGTGTTATGTGATATTTTGTCAGGTGGGCTGATTCAAAAAATTAAACACATGTTGCAAGAAATAAAAATACATGGTATACTACATCTTGTTGTGAAAGTGACGAATGGACAGCTAGCTCAGTTGGTAGAGCAACGGACTCTTAATCCGTGGGTCCAGGGTTCGAGCCCCTGGCTGTCCACTAAATAAAAAACCAATACAATTTGTATTGGTTTTTTTATTTTGGATTAATACCGCTTGTTTATGATGATAGTTAATGATTGTGTATCATGGTAAAATAAAAAGAAAAGGGGCTTATTATGAAAATTGCAGTTATTGGTGCAACAGGAAATGCGGGTAGTGCGATTACGATTGAGGCAGTTAAGCGTGGTCATCAGGTGACTGCTTTTGTTCGCAAAACGGTTGAAATTAAAGATGTTAATATAGTAGTCAAAGATGTCTTTGATTTAACAACTGATGATATTAAAGGATTTGATGTTGTTGTTAATACATTTGCAAATCATCAAAAACCAGAATTGATTTTAGATGCTGCGACGCATCTCATTCATCTCTTACGTGGTACAAAGGTACGTGGTGTTTTCATGTTAGGAGCCGCTTCACTTGAAAATGTGACGGGTAACCTGCTACTTGAAGATTTAAAATCTATTCCAGGTAGTGATGAATGGATTAATGAGCCACAGCATGGTTTTTATGAACTGACATTTTTGCGTTGGATAAAGGATGTGGACTGGGTTGGTTTTTCACCGCAAAGTAACTTTATCGTTGGCGAAGCCACGAAGTATGAACTGACCCATGATAAAATTGTACTGGATAGTGAAGGTAACTCCCATGTGACGACAGGTAACATGGCGTTGGCTGTGCTTGACGAACTTGAAACACCAACAATACATCAAAACCGTTTATCGGTCACAGATGCTGTTTAATAACTGTCAAATAATCGTTCACCGAAATAACATTCTAATGGTACAATAATTGTTAGGGTACATGAAGGGTGACGGTTATTTATGACTAAGGGACAGAAAACTATTGGGGCATTCATTTTAATTGGTGTGATTGGGGCTGTTATCGTCTATTTACCGATGCACAAACATCAGCAAAGCAAAGTACAACAATCGGTTAGACAGTCTCAGGTGGCACGAGCAAGTGATAAGCTACCAAAAGGTGTGAGGGCATCAGATTGGCAGTTACTTTTAGTTAACAAGCAGCATATACATCAAAATGAGATCAATTTCAAAAAAGTCACGGTTGATACAAAACAATTGGATCAACGTATTGAACAACCGCTAGCTGACTTTCGTGCGGGTTCAAAACAGGCAGGTTATACAACAACGCTCGTTTCGGCTTATCGATCTGTTGCCTATCAAACACAAATTTACAACCAATCGATTGCGCAACATGAGGCAGATGGGCTCAGTCAATCAGAGGCAACTAAATTAACGCAGAGTGTGATTCAGACGCCTGGTTCTTCAGAGCATCAAACAGGACTAGCAGTTGATTTAGCAGGTAGCGATGCTGTGGCTAAATATCCTATGTTAATGGCACAGATGGATGAATTTGCTTCACAAAAATGGTTAATTCAACATGCACCAGATTATGGTTTTGTGCTACGGTATATGAATGATAAAAAGTCGGTTGCACAAACAGGTATTGATTATGAATCGTGGCATTTTCGTTACGTTGGTGTCGCAAATGCTAAGTATATGACAAAACATCATCTCACTTTAGAAGCATATGTTGATGAATTAACAAAATCCGGGAAAATTTAGAACAGAAAATCGGCAAAAATTTTGATATACTGAGTATGTATCATAATTAATAGAAATTAGGAGAATAGGTATGATTGTATTATCAGGAACCATTGGCGCTGGCAAAACAAGTTTAACCGAAATGTTGGCGGATCATTTAGAGTCAAAGGCATTTTATGAAAGTGTCGAGGATAATCCAATTTTGCCTTTGTTTTATGATAACCCTAAAAAATATGGCTTTTTATTGCAAATTTATTTTTTAAATAAGCGATTGGCACAAATAAAAGTTGCCCAATCATCTGGAAAGAATAATATTTTAGATCGGTCAATTTATGAAGATGCGCTACTATTTCAATTAACAGCAGATCTTGATCGTGCAACACAAACAGAAGTAGACATCTATAAATCACTTGTTGATAATATGATGGCGGATATCGCTGGCGTGGCAGATATTAAAAATCCTGATCTGCTCATTCATGTTCGTGTTAGCTTTGAAACCATGCTTGATCGCATTGAAAAGCGTGGTCGTTCGTTTGAACAAATTGCTGGTAATCCGGGATTGTATGATTATTATAAGGAACTAAATAAGCGTTACGATGCTTGGTTTGAAGCATATGATCGATCACCTAAGGTACAAATTGATGGCGATCAATTTGATTTTGTCATGGATGATCATGCACGCGACCAAGTTCTAAATATGATTGATGCAAAATTGTTAGAAGTTAATGCTTAACAAAAGACGATGAGTCATGACTCATCGTCTTTTGTTAAAATATACATTGGAGGTTAGATATGATTAAGTATGGTTTTATTGGTACAGGCAATATGGCACAGGCCATCATTACTGGGTTACTAAACAAGAATGTGCCAGCGAGTGATATTGGCGTTACCTCGCCACGTTCAGCTGACAAGTTAGCTGAACGATTCGGGATAGTAGCTTTGCCGGCACAAAATCTTATTGATGACAGTGATATCATTATTTTAGCTTTTTTGCCTAATCAATTAGAAAATGTGACGGCACAATTAGATTTTAAAAATAAGCTTGTTGTGTCTGTTTTGGCTGGTGTGACAGTTGCTCAATTAACGTCAGCGACACACACCACACAGGTCGTGCGTACGTTGCCGAATGTCAATGTTGCCATTAATCTTGGTGTGACAGCTTTTTCTCAGACAAAATTAACGGCGGAAAATAATCATGTTTTTCAAACATTTTCATCTTACCTGGGCGAACGTGTTGCTGTAGATGAATCACAATTTGCAGTCTTCTCGGCCATTGCTGGATCAGGGCCAGCCTATGTGTTTAAATTTATTGATGCATTAGCACAAGCAGGTGTTGAAAATGGATTAGAACCGACATTGGCGACAAAAATTGCGACACAAACTGTATTGGGATCTGCTAAAACATTATCATTAAGTAAACAAACAGCACAAGAACTACAAGACACAGTTGCATCACCTGGCGGATCAACACGTGCAGGATTAGATGATTTTAAGGCACAAAATTTTGATGAGACGATATTACATGCTATAAATGCTACCATTTCACATAAGCATTTGTGAGTCTTGGTATCTTATAATGAAATTGTAAGCTAACAGGGCGTACAGTTTCATTTTTTTATGCCCAATCACCAGAACGAAAAACAGGAACTACTGTACCATCATGTGTAACACCATCAATCATCATATCAGATGAGCCAATCATGAAATCAACGTGAACATCTGAAATATTCCAACCGCGTTTTGCTAGATCTTCTGGTTTATCAGTTTTGCCACCAGTGATATTGGAAGCATATGCTGCACCAATTGCCAAGTGATCAGAAGCATTTTCATCAAACAGTGTGTTATAAAATAAAACACCACCCTGAGCAATGGGTGAGGGATCTGGGACAAGAGAAACTTCACCAAGTGATTTTGAGCCATCGTCAGTAGCAATTAACTTTTCTAAAACATCACGGCCTTTTGTGGCTGTTGCTTTGACAATGCGGCCATTTTCAAAATCTAGCGTGATATTTTCAATTAAGTTCCCCTGATAAGATAGTGGTAAAGTTGCTGCGACATGGCCATTAATATGGCGGTTGTCTGGTGCAGTAAAGACTTCTTCAGTGGGCATGTTTGGAATAAAAATATGACCAGCTTTGTCATGCGAAAAAGCCGCTTCCCAAATATGTCCTGTCGCTAATCCAATCGTAAAATCTGATTTGTCGTTTTTGTAGTGTAATTCTTTGAAATTCTGCTCATTTAGCCAATCGGCTTTTTCTTTCAGATGTTCGATATGAGTCGTCCAGTTTTCAAGTGCGTCTGACGTTTCATCTACGCGGACATCTTTTAAAATTTCTTCCCATAAACGTTCAACTGCATCGGTGCCATCCAAATTGGGAAATACTTTTTCCGCCCATTTCTGACCAGCAGCAGCGACAACTAACCATGAAATATCATCTTTCATGGTTGCTTCTCTTACTCGACCTAGGGCTTTTTGTTTAGATTTAGTGAAAGTATCAAGCCGTATAGGATCGACGTTGGACAAACCATCAGGATCTTGCGATACAAGAGAAATGCGTGATGCGTAATTATCCATTAGTTCATTCGCCTTTGCAACTTCATAGGCGGGAATATTTTCTAAACGGTCAGCAGGTGCATACGTTAGAAAGTCTTTTGTTATCTGTTGATCAGACCATTCTAAGACAACTTCTCGTGCACCAGCTTGATAAGCTGCACGAACAATTTTACGAGCAAAGTATGCTTCATCAACGGCTGCGTACAAAATAATTGTTTGACCAGGTTGAACATTGACGCCACGTTTGATGATGAGATCAGCATATTTATCTAATTTTGTTTCTAATGACATGTTATCTATTATGTTAGATATATTTATAAATCTAACATATTCCTCCGTAAAATTTTAATGATGCATTAATTATCTCATGAAAAGTTAACGCCTTCAAGTTGTCAATCATGCAAATTATTGATTTGTGATATAAGATTAATGTAATAAGCGCGCGAATGAGCTATAAATTTTGTATAATGGATATTATGATGAATAACTCTGTAATAACACAAAAAAACAACACAAAAAAATCATTATCATTTTTGACTTGGCTTCTGATTATCGGTGGTATGATTGCTACTGGTGGGGTATGGTTCTTTGCTAAACCGGTGTTACCAGTAGCGGATACGACACCGCCCGGTTTCTCGGTACAGGGCGTGGCAATTAACCAAACGTCTGGCTATGTTGATTATCATAATTTAACATCCAACGGTATTGATTTTACTTACTTGCGTGCGACAACGGGCGCATCTTTTTCTGATGATGATTATCAATCGAATTACGATCGTGCATCCGCAGCTAAGCTAAAAGTCGGTAGTATACAGGTTTATGATTCAAGTACCAATGCCGATACACAAGCACAATATTTTATTGATAAAGTTGGCGATAAAATAGGACAGTTACCGATTGCTATTTATGTCACGCAAGATCAAGTGTCTGCGCAAGATAGTAAAGAACGTTTAGCTACCTTAATTCAGACATTGACCGCACATTATGAGAAGGCGGTTGTCATATATACTACTCCTGATGTTAAGAAGCAACTTGCATCAACCATTTCGCAAACAAAGTATTGGTTGATCAGTAGTCACGCTAATGATAAAAAGGTGACCAATCAATTTATTCAGTACAGTGAAGATCATACAATAGGAACGGGTTTGAAGGCGATAAAGATGCCAACTAGTGTCTTTAATGGCACAGAAAAAGAATTTGAGGAGATAAAATGATTAAATTCGGTGTTATTGGTACCAATTGGATTACAAAAATGTTTATTGAAGCGGCATATAAAACTGGCGAATATGAGCTTACAAAAATTTATTCTCGTACAGAGGCACGGGGTGAAGCATTTTTAAACACCTTGGCAGTTGATGATGTGGATATTGTGACAACGTTGAGTGACTTATACACAAATATCGATGTTGTTTATATTGCTTCGCCTAATGCGTTTCACTTTGAACAATCAAAAGTAGCCATTGAATCCGGTGTACATGTGATTGTTGAAAAACCAACAACAAGTAATCCAACAGAATTTAGTGAAATTGAACGCGTGTTAGCCCAACATCCTGAGGTGCGCTATTTTGAAGCTGCGCGCCATATACATCAACCTAATTTTAAGCTCATTCAACAAACAATGGGTGAATTGACACAATTACAGGGTGCAACGCTTGTTTATCAAAAATATTCTTCACGTTATGATGCCTATTTGGCAGGTGAAGAGCCTAATGTATTGACACGTACCTATAGTGGTGGCGCGTTATATGATCTTGGTGTTTATCCAATCTATGCTGCTATTGCGCTGTTTGGCGCACCACGTGCTGTACAGTATTTACCAACGTTACTGACTAATGGTGCGGATGGCAAAGGTACGGCCAACCTGTTTTATGATGACTTTAATGTTACGGTATTATTTGGTAAAAGTGCTAACTCTTATCTACCAAGTGAAATTTATGGACTAAAAGAAACCCTCTCAATATCAAACATTGCTGAATTAGAGACAGTAACTTATTATGATGGTGATGGGCAACAGGATAACATTGGTCAAGTCATTGATGATAACCCAATGATTCACGAAGCACAAGATTTTGCGGATGTGATTAATGATCCTGTAGGTAATCATGTGCGTTATAGTCAATGGTTTCAGCTTGCTAAACAAGTCAACCAAACCTTGTTTGACCTACGTTCGTCGGCAAATATTGTATTTCCGGCTGATCAGAAAGAATATTAATTAATGACAATCAAACAAGAATTACAAGACAAGTTTAAAACAGACTTTGAAAAGCCAACACCCATACAAGATGCTGTATGGGAAAGATTTTCAGATGGTGAGAGTGTATTTGGTCTAGCACCAACTGGCACAGGAAAAACACTGGCATTTATCTTACCTTTATTGTCGCGTATTGATACGCATGCCAAGCGAACACAAGTGTTGATTTTAGCACCGAGTCAAGAGTTAGCGATGCAAACAACAGCTGTCGCGCGCGAATGGGGCGCACAGGTTGGCGTGTCAGTGGCGAGCTTAATTGGTGGCGCTAATGGTCGACGTCAGGCAGATAAATTAAAAAAAGAAAAGCCACACATCGTCATTGGTACGCTTGGTCGTGTATTAACAATGTCTGAAGGCGGTGTATTAAAATTAAATACCCTCCAAACAGTTGTTTTTGATGAAGCAGACGAGATGCTGACAGATGAACGCCATGATAGTTTGCAAGCACTTGCTGACCAACTCCCAACAAGTGTACAACTTGGCTTATTTTCTGCTACATCAGGTGTTGATTTGAAATATGTTTTTGATACGTTTCATCAAGAAGTACGACCAATTTCAGTAGGGACAGATGCGCCTGCAGCAATTAAGCATGAATTCCAATATGTTGATCAAAAAGCTAAATCAAATATACTGATTCAATTAGCGCGACATAACCAGCAAGCCTTAGTTTTTTTCAATACAATTAGTGCTTTGGTGAGTATGCAAGCGACCTTACAACATGCACATGTGAGTGTCATGAGTATTGGTAGTAATGATAAGCGTCAAGTTCAGCGTGCTGATGCGTTACGTCTTTTTAAAAAAGGTGAGGTTGCGCTGTTATTAGTAACCGATGTTGCTGCCCGTGGGCTAGATATCGAGGACTTGCCATTAGTTATTAATGCACAAATACCACAAAGTAAAAAAACTTATGTCCATCGTACGGGTCGTACAGGCCGTATGGGTAAAGCTGGTCAGGTGTTAAATCTTGGCAATGATCATGATATTAGAAATCTGAAGCGGGAATTAGGGGATGATTTTGAATTAGTTAAGGCAGTTAATCTGCATGATGAAAAGCCAAAACAGGCTCGTAGTGTGACGAAAGATTTGAAATATACGCTTGATGACCAGGTTACTGCTGAGAGTACAGTTAACAAGACGATTGCTAAACAACATCAACATGTTTCAAACCAAAAATCAACGATAGTTGAATCGAAGCGTTTGTCGTCTGTTATTGATAAACCTAAAAAGAAGAAACGCTTGAAAGCATCAAAAGATAAAGGAAAGCCGAAATGGGCAAATAAACGTGAAGAATAAATGCTTTAGTCATTTCCAGTAAAGCAGAAAAGGTTTGACTTTTGCTTGTGAGAGAACTATAATCAATTCAAAATAGTTTGATAGGAAATACACAAATATGCGTAATATGTACCAAGACAATATTAATGATAATACTATTTCTGCCCGACTTCTCATGAAAGACTAAGTGGGCATTTTTGCAACTGCCTACTGTTCTTACTTGTAGACGTAGACAGTTGGGTATATTTAATGGCAGCACCCTAACTGATATTTAAGTTAGGGTGCTTTTTTGTAGGTTAACAAGGAGTCGTGGTAAATATGATAAATATTGAAAAATTTATTGATGCTAGAAAGCAATTAAAATTATCACAAGCTACCTTATCTGATGGTATTTGTACACAAGCAACGTTATCAAAATTTGAAAATCATCAACAAATACCTGCTTTTGATATCATGATGGCGTTATGTGAGCGTTTAGATATTACTTTAAATGATATTTTTCCGATAAAAGTGAGTAAACGGCAAAACGAGACAGTATTGTGTCATGCGATGACGTCACTTGGTTATCAAAATCTGACGAATTTTGATAAATACATGTATAATTTGGATGGACGGCTTTTAGGTATATTCGAGGTCGGAAAGTATCAAATCATGCAATATTTTGCAACTGTAATTTGGCGAAAAGACGATGGGCAAGCAAAACAATTAATCAAACAAATTGACATTGTGAGTTTATCATCAGCGCAGCAATATGCATTTTACGCCATTACCTTACACTATTATTATCACTCGGGTAGATTAGATGCGGCACGAAAAATATTTGAGGATCTCAAAAAATACAAACAGCTGATTTTTTTGGATCAGTATTCAATATTTCATGCGATCACAATGTATTTATTGTCACAATATCAGCTGTTAGTTAAAAATTATAAGTGTGCGATGACGTTTGCTACTGAAGCAATTGAACAAACTACCAAAAATAATAGTACCTATTTTTTGGATAATTTATTTTGGTTAATGATTGAAGTTAGTGATACATGGGAAAGTCAGTCGTTTGTGGTCAATGAAATGATTAAAAGCGCGCGTGTGATTGCTAAAATGCACGGTAATGAAGAACTCTTAAATAAAATCGAACAACGAAAAAGGGAAAATGGCAATGACAACATTAAAAATAGTTGATTTACACGTTTCAGTTGCAGAAAAAGAAATTTTAAAGGGTGTTAACTTAACCGTTAACACAGGGGAAATTCATGCGATTATGGGACCAAATGGCACAGGAAAATCGACTTTATCACAAACAATTATGGGACATCCTGCATATCAAGTGACGTCAGGTCATATTTATATAGACGATCAAAACTTGTCAGAAATGACAGTTGATCAGCGTGCACGTGCTGGGTTATTTTTAGCCATGCAATATCCGTCAGAAATTCAAGGTGTGACTAATGCTGAATTTATGCGTGCTGCGATTAATGCACGACGTGCTGACGATGATCAAATTAATATTATGACCTTTATTCAACAACTAGATGAGAAACGTGAATTTTTATCAATGACAGAAGAAATGGCAGAACGTTATTTAAATGAAGGCTTTTCTGGTGGCGAAAAAAAGCGAAATGAAATTTTACAAATGATGATGATTGCGCCCAAGATTGCTATTTTGGATGAAATTGATTCAGGCTTAGATATTGATGCTTTAAAAGTTGTTTCTCGCGGTGTTAATCATATGCGCTCAAATGATTTTGGAGCATTAATGATTACCCACTACCAACGTCTATTAGATTACATCATTCCTGATTTTGTTCATGTGATGATGGGTGGTAAAATTGTGAAAACTGGCGGTGCCGAACTCGCTAAAAAACTTGAAGCAGAAGGATATAAAGGATTAAGAGATGAGCTTGGCTTGGACATCACGTTGACAGATGAAGACGCCGATAGTGGCGTTTTGGGGAAATAGCATGATTGATAATAAAAGCATAAAAGATCTACCAATGCCAATTTTTGCTAAAGTGAGGTATCATGCCTGGCTATTAGATGATATGCAACCGGCTCTAGAGTTTACGGATCAAGGTTATTTCAATCAGGAAGAATTGGGTATTGAAGTTAGTGGACAATCAACAACATACAGCAAGTTAACAGATGACCTGATTAGACAGGGTGTTATCTTGATGAGTATGCAAGATGCACAGCAACGGCATCAGCAACTGGTAAAAAAGTTAATTGGCAGCGTGATACCGAATAATTTGGACCGCTTGGCGGCTCAGAATTTCAATGCTTTTAACACTGGTATTTTTCTTTATATTCCTGACAACACGCAAATCAAGCATGTGTTACATCTGACGCTCAATCATCTATCGGTGACAGGAAAAGATTTCATCGCGCGAATTTTTGTGTATGTTGGTCAAAATGTGACAGTAGATATGATGCAACTAATTCATAGTGCCGATTTAGAAAAATCTAAAGCATCAGTAGTAATTGAAGTCCTGGCAGCAACAGGTGCTCAAGTAAATTACGCTAATGTCGATGCTTTTTCACAGAAAACTACTGGCTATATTAATAGACAAGCCAATGTAGGGGACCATGCCACAGTTGACTGGTCTAATGTATCATTCAACGATGGCAATGTGATTACAAAGTTAGAGAGCCGATTAAATGGTGAGGGGGCAACGTCACATGTCGGCGTCATTGCACTAACACATAAAAAGCAGACACAGGGACTAGTGACAGAAGTTCGCAATACAGGTCGGCATTCTGTGGGACATATTTTTCAACGTGGCGTTATCTTGAATCATTCTGCTTTGATTTTTAATGGCATCGGCCGCATTATTAAGGGCGCAAAAGGATCTGATGCCCAACAAGAATCACGCGTATTGATGCTATCGCATCATGCACGTGGTGAAGCAAATCCGTTACTTTTAATTGACGAAAATGATGTGACGGCTGGTCACGCAGCCTCTGTTGGTCGCGTAGACGAGCAACAGATGTATTATCTAATGAGCCGTGGACTAACTGAAAAAGTAGCTAGAAAATTAGTTATTCGTGGTTTTATGGGACAAATTTTGGCAAAGATGCCTACCAAAGCAGCGCGGCAAGCGGTAATTGATGAGATAGAGAGGAAATTACAATATGAGGGAAATTAGGCATGACTTTCCAGTATTGGATCAAGTGATTAATCAAAAGCCAATGATTTATTTAGATAGTGCGGCAACTGCTCAGAAACCACAGCAGGTGATTGATACCATTGTAAATTATTATGAACAAGATAATGCGAATGTCCATCGTGGCATTTATGAATTATCTCAACGTGCGACGCAATTGTATGAAGCATCGAGAGATAAAGTACAGCACTTTATTCATGCGAGTCAACGTGAGGAAATTTTGTTTACCCGTGGTACAACTGAGTCAATCAATTGGATCGCCAGCACATATGGCATTGACAATATTCATCAGGGAGATGAAATTGTTATTTCTTACATGGAACATCATTCAAACATCGTTCCTTGGCAACAGTTGGCTAAGCGAGTTGGGGCCACTTTAAAATATATTGGACTGAACGCTGACGGCACATTAAATATGACAGATGCTGCAACTCAGATTACGAACAAAACAAAGATTGTATCAATTGCGCATGCATCCAATGTGCTAGGCGTTATTAATCCCATTAAAGATTTAGCGGATTTGGCACATCAACATGGCGCTATAATTGTTGTGGATGGCGCGCAATCGACGCCACATATGGCGATTGATGTACAGGCACTATCAGCTGATTTTTTCGCGTTTTCTGGACACAAGATGATGGGACCGATGGGTATTGGCATTTTGTATGGTAAAAAATCAATCTTAGACAATATGAAGCCTGCGCAATTTGGTGGTGAAATGATTGAATCTGTTTCATTACATGACGCCATTTTTCAACCCTTACCTTGGCGTTTTGAGGCAGGCACACCCAATGTAGCTGGGGCAATTGGGCTGGGTGCAGCCATTGATTATTTGACGACAATCGGTATGTCAAATGTGAACCAATATGAACATGATTTAGTATCTTATGCATTACCAAAGTTAAAAAGTATTGTGGGTGTGACGATTTATGGGCCGCAAAATATTAAAGAGCATACGGCTGTGATTGCATTCAACGTGGATGGTATACATGCGCATGACATGGCTACGGCATTGGATCAAGAGGGTATTGAAGTTAGAGCTGGACATCATTGTGCACAACCACTGATGAATTATTTAGATCTGACGGCAACCGTACGTGTAAGTCTTTATCTTTATAACACCACTGCAGAAATTGATCGATTAGTCGCAACAATAAAAAAGATAAAGGAATATTTTCAAAATGGCTTTACATAACTTAGACAATTTATACCGGCAAGCCATTATGGGCTATGCTCAAAATCCTCATCATTATCATCCAGTTACAGTAGCAGATCAATATACTGTCAGAAAATATAACCCAACTTGTGGTGATGTTATTGAAATAGCGATAACAACCCATGATCAAGTGATTTCTGACATACATTTTGATGGTGACGGTTGTGCTATTTCTAAGGCATCTGCGTCAATGATGACTGATTTGGTCTTAAACAGGACACTGTCTGCAGCGCAAAAGATGATCTCTGAGTTTTCTAGCATGACAATGGGAGAATCCCATGATCAGGTGCTATTAGGTGAGGCGGAATTGTTGGCTGGTGTGACAAAATTCCCAGCACGTATCAAATGTGCAACATTAGCATGGCATGCATTAGACGAACTTTTGACCAGTAAGAATTAAAAGGGGAATAGGCGATGGAAATTGAACGACAAGCAGCACTTGAGCGTACAAAAGCAGCGATTAATGTTAACAAAGCCGACGAATTAGGATTCCAAGATAACTATCAGGCTGTATTTTCAACAGGCAAAGGCATCAATGAAACAATTATTCGCCAAATATCAGCTAAGAAAAAAGAACCACAATGGATGTTAGATTATCGCTTGCAAGCCTATCAGACGTATTTAGATATGCCGATGCAAACATGGGGACCAGACTTAAGTGATATTAATTTTGACGACATTTATTATTATAATAAACCAACGAATGATAAATACCGTGATTGGGATGATGTGCCAGCCGAACTTAAGGCAACTTTTGAGCGCCTAGGTGTACCAGAAGCTGAGCGTAAATGGCTGGCAGGATCATCAGCGCAATATGAGTCCGAGGTTGTTTACCATAAAATGAAGGCAGAATTTGAAAAAACTGGTATTATCTTTACAGATACGGATACGGCAGTTCAAGAATATCCAGAATTAGTTCAAGCGTACTTTGGATCTTTAGTAAAGCCAACAAACAATAAAATGGCGGCGTTGAATTCAGCAGCGTGGTCAGGTGGCACCTTTATTTATGTGCCGAAGGGTGTTCGCGTGACAACACCTATTCAATCATATTTTAGAATTAACACTGAAAACGAGGGTCAGTTTGAACGTACATTAATTATTGTTGATGAAGGGGCACATGTTGATTATGTGGAGGGCTGTTCAGCGCCAATGTATTCAGGGGATGCATTACATGCAGCAGTTGTTGAAGTGATTGTTAAAAAAGATGCTTATTGCCGTTATACAACGATACAAAACTGGTCGAATAACGTGTATTCATTGGAAACAAAGCGTGCAGCAGCGCATGAGAATGCCACAATGGAATGGGTTGATGGCAATTTTGGCTCCAAAACAACGATGAAGTATCCATCGGTTTATTTAGAAGGGGAAGGCGCACGGGGGACCATGTTATCTATTGCGGTTGCCGGTTCAGGTGTTCATTTGGATTCGGGTGCACAAATGATTCATCACGCAAAAAATACCTCTTCTTCAATTATTTCAAAATCTATTGCTCATGATGGTGGCGTAACAGATTATCGGGGTACCGTTAAATTTGGTCGTGAATCCGATGGGTCTTTTGCACATGTTGAGTGTGACACAATTCTAGTGGATGATCAGTCTTCTGCAGATACCATACCTTACAACACGATATTAAATGGTAATGTGTCAATGGAGCATGAGGCTAAAGTATCACGAGTGTCAGAAGAACAATTGTATTATTTGATGACACGAGGCATTTCGGCAGAAAAGGCAACTGAAATGATTGTGATGGGCTTTATTGAACCATTTACTAAGGAGCTACCAATGGAATATGCTGTAGAATTGAATCGCTTAATGAAGTTTGAAATGGTTGGATCGGTAGGATAATTATGCAGTCGGAATTAGAAGATAGAATAATGGCAACTTTAACAAATGTGATTGATCCAGAGTTACAAATTGATATTGTTAATTTAGGTTTGATCAATTATATTGATATGGCAACAAATGGTGATGTCACCATAAACATGACATTAACTACGATGGGTTGTCCACTAACAGGCGTTTTAGAAGAAATGATTATAAAAGCATTGAAAATTATACCAGAAGTCAAAACAACCAAAGTTGAACTTACATGGGAACCTGCTTGGGGAATTGATAGAATGTCACGATACGCAAAAATGGCATTAGGATTATAAAAGGATTGAATTATATAAAATTGGAATAAAATATGCCTTGCAATTGACGATAAATTATAAAGTAGTTATGATTAGATTATTAAATTAAAAGGAAGTTTTTCACATGAGAAATCAGGTTATAGCACAAATTAATAAAATAAACTCAGCCCTTCTCCTCAGCTTGCTCAGACTATCCTAGCAAGTTGAGCTTTTAAGCTGGTTGTTAGGTATTTATCTAATGGCTAGTGAATTAAAGGATGTGAGTGCATGATCCCGGACTAGTCAAATTGACTGGTCCGGGATTTTTAATTTAAGGAGAAAAACATGATAAATAAAGTAACTTTTTATGATACAACAATGCGTGATGGTGAACAAACAATCGGAGTAAATTTTTCAATTGATGAAAAGATTGAAATCGCAAAAGGATTGGATGATTATGGTGTTGCAGCAATTGAAGCAGGATTTCCTGCAGCTTCTCAGAAAGATTTTGAAGAAGTGAAAAGAATCGCAGAAGTTGTGGATAACGCAAAAATTGTCGGTTTGGCACGAATGGTCAGAAATGATATTAATGCGGTTATTGAGGCAACAAAGGATGCAAAACATCCAATGATTCATGTGTTTATTGCAACTTCGCCGATCCATCGCGAATTTAAATTGCATATGACTAAACAAGAAATATTAGACAAAATTAAATCAGATGTTACTTTCACGAAACAATATATCCAAGATATTGTATTTTCACCTGAAGATGCCACACGAACTGAACCTGAGTTTTTGGTAGCCAGCGTACAAACAGCTATTGATGCTGGTGCGACAATGATTAACATACCAGACACGGTTGGTTATGATACGCCAGAAGAATACGGTGAAGTTTTTGAAAACTTGCGTCAAAATATTGTTGGTTTTGACGCAGTTGGTTGGTCAACACATACACATAATGATTTGGGTATGGCAACGGCCAATGCTTTGGCAGGCATTGCGCATGGTGCGACAGAAATTCAAGGGACAATTAATGGCATTGGTGAACGTGCTGGAAACGTCGACATGATTGAAGTAGCTGCCGCCATACATGTTCGACATGAAAAATTCAATGTTGAAACGGCTATTATGTTGCCTCAATCAAAAGCACTATCAGACATGGTGGCACGCGCAACACGTATGCCTGTTGCCGGCAATAAACCAATTATGGGACGAAACGCGTTTGCACATGAGTCTGGCATTCATCAAGATGGTTATTTAAAAAATCCAGAAACGTATGAAATCTTGAAGCCAGAAATGGTTGGGGTTACGGCATCTTTGCCTCTGGGTAAACTCTCAGGGTCACATGCTGTCATGTCAAAACTAAACCACTTAGGATATGATATAACACGTGATGATATGGCAGTCGTTTTCCCAATTTTTAAGTCAATTGCTGAAGAATCTGATTTGATTACAGATGAGCAATTAAAGCGGATTATGCAAAGTGTTGCAGAAAAAGAAACGGTGGGAAATCAATAATGACTGCAGTTAAAAAAATAGTCGTATTGAAAGGCGATTATATTGGTCCTGAAATTATGACAGCTGGGTTAACAGTATTAGATGCTGCAACCAGAAATGAGCCGTTCTCTTATGAACTAATAGAGGCACCGTTTGGCGGTGACGGGATTGACCGTGCTGGAGACCCACTACCACAATCAACGATTGATGTTTCAAAACAGGCTGATGCGGTGCTACTTAGTGCAATTGGTGGGCCGAAATGAGATAATGCGCCACGCCGCCCAGAGCAAGGGTTACTAGAAATGAGATCAAACCTCAACCTGTTTGCTAACATCAGGCCAACTAGAGTGACAGCAGCGCAAATTGACCGCTCACCACTGAAGCCAGAATATGTTGAAAATACAAATTTTGTCATCGTTCGTGAGTTGACCTCTGGTGCTTATTTTGGAAAGCCGCGCAAACTGGAAGCGCATCAAGCGATTGATACGATGTATTACAGTGAAGAAGAAGTAACTCGTATTATGCACCAAGGTTTTAAAATGGCACAAAAACGGAACAAGCATGTCACCATTGTTGATAAATCAAATGTATTGGCTACATCAAAGTTTTGGCGGCAGATTGCTCATGAAGTTGGCAAAAGTTATCCGGAGGTGACAATCGACGATTACTATGTTGACGCGATGACGATGGCTATTATGTTAAAACCCGCAACATTCGATGTTGTGATTATACCAAACCTGTTTGGAGACATTTTAAGTGATGAAGCAGCTCAAATTACAGGTTCAATCGGGCAAATACCTTCAATGTCTGTTGGTGAAAGTGGTCCCAATTTGTATGAACCAATTCATGGTTCAGCACCTGATATAGCTGGGAAAGGCATAGCTAATCCCATCTCTATGGTGAATACGGTCGCCATGATGTTGACGGAAAGCTTTGATGAAAAAAGAATTGCAGATAAAATTTCTAAAGCAGTAGATTATATTATTGAAAATCATTTTGTGACACCAGACATGGGTGGCACAATGACAACGATTGAAGTGACAGAAAAAATAATTGAATGCATTGAGAATTATGACTTGGAGGCTGTAAAGTGACTCAAACATTATTTGATAAAATCTGGGAAAAACATGTGATTACAGGGAAAATTGGCGAAGCGCAGTTAATTTACGTAGATTTGCACCTCATTCATGAGGTGACTTCGCCACAACCTTTTGACGGATTAAGAAGTACAAATCGACGTGTTAGACGACCAGATTTAACTTTTGCAACTATGGATCATAATGTGCCAACGAAAGATATATTTAATGTGCAAGATCAAATGTCTCGATTGCAGATGGATACACTCGTTAAAAATACAAAAGAATTTGATGTGCCATTGGCATCAATTGGTGATGATAAGCAAGGAATCGTTCATGTCGTGGGACCAGAACGAGGGTTAACACAACCGGCTAAAGTGATTGTCTGTGGTGATTCCCATACAGCAACTCATGGTGCGTTTGGTGCAATCGCCTTTGGCATTGGGACTTCCGAAGTCGAGCACGTACTAGCGACCCAAACAATTTGGCAAGTTAAACCAAAAACGATGGGGATAAAAGTTACTGGAATGCTGCCTAAAAACACATACGCGAAAGACATTATTATGGGCATTATTGCGCAATATGGTGTGTCATTTGGCGTTGGTTACGCCATTGAATTTTACGGTGAAACGATTAAGCAACTCTCAATGGAAGCTCGTATGACCATATGCAATATGTCCATTGAAGCTGGTTCCAAAACAGGTATGGTAAAGCCAGATCAAACAACATTTGATTACATTGAGGGACGTGAGCAAGCACCCAAAGACTTTGCAGCAGCCAAAAAATATTGGTCACAATTCTACACAGATGATGAAAATGACTTTGATGAGACATTGACTTTTGATGTATCAAATTTGAAACCGATGGTGACATGGGGAACAAATCCTGGTATGGCGACACCGGTCGACCAATCTTTACCAGAAATCAAAGATGATAATGATGCAAACGCTTATGAATATATTGGCTTACATCCTAATATGAAGCCGGTTGACATTAAGTTGGATTATATTTTCATCGGGTCATGTACGAATAGCCGTTATGAGGATCTTGAAATTGCCGCAAATATGATGAAAGGACGTCATTTAGCGCCCAACGTCACTGCGTGGATCGTGCCAGGTAGTCGGGCCATTCGAAATCGTGCAATCAAATCGGGCATTGCTCAAATATTTGAAGATGCTGGTTGTGAATGGCGTGAGCCAGGATGTTCGGCGTGTTTGGCAATGAATCCTGACAAAATTCCAGCAGGCAAGCATGTTGCGTCAACATCAAATAGAAACTTCATTGGACGCCAAGGTGCAGGATCAAGAACGCATTTGGCTTCTCCAGCTATGGTTGCTGCAGCAGGGATTGCTGGTCACTTCGTTGATATTACGACAGATGAATTTGTATAGGGGAATGATATGGAAGCTTTTGTAAGAGAAACAGGCAGGGCGGTTGTTATTCCAAATGACAACATTAATACGGATATTATCTTGCCCAAACAATTTTTGAAAAACATCTTAAAGACAGGTTTTGGGAAAGATTTATTTTTTGATTGGCGATACAATCCTGACGGTTCACTAAATGAAACATTTGAATTGAACAAGCCAGAGCATCAGGAGGCTTCAATTTTAATTACAGGCAATGATTTTGGATCAGGCTCATCACGAGAACACGCGGTATGGGCGTTAACAGATTATGGATTCAGGGCAGTCATTGGCGGCGGATTTTCAGATATTTTTTACATGAATTCCACCAAAAACGGCTTGTTGCCAATTGTGTTGCCTGAAGAAAATCGGAAAATATTGCGGGGCATTCAAGCAGATGAAGATATTCAAATTGATTTACTCGAACAAACGGTGACTTATAAAAACCATACTTTCCATTTTGATATCAACTCACAATGGAAAGAAAAATTTATCAATGGTGAAGATGATATTGATAACACGATGAAATATAAAAAATTGATTTCAGCATTTGAAAAGCAACGACCAAATTTTGGATAAACGCGTAACGCATTTATAATCAGAAATAAAAAATAATATATTAAAAGGATGGTATTTTACCATGACAGAAGCAACAACAGCAAAGGTTCATTGGAACGGTGGTATTCAAGAAGAAGCCATTAATATCTTGAAAGAAGATGGGGGAATGATTGTTAGCCCAACAAAAGTGGGTTACATTATCATGACTTCAGACGATAAAGGGTTGGAACGCAAATTTGCTGCTAAGAATCGCAAGCGTAATAAACCAGGTGTCGTACTATGTGGTTCAGTAGAACAGGTTAAACAATTAGCACAAATGACACCTGAAATCGAACAAATGTATCAAACACATTGGGATGAGGACATTTTGTTGGGTTGTATCTTGCCATGGCAAGCAGAAGCTATCAGTAAGATACCAAATGATGGCACAAAAGATTTGATGATGGATCAACGTGAAACGAGTTGCTTTGTTATCAAGTTTGGGACACCAAGTGAAAATATCGCCAAAGAAATGTGGGAAAAGTATGGTAAGTTTTCATTTGCCAGTTCAGCTAATCCATCTGGTAAGGGAAATCGTGGTTTGGTAACTGGTATTGGTGACCAAATTGAAAATGCTGCTGACCTCATTATTGAAGCAGATGATTATGTGGCCTCAATTCAACCCGACAAGACGCTAGATACACGCTACGAACAAGGAGTGATGGTATCTATGGTTGATGAGACCGGTCAGCTCATTCCGGAACAAAATGGTGTTGTGGGTATGCAACCAGCGCCAATTGTTATTCGAAAAGGACTAGATGTGGATAAAATCATGAAAATTATGAGCGACATTTTCGCATCATGGGATTATCGTCACGGCTACTATTACTGAACAGACACCTAAGTGTGTCACTGATACAAGGAGAAAAGATATGTTAAATCCACCGAAAAGTACGATGTTAAGAACTGATGTGATACGATATGGCAGTTTTATTGTTTTAATTTTGATCGCTGGCATATTACTCTTAATGTCAGGCGTAACACAATATCCTGAAATTATTGGTATGGCATACCTATCGTTTACTTTTGGCTTACGTCATGCTTTTGATGTGGATCATATTGCAGCCATTGATAATATGACGCGTAAAATGTTAAATGATGGTAAAAATACGCGTGGTGTTGGTTTTAGTTTCTCTTTTGGACATTCAATGGTCGTTGTATTAATGGCACTCGTCACTGTGTTATTTGTTGAATGGGCTAAGGAATCGATGCCCGTGTTTGAACAAATTGGTGGTGTTTTAGGCACGATGATTGCAGCGATCATGTTACTCATGTTGACCATTGTCAACACATTTATTTTACGAAGCATTTGGATCAATTTTAAACATATGGGATCTGATGTACAACAATCAGATAAACGACACACTATGGAACAATCAAAAATTTATGTTCTATTTTTGAAATTATTGAAATTAATTAAACATAATTGGCAAGTGGCCATCGTTGGTTTCCTATTTGGTTTGGGATTTGATACGGCAACTCAAATTGCCGTTCTAGCCACCTCTGCTACTGCTGCAAACGCTGGCATAGCTTGGTATACGACGTTAGCCTTTCCATTATTGTTTACGGCGGGCATGTGTTTAATGGATACCATTGATGGTTTTTTTATGAGTACGACCTACACTTGGATTGTCTCGTCATCTTATCGTAAAGTTTATTATAATTTAATTTTAACAGGTATTTCAATCATGGCAGCAGGATTCATTAGTTTTGTTGACTTTGTCCAGTCAATGCGTGTGATATTTCATTGGCATAATGGTTTGTCAAACTGGGCAATCGGGTTAGATTTTAACCAACTGGGATTGATACTAGTTGCCATTTTCGCAGTGACTTGGATTATTGCATTGACAATGTGGCGTGTTTTGAACTTATCTGAAAGAGAGCCAACAAGTTGATGCTGACTTATTAAGTCATTTTGTGAACGCATAGTAAATGGCAGCGTCGATTTATTATGCGTTCTTTTGTGTTATTTATCAGAGAGATTTAATCTCCTATTAATCATAAAGTATTACACTTAGATCAATAAAACGTTACAATGGAGATATGAAAATGGCTAAAGCAATTAAAATTTTGTTAATTGAAGATGATGTGAACCTTGCAGATAATATTGTGGGTTTTTTACAAGATTTTGCAGATGTTAACGTTGTAGATAACGGCCTAGATGGTGAGTTTGAAGGTCAGGAGTCGCCATATGATCTCATTATTTCCGATTTAATGTTGCCTGGTGAAAATGGGTTTGAAGTCATTAAGTATTTGCGTAAAAATGATATTGAAACACCTGTGCTCATATTAACAGCTAAAAGCTCACTTGATGATAAAATTGAGGGCTTTAACGTTGGGGCAGATGATTATTTAACGAAGCCTTTTTATCGTGAAGAATTATTGGTACGCGTCAAGGCGTTACTGAGACGTGCAGGTGTTTATTCTGAAGATAATATGATTGCCGTAGGGGATGTGATGATTAATCTAGAAAACCGTGGTGTGCAAGTGCATGGGCAACAAGTAAAGCTGGTGGGGAAAGAGTTTGATATTTTGACGTACCTGGCTCAAAACAAAAACATCATTGTGACACGTGATCAGATTTTTGATCGTGTTTGGGGTATCGACTCTGACACAACGATTAATGTTGTGAATATTTACTTGAATAATTTACGACGAAAATTAGAGGCAGTTGGGCAAAACGATTTGATTAAAACATTACGGAATATTGGGTTCATTTTAGAGGTTAATGATGCCTAAAGTGATTAACAAACAACAGCAAATCCGAGGGTTCCTTTTGCTGATTGCGAGTTTTTTTGTGATATTTACTGTTCTTGGTGGTGTCATCTACTGGTCATATACGCGTACAATTTTTCGAAATTCGGATACGGCGTTAACACAGCAAATTAAACAGTTTGACTTGGCCGGTGCACTACAAAATTCCTCAGATTCTAATCGCAAGGCGCCCCTTTTGTTGCAGTCAAATATGTTGGCTGATGTTTGGGTTTACGATAAGGACAAAAAGTTAGTGCTTGACGACCGTATACCAGAATCAATGCAATCGCTTTACAAGAAACAATTTAAATATACCCAACAATTTGTTTCATATAGGCCAAAAACAATTGCAATTGGTGATAATTATTATCGTGGCATGCGTGTTGCCTTTGTGGACGGTACGCGGAATAATGATGGTAAGCCAGTTAAATACGGCATTATTACAGTTAATGTAACAGATACGATGTTTAACTTAAATCAGTTTAAAAAAGTGTTATTATGGTCATTTGGTACGTTTGGTTTGCTTGCTTTGATGGTTTCTTATTGGATTAGTTTGAAAAACATGAAACCCATCATTAGGGCATGGCAACAACAGCAAGATTTTGTCAACAATGCAGCGCATGAATTACGGACACCAATGGCTGTTATCCAAGGAAAATTAGAAAACATGCTAACGCGTCCAGAGTCAACAGTCCGTGAGCAATCAGACGCAATTATCTTGTCATTATCTGAAGTGCGTCGGTTAACTTCTCTAACTGACAATATGTTGACTTTGGCAAAATCTGGTTCTAATATGACTCGAGTCGAAAAAGAACCAACAAATATTGCTGATTTTCTAGCAACGATTGTGGCACCATACCAAGAAATGGCTGAATTCGAAGGGAAAAAGGTGTTGTTATCAACACGAGTAACACAACCGGTAATGATTGATCAAAAAAGAATTCATCAATTACTGGTCTTGTTAGTCGATAACGCAATGAAATATTCCGATGCGGGTGCTACTGTATCTATCTCGGCGACAATAGAAAAGCGTAAATTTATATTAAGTGTTGCGGATACTGGTCGTGGGATTAGTGATGCCGCCAAAAAACATGTGTTTGATCGCTTTTATCGTGAAGATAAAACGGGTAGTCGTGAGACTGGAGGCACTGGCTTGGGATTGTCTATTGCTGAGTGGATCGTACAAGCACATGGTGGCAAAATTGTTATTTTAGACAATCATCCCCAAGGGACCATTTTTAAAACAACGTTACCACTTTAAATTGAAATTGTTTTGCATAGGAGGGTTAGAGTCATATGAAATATTCTTTGTTAACTGTTGCTGTTGTTGCTGCAATTGTCGGTGGTGGCGTCGTCTATTCTGGGACACAGCCAAATTCGTGGTTTCAGCAACAACCTGTTTCTAAAAAAGTAGCGAATATCACGGGCCGAGCAAATGTTGCAGATGTTGCTTATGTTAGTAATGATCAGGCAACGACAGCTTACAATAAAGTAAAAAATACTGTTGTAACTGTTCAAAATTTACAAAAAGATCATAGTCAAGCAAGTGGTGATTTTTCAGCTTTGTTTGGTCGTTCATCCCAAGAAGAAGGAGAAACAACCACCGAACAAACAGCATCTGAGGGTTCAGGTGTTATTTATAAAGTTCAAAATGGTGATATTTACATGATTACTAATAATCATGTTGTTGCGGACTCTGACGCCTTACAAATTATAACTGCCTCCGGTGATAAAGTTAAGGCGACAATCGTTGGGACAGATGCCGAGAAGGACATTGCGGTAATTAAAGCAAAAACAAATACGATAAAGACAGCGGCAACTTTTGGGAAAGTGTCTGATTTACAATCTGGTCAACAGGTATTAGCAATTGGATCGCCATTGGGATCCGATTACGCGACATCTGTGACGAGTGGCATTATTTCTGCACCACGCCGTCATTTGTCATTGCAAGAAAATGGGAGCACTGCGACTGTTATTCAAACTGACGCTGCGATTAATCCAGGGAACTCAGGCGGTCCCTTAATTAATTTGTCAGGACAGATTATTGGTATTAATTCATCAAAAATTGCTTCATCAGATGATGGCACAAATGTTGAAGGCATGGGATTTGCTATCCCTTCAGATGTTGTTCAAGACTTTATTCATACGACTGAAAAATAGTGTTATTCATCATAAAACAGCGTATACTCAAACGAGTATACGCTGTTTTATGATGAACTGATATTAGATTGTTGTTTCATACCAATCAAGTACTTGGTTTGGTGTCAAACGTTCACCATGACCTATACGAGATAGTTCCTCACCATCTTGAAATAAAACAAACGAAGGAATGCCACGTAGATTATGATTGGTGGCTACTGCAATGTTTTCGTCACGGTCGGCATCAATCCAACTAGATGTTTTGGTGATGGTGTCTTTAATGTTTTGAACAAAGGGTTTAATAGCACGGCAATCACCACACCAATCAGCTGACAAAAATAAGATATGACGGCCTTTTGATTTTATATGCGTTTCGATAGTCACATCGGTATTATGATTTGGTTGATACATGATTATACCTCTTTAAAATTAATGATTGAATTATAGCACAATATTTTATCGCTTGCTGTCTTTATGCTCAATTATAATAAATATGAGAATAGTGACAAAAAAATTTGAGAATGTTGTTGACAACGAATTGATAAACAGTTATAGTAAATACAACATAAACATTGAAGAGATAAGTACAACTAGCGTCTTAGCAAGAGAGCTCGTGATTGGTGAAATCGAGTAAGATATTAAGTTGGAAAATGGTCTTGGAGTTTCATAGATACGAGCAAGCGAGTACTCATATGTATAGCGCAGTAAGTTGAAGTCGGTAGTGCTCGTTAACGCACAACGTATAACCTTGAGGCTTTCACAGATGTTCTCGACGATTTCTGATGGGCGTACGTTAAGGTGTGGGCGCGAGAGCCCTGCATGAACACCGGGTGGTAACACGTTATTGGAACGTCCCGTAGTCTATATTAAAGACTACGGGACGTTTTTTGTTTTCATAAAATATTGAACAATAAGATTAGGGAGGATAAAGGGAAAATGAGCGTTATATTACAAAACGGTCTATTAAAACGTGAACGGTTGACACTAGGTGATTTTAAATTATTACAACCCACTTTAAATGTTTTAGTGGTTAATCTCATGCCAAATCGTTTACAAACAGAAAGGCAATTTGCACAATTACTTACAAAATTGTCGGTCAATGTACGTGTAACGTTTGTTATTCCGGCGACTCACCATATCAAAAATAATGCCGAAGTCGTGAGGAAAAATTACGCGACGTTCGATGATATCTGGCAAAAATCTTATGATGGGCTCATTGTTACAGGGGCCCCAGTCGATCGTGTAAAGTTTGAAAATATTGACTATTGGCAAGAGTTCCAGCAACTACTCACATGGCGAAAGACGCACGTGAAAGAAAATTTGTTTACTTGTTGGGCCGCTTATGGTGCGGGATACGCTGAACGTAACTTTCCTGTGAGACGTAGTGTTAAAAAAATATATGGTGTTTACCATGTCGATCATATTTTAAATCAAAGAAGTCAATTAACAGCTGACTTAACACAGATTACCATGCCACATTCACGATATTTTACAATTCCAAACGCAGGTGTTGCACGGCGTTTAAAAGTAGCAGGTAATGATTCAGTTGGTGCCTTTATTTTACGCGATGAACGCATACATTCGACTTATATTACGGGACATTTGGAATATGATACAAATACTTTAGAAGATGAGTATCAACGTGATATTAAAAAAGATGCGCAAACACAAAAACCAGAAAATTATTATGTTCAGGATCAACCGAATAATAATTGGCAATTGAGTGCTGAAAAAATTTTTTCTAATTGGGGAAAATTATTAATAGCAGAGACACAACGTACTGAAATTGTGGACGTATTGCCGGCAATAAACCATGAGTACAAAGGGGAAAAAATAGTATGACTAACAAAATAGATACGATTCTAGCGCAAGGCGGTAATGGAACAGATGATGCAAAGACGGGAGCAATCGTTAGTCCACTATACTTTTCAACAGCATACCGCCACCCGGGGTTGGGGGAATCGACAGGATTTGATTATGCACGTTTGAGTACGCCGACTAGGCATATTTTAGAAGAACAATTAGCTGTATTGGAACATGGCGTACAGTCATTTGCAACGAGTTCAGGCATGTCAGCGATTGATTTAGTGTTTTCAACAGTGCTTAAGACAGGTGATCATTTTCTAACCAGTAATGATCTTTATGGTGGCACTTACCGCTACTTTGATAAGCTTGTGACACAATGGGGTGTGAACTACGATGCCTGTAGTAGTTTAGATGATTTTTTAACAAAAATACAAACTACAACGAAATTAATTTGGATAGAAACACCTTCAAATCCGATGATGAAATTATTTGATATTAAACGCATCAGCCAAACCATTAAAGCAAAGTATCCTGATATTTTAATTGCAGTTGATAATACCTTTTTAACACCTATTTTTCAACAGCCCTTGACACTAGGCGCAGATATTGTCGTACATTCGGCGACTAAGTATCTTGGTGGACATAATGACATCTTGGCAGGGGCTGTGATTGCGGGAAGCGACGAATTAGCTGAGCAATTAGAGAAGGCTTTGGTAACAAGTGGTCAAGTCTTAGATTCTTTTAGTTCTTGGCTATTGCTTCGTAGTTTGAAGACGTTACATTTACGTATGACACGGCACAATGAAAACGGTCATTATTTAGCAGACAAATTAAGGCAAGTTGATGGTGTATCACATCTTAATTATGCGGGTGTTGGTGGCATGATTAGTTTTTATTTAAAAGATGATTATGATGTTGACGCCTTCTTGAAAGGCTTACATATTGCATCATTTGCGGAAAGCTTGGGTGGACCAGAAACACTCATTACTATTCCAGCAGTACAAACACATCACGATATGACGCAAGAGCAACGTCTTAACTTGGGTATTACAGATCAATTGGTTCGAGTGAGTGCCGGTTTGGAAGATAAAGATGACTTGTTAGATGATTTAACACAGGCCATAAAAGGAGCAAAGCAATGAGCGATTGGACAGATGTTATTCAAGCTGCAACAACGCATGATCCATTATCTGGTGCTGTGAATACACCAATACAATTAAGTTCAACTTTTAATCAACCTGATTTTGATCATTTTGGTCGATTTGACTATGCCCGATCTGGCAATCCAACACGAGAATCGGGAGAGCAGGCTGTTGCAAAATTAGAGCATGGCAAATATGGGTATCTGTTTAGCACAGGGATGGCTGCAATCAGCAGTGTTTTGTTCACATTATCTGCTGGTGATCATATTGTTGTTAGCAAGCATGTCTACGGTGGTACTTTTCGAGTATTATCTGATGTGTTACCTCGATGGGGTATCACGCATGATTTTGTAGATTTCACTGATTTAGATGCTATTGAGTCAGCTATTCGACCAGAAACAAAGGCATTATATATTGAAACGCCGTCCAATCCGGTACTTAATATTACTGATATTCGATCCGTAGTAGCACTTGCAAAGTCGCATGGTTTAATCACAATTGCAGATAATACATTTTTGTCGCCATTCTTACAAAAGCCATTAGATTTAGGCGTGGATATCGTGGTACATTCAGCAACCAAGTTTTTATCAGGACACTCTGATATCTTAGCTGGTGTGGTCGTGACGAATAGTCGTGATTTAGCTGAAAAAATTTATTTTATGCAAAACGCAGTTGGGGCGACACTAGGTGTGTTTGATACATGGCTATTGCTACGAGGCATTAAAACATTAGGCGTGCGCATGACACAGTCCAGCCAATCAGCACAAAAGATAGCCAATTATCTGTCAACACATGATAAAGTAGAACGTGTGTTATATCCAGGATTGGCTAGTCACCCAGGGCACATCATTCATGCCAACCAGTCAAAGTCAGGTGGTGCAGTTTTGAGCTTTGATGTTGGATCAGAAGCTCATGCTAAAACAGTGGTCGAAGCATTAAAAATACCCGTTTTCTCAGTGAGTTTAGGGGCGGTGGAAACCATCATCAGTTATCCACCAAAGATGAGTCATGCAGAATTAAATGCAGATGAATTGCGTGATACTGGTATTACACCAGGGTTACTAAGATTCTCCGTTGGTTTGGAAGATGCGGATGATCTGATTGCTGATTTAACACAAGCGTTAGCTTTAATTTAAGAATATACTATAAAGGAAAGGAGAAACGTATGTTTGGTCGTGTGATCAAGCATGCAAAATAATCATGGTAGAAATAGCTCAAACAAAGTTACATTATCATTTTGACCACGTCGGCTCATATTTGCGTCCGGAACGTTTAAAATTGGCTCGGGAGGCGTTTGCAAAGGGAAATATAGATCATGACGCTTTGCTAGAAGTGCAACATAGCGAGATAAAAAAGGTTGTTGACGAACAAGTCAAAGTGGGACTGCTTGCGGTAACAGATGGTGAATTCAACCGATCATGGTGGCATTTAGATTTTTTAGGTCAACTTGGTGGTTTTGAATTTTATGAACAAGAGGATTCGTATCATTTTCAAGGTGCTAAGACACGAACGACAAATGTGCGTTTAAATGGTAAGGTACATGCCAATTTGAAACATCCGTTCTTTGATGACTTTACGTACCTGAAATCAATTGTACCCGACGGTGTCGAAGTTAAACAAACCATACCATCACCGTCTTTGATCATTAATCGTGATCATCGTTCTGATTTGTGGTCAAAGTATTACGAACAATGGTCTGATTTTTTAGATGATTTAGCACAAGCCTATCATGAGACGTTGCAGCATTTTTATGATTTAGGTGCACGGTATATTCAACTAGACGACACGACTTGGGCGTACTTAATTGCACAATTAAATAAAAACAAAGATAATCTAGTGGCGTATGCTGAATATGAAAAGACGGCCGCAGATGATGTTTATGTGATTAATAAAGCATTGGCTGGTTTACCAGATGATTTAAAAATTTCAACTCATATTTGCCGTGGTAATTTTAAATCAACGTATTTGTTTGAAGGCAGTTATGAACCAATTGCTAAATATTTGGGGCAATTGAACTATGACGGTTTTTTCCTAGAGTATGATGATGCGCGTTCTGGTGATTTTAAACCGTTGGCAGCTATTTGGAACAACCGTCAAAATGTCGAAATTGTGCTTGGCTTACTGACGTCAAAATCGGCTGATTTAGAAGATGAAGCGGATGTCGCTAACCGTATACATGATGCAGAGCAATATGTGCCAGCCCAAAATTTGGCACTCTCAACGCAGTGTGGCTTTTCTTCAACAGAAGAGGGTAATGTATTGACGATACCAGACCAGTGGCAAAAGCTAAGATTAGTTAAAAAAATTGCTGATAAGTATTTGGCTTAAAGCATAGTAGAACCAAAGATTGATAAAAATTTAGTGATTAACGAGGAGAAAAATCATGACAGAAACAGTTGTTGAAAGTTTTACATTGGACCATACAAAAGTTAAGGCACCTTATGTGCGTGTGATTGAGTCACAAAACGGTCCTCAGGGTGGCAGTATTACCAATTACGATCTACGTTTGACACAACCCAATGAAACAGCAATTGAAACAGGTGGTTTGCACACTTTGGAACATCTATTTGCAGGCTTAGTTCGTGATGAAATTGACGGTATTATTGATATTTCGCCATTTGGATGTCGTACAGGTTTCCATGTCATTTCATGGGTGAATTACGATGCCGAAACATTGGCCAAGGTATTTAAAAAAGTACTAGAAAAGATCGTGAGTGATGAGGTAACCGAAGTACCTGCTGCTGAAATTGAAAGTTGTGGTAACTTTAAAGATCACAGTCTACATTCTGCCAAAGAGTGGGCTAAAATTATTCTGGCCCAAGGTATTTCAAGTGATGCATTTGAAAGAAAAATTGTATAAAAAATAATGAATCGATGATACGACTAGCGCACAAGTAATGGTGTGCTGTACATAATTTTAAAAAAGGAGAACGTCGCAATGCAAAAAATAACCCCACAGCGTTTTTTTGACATTACACGCGCACTCAGTACACTTTTAGGTACAGGGTTGATCTGGTACCGAATGTGTCTGTATACTGTTTTGCCGTCTCATTAAGGAAGTATAAAAAGAATAGAAAATAGGTTAAATTATGACAAAATTAAATAAAGAGTACGCTTTTGAAACACGCCAACTACATGCAGGGCAGGAAGAACCAGATTCTGCTACTGGTGCTCGCGTCACGCCCATCTATCAAACAGCTGCTTATGTTTTTTCAGATACAAAGCAAGCAGCAGGACGTTTTGCATTAACAGATGCCGGTAACATATACGGTCGCTTGACCAATCCAACCAATACTGTTTTTGAAACACGTATTGCTGCATTAGAGGGTGGCGCAGCAGCTATTTCTTTAGCTTCTGGCGCTGCCGCCGTGACTGCTGCCATTTTAAATGTTGCTGGTAGTGGTGACCATATCGTTGCTGCTTCAACTTTGTATGGTGGGACGGTAGAACTCTTTTCAGAAACATTGAAGAAATTGGGTATTGAAACCACATTTGTTGACCCAGATGAACCAAAAAACTTTGAAGAAGCCATTCAAGAAAATACAAAAGTGATTTTCTTTGAAAGTTTAGGTAATCCCAAAATCAATATTATTGATTTTGAAGCTGTGGCTGCGATTGCTAAAAAGCATGGTATCATTTCGATTGTTGATTCAACTTTTGCGACACCATTTTTGACACAACCTTTGGCACATGGTATTGATGTCGTTGTACATTCTGCAACGAAATTTATTGGTGGCCATGGTACAACATTAGGTGGTGTTGTGATTGAAAAAGGCGATTTTGACTACGTTGCGTCTGGGCGATATCCTGATTTTGTTAATCCCACGGCATCGTATAATGGTCTAGTTTGGGCCGATCTTGGTGCTGGTGCGTTTGTAACAAAAATACGAGCAGAGTACTTACGAGACACTGGTGCAACACTATCACCACAGTCAGCCTTCTATCTTCTGCAAGGATTAGAAACGTTATCATTACGTATTGAGAGACACGTTGAAAATGCCCGTAAAATTGTAGACTTTCTCAATAATCATGAGAAGGTGGCCTGGGTCAGTTATCCAGAATTATCAGATTCACCTTACAAAGCATTGGCTGATAAGTATTTTGAAAAAGGGGTCGGCTCCATTTTTACATTCGGTTTGAAACAAGGCGAAGAGGGCGCTAAGACGTTAATTAACAATTTGGACATCTTTTCGCTATTGGCCAATGTTGGTGATGCTAAATCATTGATTATTCATCCAAAATCAACAACCCATGCACAATTGAGTGATGAACAATTGGCTGCTGCTGGTATTTCACCAGACTTGATTCGTGTTTCAATTGGTATTGAAAATGTTAATGATTTGATTGCTGCGTTATCATCAGCACTTGAGACAGTATAAACAATGACTAGTTTTGTGTTATTTTGACACGGTGAGAGGAAAATCAATGATTGTTAATTGTCAAAATATTTATTATTTGCATACTAATAAAATCGTGACAGCTGTCTTTTTAAAGGGTAGTGGTGCGGTTGATGAGGTCGGTTGAATTAATTTCGGCACTTTAATAGCTAAAATGGTTATTGTAATTAATATTGTATTGAAAAATAGGAGAACACACATGACAACAACACTTAAAAAAATAGGATTCCAACACGTTGGTTCATTCTTGCGTCCAGCTGAATTAAAGCAAGCACGTGCAGATTTTGAATCAGGAAAAATAACACATGATGCACTAGAAGAAGTTGAGAATCAAACAATTTCACGACTTGTGGATCAGCAAGTTGCTGCTGGATTAGATGTTGTGACTGATGGTGAATTCCGCCGTTCATATTGGCATTTGGATAACTTCTGGGGATTTGATGGCGTAGAACAATTTAACTATGGCGAAGGCTATCAATTCGCTCATGAAGAAACGCGTGATGATTCTGCACGTCTCAGTGGTCGTTTAGGCTTTAATGTAGAAACGCACCCATTTATCAAACATTTTAAGTTTTTGAAGGCGGTAGCTGATGAAAAAGGTGTCGAAGCCAAAATTACGATTCCGTCACCTTCACAGTTTTATGCTGAATTATTCCGAGGCGTGAATGCTGAAGGTATTTCTCGTTTTTATGATTCAGTAGATGATTTGTATCAGGACATCAAGCGCGTTTATCACGAAGAAATTTTGGCGTTATACGAAGCTGGTGCACGTATTGTGCAATTGGATGATTGTACTTGGGGCATGTTAGTAGATCCTAATTTCTGGGAAACAATGGCAGGTGCTGGTTTTGATGTTAATGAACTTAAAAAAATATATGTTGATTTAAATAATGGTGCAATAGAAAATTTGCCAGAAGACTTGACTATCAATACGCATGTTTGCCGTGGCAATTACCATTCCGACTGGGCTGCTGCTGGTGGTTATGAGAAAGTTGCTGACGAATTATTTGGACAAGAAAATGTATCAACGTATTTCTTGGAATATGATTCAGAACGCGCCGGTGGTTTTGAACCATTAGCCAAAGTGTCTGGGGACAAACGTGTCGTACTTGGACTCATCACAACAAAATCAGGTGTATTGGAAGATAAACAAGTTATTATTGATCGTATTCATGAAGCAGCCAAATATTTGCCACTTGATCGTTTGTGGTTGTCAACGCAATGTGGATTCGCTTCAACAGAAGAAGGCAATGTGATCACGGAAGCACAACAATGGGAGAAGTTAGCATTAGTTCGTGATATTCAGAATACAGTTTGGGGACAATAACAGTTGTTTGGGTGCTGTTCTGTCATATGATCGCATCATTTTTGATACGTGATAAAGGTTTTAAGATTATAAGTGTGTGTTGTTAATTTGATCTTTGTTTTAGTGATTGGATCGCTGATTTAATTTGAATTGATTACGCAATATCATCTATTTTAATGATGTGGTAAGCTTTTATAATCATACGAAGGCGCGAACAGCGTGAGCGAAAGGTTCAATAATAAAATGAATAAAAAATTAACTATCGGGGTAATTTTAGCAGCAGTTGTGCTGGTTGGTGGCTATAGTTTTTTAAACAATCAGCCAAAAAATACAACGGGTAAAACACTTAATGTGACAGTTCAAAATACAATTACGACGTTAGATCCTAATTTTGCTGATGATGTTGGTTCAAATTGGGCTGAGACTCAAACTTTGCAAGGGCTTTATACGATGGATGCAAAAGGTAGTATTGTAGCTGGTGTTGCAGATAAAGTCGTGAAACCAACTAAAAATAATACTGTCTACCGTATCAAGTTAAAATCAAATCAAAAATGGTCTGATGGCAGTCAGGTTACTGCCAATGACTTTGTAGCTTCTGCTAAACGACAGGTTGATCCGGCTTCTAAATCAACACGTTCGAATCATTTTAAAGATTTGGCGGGTTATGATGCCATTCGAAAGCAAGGTGCTAATATTAATACTTTAGGTATTAAAGCGCCGGATGCTAAAACAGTTGAAATCACGTTGTCACATCCAGTGCCATACTTCAATTTCATTTTGGCTAATCAGTTATATCCGATTAACACCGATAAAGTCAAAGAATATGGTAAAAAGTATGGACAGACGGCAGCAACAACGGTTTCTAATGGTGCTTATCAAATTAAAAAGTGGAATCAATCTGCCACGACTTGGCAGTTCGAGAAGAATCCGCATTATGCTGATGCGAAAGATGTACACTATCAAACGATCAAAACAACCGTTGTCACTGATGCGACATTAGCAAGTAAACAATATTTATCTGGTAAAGTTGATGAAGCTGAAATATCTGGTAGCGTTCTAACTGATTTGAAAAAGACGAATGCAGCTGATATCCAATCTAAACAAAAGGGGCGCGTTGTCTTTATTGTTTGGAATTCTACGGACAAAATAGCTAGTAATACTAACTTTAAGCGCGCTATTAGCTATGCTATTGATCGTGATGTGTTAGCAAAGCAAACACTGGCTGATGGTTCAACAGCTGCTAAATCTATTATTCCAAGTGGCGAGGTTAGCGTAGCAGGTCAAGATCTGAATCATGGACTGGATCTACCGTTTGATAAGAAAAAGGCGCAAGATTATTTGAAACAAGCACAAAGTGAGATCGGTGAAAAGAAACTGAAATTAACTTTGAATATGGCGGATACAGATGCGTATAAATCACTTGGTGTGTATTTGAAACAACGTATTGAGACTGTATTACCAGATGTGACAATTGAATTAAATAGAATGCCTTTAAATGCTGAAATATCTGCATTTAATAATCGTAATTTCCAAGCAGGAACATTGAGTTGGTCAACGGATTATAATGATCCTATCGACTTTTTAGATACGGCCTATTCAGGTGGCGCAATTAACTTTACAAAGTGGCATAATAAGGCGTATGATAATCTAATTGATCAAATTAACGCGCAAGGTGAAGCAAACGATAAGCGTTATAATTTAGAGAAAAAAGCAGCTGCGTTAAATAACGATCTTAATGGTGTCACACCGCTATATCAAGTTTCAAATGTTCACTTGTTAAATAAAAAAGTTCGTCATCTTAACTATCCGGTTGTTGGATACCAAAATTATAAATACGCCGAATAAAGCATAAGAGTCAAGGAGTTTACGATGAAAACAATAGGTGTCGCTGGTAATCATGCTGTGCATGCTAATCCTAAGTTTGGTACGAATTATGTCAATTATATTCAAAAAAACTATATGACTGGTATTACGGAAGCAGGCGCCTTACCTATTATTTTGCCAATCAGTCAACCAGAATTAGCAGTAGACTATGTAGCGACCGTTGATGCGTTAGTATTAGCAGGCGGGCAAGATGTCTCACCTGATTATTATGGTGAAGAACCAATACCAGCAATTGGTGAAATTGATCGGCATCGCGATGCGTTTGAACTGGCTTTAGTGAAAGAAGCGATTCGTGTGGGTAAGCCAATTTTTGGTATCTGCCGTGGTGCACAAGTGATCAATGTCGCATTAGGTGGGACCTTGTATCAAGATTTAGCTAGCCAGTATGAACCCTTAGCGGTTAAGCATAATCAGTATCCAACAAAATGGTCAACGCCAACGCATCAGTTGCAATGGCAACGTCCCAACTGGCTGAGTGATGTCATATCACCAAAGTCACTCGTGAACACTTTCCATCATCAAGCTATCAAGGATTTTGGCACTGGATTGGTTTTAGATGCAACAAGTTCAGATGGTGTGGTTGAGGCTTTTTCAGATGATAAACGTCAAATTTATGGTGTCCAGTGGCACCCGGAAATGCTATTAATGGCGGAACCAGAATCACAAAAGATATTTGATCGGTTTGTTGCATTAGTTTAGACATGATATTTGTCACAAAGTCGTTATATTGACGGCTTTTTTTACTGGTTAAAGTAGCGTACAATGTGATGAGTAATATAGAATATGTTTTTAGAAATGTGTGCGAGTGAACTTAAAATGGCATGACGTGTCAGGCAATTTTAAAAATTCAGATCTTAATCACTTTGGAGAATGAGATGTTTCAATATATTAAAAAAATATTGATTGGTAAACCACTTAAAACATTAGATGAGGGTGGTCAATCACTGACTAAGACAAAAGCCTTGGCGTTGCTATCTTCAGATGCATTATCATCTGTTGCGTATGGAACAGAATCAATTACAACGGCGCTGTTAGCTGCTGGTGCCGTAGCCTTATGGCTACAGCTGCCAATTGCAATTCTGGTTTTGGTTTTATTAGCTGCTATCGTTTTGAGTTATCGACAAATTATTCATGCTTATCCATCAGGTGGTGGTGCGTATGCTGTAGCCAGCGAAAATTGGGGTGCTAAGGCGGGCCTTGTAGCTGGTGGTTCGTTATTAGTTGACTATATGTTAACGGTTGCAGTATCGGCCTCAGCGGCATCTGACGCGATTACAGCTGCTGCACCGATGTTACAACGATTTGTTGTGCCACTATCCATTATCATTGTCATTTTGTTAACTGGCATGAACTTACGTGGGTTGCGTGAAAGTGCTAATTTTTTGATGTTTCCGGTCTACTTTTTTGTTGTTGTGCTAGCAGTTATGATTTTATGGGGTGTTTTCCAAGCATTAACCGGACAATTGCCTTATCATGCTGCTGCTAGAGTCGGCACAAGCTTTTCCGGTCTGTCATTTGTTTTATTCATGCGTGCTTTCTCAAGTGGTTCATCATCATTGACTGGTGTTGAAGCAATTTCTAATGCAGTGCCAAATTTCAAGGTCCCTAAAGAAAAACATGCTGCTGCAACCTTGTCAACAATGGCTATTATTTTGGCGACATTTTTTGGTGGTATTACTTTCTTGAGCTATTGGTATGGTATCACGCCAAATAGCCACTCAACAGTTTTATCACAAATTGCAGCCATTACTTTTGGCGGCCACGGTATTGGCTTTTATACGATTCAACTGGCGACCGCACTTATTTTGGCGGTCGCTGCCAACACTGGCTTCTCGGCTTTCCCAATGTTAGCGTTGAATTTAGCACGTGATAAATATTTACCGCATTTGTATATGGATAAAGGAGATCGTTTAGGGTACTCTAATGGTATTTTATCATTGGCTTTTGGGGCAATTGTATTATTGTTAATTTTTCATGGCTCAACAGATGCCCTCATCCCTTTGTATGCAGTAGGTGTTTTTGTGCCCTTCACATTATCACAGTCAGGGATGATTATTCACTGGTGGCGTAAGAAGCCTAAGCGATGGTTTATCAAGGCAGTCATTAATTTTGTGGGTGCTTTTATTTCGGCAGTGTTAGTGATAACATTATTTGCTACAAGAATTGAACACGTATGGCCCTATTTATTGATTATGCCAGTCGTGATGTACATGTTCCTCAAAATTAAGGGGCACTATACAAGTATTGCTAGACAGTTACGTTTAGCATATGCTAAGAATGATCACACAGTACGGCATCACTATGATGGATCAACGGTTATTGTATTGGTGTCCAATGTGACAAGGGTGACCACAGAAGCGGTTGACTATGCATTATCGATAGGTGATTATGTGGTCGCAATGCATGTCAGTTTCGATGTTAATCCTAAAAAAGAGTTGGAAACATCAACCCAATTTAAAATTGATTTTCCAGATGTTAGATATGTTGATATTCATTCATCCTATCGTTCCATTGTAAAACCTGCTTTGAGTTTTGTTGATGCTGTTGTTAAACAAGCTGAGAAACGTAATCATTCAGTTACAGTACTTGTGCCCCAGTTCGTACCGAAAAAGCCATGGCAAAATATTTTGCATAACCAAAATTCATTGCGCTTAAGGACAGCTTTTGCGGCACGTAAAGATATATCGGTTTCGACATATTATTATCACTTATCAGAATAAAATCTGTGAGGAGAGTACGATAATTTGGATATTTAATGTAAAGGAGAAGGCGTTGTGCATGATCAAATCGCACATACGTGTTAAAAATGATGTCACAAGATACAAAATTAATGTTATTTTTCATTTGGGTCGTGATTGCCATGCTGATTTCAACAATTGGTCTAGTTGCTATTATCCGTTGGTATCATCGCGAAGTAAATAAAGTTAAACAGAATCAGCGGAATGAACAATTAGAAAATAAAAAAAACAAGTAAGTGTTTTGCAGCGCTTGGTTTCGTTACCGATTACGCAAATAGAGGAAACAACTGTTGGGAAAAAAAGGAAAATAAATAGTGTAGTGCTAGAATTTGTCTTGCTGATTCACATGAGTTGACAGACTGAGGGATCGTATATATAATATAATGATATTTAATTCACACTTTGGAGGATAATTGTGGAAAATATTAAAAATTTAGTTTATATTGCTGTAAGATCTTTGTTTTCATTAATTTTGATTGTATCAGGTAGCACGATGTTGTATTTAGGAGGAAAGTCGCCAGTTTCATATACTGTCAAGGCAGCCCAAAATTTTAGTGATGCTTTTGAGAATACAGGATACTTCTTCTATTTTATTGGAATAGTAATGGTTATTATAGGATTATTAGTTATTCTGAACAAATATGTGGCGTTGGCACTGGTGATATTTATGCCGGTTTCAATAAATATGGTATTATTTCATCTGTTTTTAATGCCACAATCAGGAATACCAGCATATTTCGTCCTATTAATGAATGCTTATTTAATGTTTAAGAATCTAGATAAGTATCGTCCTTTATTGGCAGTTAATTGATGTGCTGTTTATGTTAAAATTTTTATTAAAAAGAAACCCAAAAAGTCAAAGTACTTTTTGGGTTTCTTTTTGTGTATACAATTATATTCAGGCGGAAATTTGATTGATTTATTAGTTAGATAGTCGTGTTGCGACGCTTTCACCTTTTTTTGTACGAATCTGAGTATAAGAGCTAGTAATGTTTGTTTGTTGAATTAATTGTTCAGTACCCTTAATACCCATTTCATAAAAGGATTGTTGAATACTTGTCAACTGGGGATAGATAATGTCACATAGGGCAGTGCCATCAATGCCGATAACTGATAATTCGGAGGGAATACGACGCTGCAATTGTCGTGCACGATTGATTACCCCAGCAGCAACTAGATCACTTCCAGCTACGACGGCAGTTAAATGAGGTAGTTTTTCGAGCATATTCATTGCCTGAATACCATCGTCATAAAGCCAATTACCAGGTATGACATAGTCGGCACGGTAGGCAATATGGTGATCTTTTAAAGCTTGCCGATAGCCATCAAGTCTTAATTGGCCGACACATGATGGGATATCTGCACCAACAAATGCAATTTCTCTATGACCGTGCATAATTAGATAATTCGTTGCCTGATAGCCAATATCAAAATCGTTTGATGCAATGAAATGTAAATCTGGTTCAGGTTGAGCAACAGATAAAAAAATATAGGGAATGTCTGTGGAACGCAAAAAGTGAGCATTCGTCGAACTGAGTGTGATACCTAATAAAAGTATACCTCGAACACTTCTTTCAGATATTGTTTTGAGTGCTTGCATTTGTAAAATTTCGCTATCTTCACCAGCATAGGCGATAATAATATCTATGTCATGTAAGGAAGCAACTTTTTGAATGCCAGCAATAATTTCTTGTGCGAAATTAGTTGGGCTGGCAGGTAAGATAATACCTAATACTTGGCTTGTTTTGGTAACCAATTCAATTGCTGAACGATTTTTTCGATAATTGAGATCTTTAGCAATTTGATTAATTTTAGAAATTGTTTCAGGAGCATATCCACTATATAGCGATGGTTTATCGGATAAAATACGTGAAACTGTCGATGGAGAAACGCCTGCAATGCGGGCAATATCTTTTATTGTCGTAGCCATAAATTTACCTAGATTATTTTAGATTCGTTACTTTAACTATAGAGTAAATCCACAAAATAGTAAAATAAAAATATTTTAAGCATTGCAAACGTTTGCATAAAAATGTTATAGTATTTTATGTAAACGTTTACACGATTTTGATATTCGAATATGTTTGTTGTTTAGGTAACAGTAAATATTGATTTACTGGATTAAATGTTGAGAAAGGCAAAAATCATGAAAAAAGCATTACCCGCAACGCATACAAGCATGATGCGTTATGCGGTATTGTCAATATCTCTAATTATTACGACTGGGCCGGCAGTGTCATCAGCTTTACCATTAATGGCAAAGAATTTTCCCAATATTTCATTGGCAATGATTGATATGATTGCCACTGTTCAACAATTTACAATTATGATATTTTTGTTGATCTCGGGTAGCATTGCTAAGAAAATCGGTATTAAACCGACTATTTCTATTGGTTTAATCATTACAGGTGTTGCAGGTATATTTCCTGTATTTAGTCAAAGTTTCGTAGCAATATTCATATCTCGATTGTTGTTAGGTGTTGGTATTGGATTATTTAATTCATTAGCAATTACTGTGATTGATTTATTGTTTACCGGCAACGATAAGGCACAAATGTTGGGGAATCGTTCTGCAATGGAGCAACTTGGTGTATGTATTTTGAATTTAGTGGTTGGTTTATTGTTATTAATTAACTGGCATATGGCATTTTTGATTTATGCTTTGGCGTTTCCAATTATGATATTTTTTTGGCGATATGTACCAGAACCTCGCGTTAATAAAGAAAGCAAAGAAACGCACCAAAAAATTAATATGCCAGTTGTTTGGCTGGCCTTGCTATTATTTTTCTTGGTTATGTGTTCAACAGCAATTATTGTGCAAATACCAAATATCATTGTGCGGGGGTCTTTAGGATCAGCAACAACGGCTAGCCTGATTATTTCTTTGAATACGTTAGCCGGGATGGCAATGGGATTTTTATTTGGACGTATATACAAAGTGGTTAGTGATATGACTTTACCTATTGGCACATTTCTAATGGCGATGGGTGCAATACTCATTGGTATGGGTGGAAATTTATATATTGTATCGCTAGGGACAATATTATGTGGCTTTTCTTATCCATTAGCCGGAACCTATGCATTCAACTTATTGTCTAAAATTGCACCCCAAGGTTCGGAAACACTAGGTAATTCTGTTTTACTGATTGGCTGTAATTTAGGATCGTTTATTAGTCCAATCGGGGTTCGTATACTAGCTAAAATCAGTGGTAATGCTTTTATCGGTATGTTTATTGTGTTATTGGTTGTGACTGGCGGCATTTTAGTTTTTCAATGGGCTAGTAAGCATGTTTCCAAAATGAAGAAAGTGTAGGCATTAAATAATGACAAAGAAAAATTGGTGGCAAGAAGCGGTTGTTTATCAAGTATATCCAATGAGTTTTCAGGATAGTGACGGTGATGGTATTGGTGATATTGGGGGTCTAACACAACGATTACCTTATATTAAACAATTGGGCGCAGATGTGATTTGGCTCAATCCAATTTATTGCTCACCTAACAAAGACAATGGTTATGATATAAGTGATTATCAAAATATCCAACCAACTTATGGCACCATGGCACAATATGATGAGATGCTAGCGATGGCGCACAAGTTGGGGTTGAAAATCATGATGGATCTTGTTGTTAACCATACATCTGATCAGCATCAATGGTTCATTGAAAGTAAAAAATCAAAAGACAATCCATATCGCGATTATTATATTTGGCATGATCCTGTTGATGGACATGAACCTAATAATTGGGGATCCTTCTTTAGTGGTTCAGCTTGGAAATTTGACGAAGCTACTGGACAATACTATTTGCATCTTTTTGCCGATGTTCAACCAGATTTAAATTGGGAAAATCCGGTTGTTCGTAATGACGTATGGCATTTAATGACGTTTTGGCTAGACAAAGGCATTGATGGATTCCGAATGGATGTGATCAATTTGATATCCAAGACAGCTGGATTGCCGGATATACCAAAACCAGATAATGCTATTTATTCAGATGCGACAGCGATTGCTAATGGTCCACGCTTGAATGAATTTTTGCAAGAAATGAACAGCAAGGTTTTATCTCATTATGATGTGATGACTGTGGGCGAAATGCCAGGTGTGACACCTGAAAAGGCACAAGAGTATACTAATTTGAAGGGTAATGAACTGAATATGGTTTTCCAGTTTGAACACATTGCCTTAACGCCCAATCCAGATGAAAGATTAACGAAGTGGAATGATGAAAAGGTTAAATTGACTGATCTGAAAGCATCACTATCTAAATGGCAAATTGGTCTAGATGGTAAAGGATGGAATAGCTTGTACTGGAATAACCATGATCAGCCACGTGCTGTGTCACGATTTGCAACAGATGATCCTAAATATCGTGTCAAAGCAGCTAAAATGTTAGCGACGACTTTACATATGTTGCAAGGTACACCATATATTTATCAAGGCGAAGAAATTGGTATGACGAATGTTAAACTTGATGATATTTCTCAATATGAAGATATTGAAACGCTAAATGCCTATCAACAATTTGTTGTAGAAGAAAAAATTGTCGATAAAGAGACGATGATGCGTTATTTTGCTACCATGTCGCGCGATCATGCACGCACACCGATGCAATGGTCAAGTGCAGAAAACGCTGGTTTTACAACTGGAAAACCTTGGTTTAATCTCAATTCAAATTATACCAATATCAATGTCGAGGCGGCTTTGGCAGATGACGATTCTGTCTTTTATTATTATCAAAAGCTCATTCAACTACGTCATGCGTCTGAATTGATTATTTATGGTAGTTATGAGGCCATTGATCCAGAAGACAATGAGGTATTTGCTTACCGTCGCCATTATAATGGTCAAACATTGCTAGTATTGAGTAATTTTACTAATCAAACTGTTATGCGTGATTATGGACAAAATGCTGCTGATCAAATATTGATTAGTAATTATACCGACAATAAAAACAATGTGCTCAGACCATACGAAACACAAGTATATTTATTCGAATAATCGTTTCAAAAGTCAATAAAGTGACATTATCCAAAGTGTCATATCGGTTAATGTACCGATATTGTCGTATTTAGGGTATCTTTTTGCTATAAAACACCCCTTAAGTTGGTCAACTTAAGGGGTGTTTTATGTATCGTCGTGTCGATTTTATATTGATAAACTGAGTATAAAAAAGTAGACCATATATTATTTTATATTAGAATGTTTCTGTGTCGATGCTTTCTAACCTATTATGCCAATCAACATCAGGATATTTACGAGATAATGATGTTGCTAATACACGCTTTGCTAAGTTGCCATTACGTGTGAATATTGGCCCATGAAAGTAAGAACCATAAACATTGCGATAAATAACGCCTTCAGTATTGTCCATGCCATTGTTGCCGTTGCCGGAAATGACAGTTCCTAGCGCACGTTCTCCTTGACCTAAAAATGTACGACCTTGATGATTTTCAAAACCATGGTAGGTTTCGCCAGTGTCGTTATTTTTGATGACAATATTACCAGTTAAACGTTTCCCTGGTAACACTGTGAGATTATCTTGATACATATTCGTGGTGTAATGGTCCATCACGCCAATGCCGTTAACTTTTGTACCATCAGCCATAATCATGTAATGTCCGAGTAATTGGAAGCCACCACAAATGGCAAGCAAAGGACCGCCAGTTTCAATATATTGTCGTAAATTTTCAGTTTTTGTGACTAAGTCCTGTGCAACAATTGTTTCTTCATAATCTTGTCCACCACCAAGTAAAGCGAAGTCAAATGCGGTATCATCAAAGTGATCGCCAAGTGATACGAGATGATAATTAACACGGACATTAATTTGCTTGGCATAGTAAGTCAGGGCAATGATATTACCATAATCACCATAAGTATTCATGAGGTCACCATAAAGATGGGCTACAGAAATGTTATAATCTGCCATTAGAATCCTCCTTTAATGTAGCCAGCTGAGCCTAATTGCTCGCGAAGTTGTAACATTGCTGTATAGGTAGCTGCAATATAGACTTTATCAGTTGGAAAAGATGTAATGGACTTGATAACTTGTGTTAAGTCTTCGTAAATGGCCTGATCTGAGAAGCCGGCCATTTTTAAGCGTACACGTAGATCTTGATAACGCTCACCACCAGTAGCAATCGCCTTGATATTTGTATCATGTAATTTTTCAAACTCAGCGTCCCAAATCCAACTGGTATCAATACCATCAGCGTAGTTAGCATTTAATAACGTTAGTAAGGAAAAATCATTTTCTTCAGTTAGCATCATATCAATGACAGAATTCGTACCAACAGGATTTTTAATCAGAACGATTGTGACATCTTTGCCGTCAACGTTGATTGTTTCCTGACGACCAAAAATTTGTGCATTAGATTCAAAAGCTTTTTTAATTTGTTCAGGCGAAACATTAAACTCACGTCCGACAGCAAAAGCAGTGAGCGCATTGTATATGTTATATAGTCCGCCAATTTCAATTCTAAAAGGGGTGTTGTCAATACTAAATATTGAGTATTTTGGTGTTAATTTATCGACACTGGTCACTTGATAACGTAGTGCCGGACGAGCAAATTTGTCAGTGGTGCTAAAATATTTACCCAAATTACCATAAGTCATGAAATCATAGTGAAGGACTGAATGGTCGGTTGGCGATAGAATGCCATCAGTGTTGATTGGTGCGGCACTAGGTTGATAGTCTGCAGGTAAAATGTGATTAAAACCGAAAAATTGTCGCTCATTGGGGAAGTCACCCCGCATGAAAATAGGTGAGTCACCATTGGCTAAGACAACCGCGTGAGGGGCATGTTTAATGCCTGCGATGATTTTATCATACGTTGTATAGATTTCACCATAACGGTCAAGTTGATCACGAAAAATATTGGTCAATACAAACATTTTAGGCGCAATGGCAGCTGTAATTTTTTCAACATTTGCCTCATCAACTTCCAGTACCGCAATTGGCTTTTTGCCGTTAGGAGATGGCTTGACTTTTGTAGTAACGAGCGTACCGGTAATACCTTGAATCATATTTGAACCGGACGGATTTGTGATGACAGTGTAGCCACCAGATGTTAAGACGCGTGTAATCAGTGCCGTTGTTAATGTTTTGCCATTAGTGCCAGTGACAATGATCAGGTCAAAATTTTTCTGAATACTTTGCAAAATATTTGGATCGATTGCAACTGCTATTTTTCCAGGCAGACTTGTGCCACCACGATGTAACACATCATGCAAAAGCCAATAGGTGCTTTTAGCTGCGATGTGTGCAAATGAACTTTTAAGTGTCATAATGTCCCCACTTTCATGTTTATAATTTTACCACGAGAGCACCGTTGTTGGTTAATTTTGATTAAATATTAAATTGATTCAATAACATAAGCACAGGTTTTAAAAGGGTGGCGTACCATAAAAAGGTCATGTTAAAAAGCAATAAAATTAATATTGGTACAAACTGGTTGTGTTAAGCTTAAGATAATCTTTTTGTCTGGAGAAAAAACAATGTTATCACGTCAAAGAAAACATCGCGCACGGAAAAAACATGTTAAAAATTATCAGCGTAAGAGTCTAGCAATTCTAATTATTGGCGGTGTCGCAGGTGTGTTAATTGTGACTAATCCACACCAATTATCGTATGTTATCGAACCCATACAAGCAATGACAATTAATACATCACAAACACTCACGACAACCACGGGTGAGAAAGTAACCTTTAAACGTGGGTTGACGAAGCGTTATTTAATCGTCAATGCAACACAAAAAAAGTTGATCGGCCTACAAACCATTGGCACAAAGACGTATTATTTTTCACCTAAAACTGGTGAAATGGTGTATGGTTTGCAGAAAATTAATGGCAGTAGCTATTATTTTGATCAAAATGGTGTGAGTGATACAAAGGTAGCGTATGAAAAAACAGCTTCATCAGTGGCCAGTCATAACAAAGTGATTGAAAAAGCAATTACAGGTGGCATGAAACTTGTTGGTAAAAGCCCATACGTATATGGTGGGGGAAGAACCCCGCAGTCTATTGCTCATAATGAATTTGATTGTTCATCATTTATTGCTTATTTTTACCGTCAAGCAGGACAACCATTGGTCGTCCAGTCAGCAGCTTCAACGACATTATTGAATCAAATTGGGACAGTAGTAGCATGGGGTGACATGAAACGTGGCGATATATTAGTGACGCCAGATACCTATACAGAAGAGCGACTGCATGCTGCTATTTATTTAGGAAATGGGTTTATCTTACACGATTCTGCGCCAACTCATGGTGTAGCCATTAGCCGGTTAACTGATTTGGTGAATGCTAAAACGTCAAAAACGTTAACGTGGTCGGATTTATTTAAACCTGGAACGGTTCGACAAGTTGTTGATGATTAACACAATGACTAACACGGTAATGTTAAAACATGTTGTTTTTTGTTGTGTTAAAAATTGTTATAATAGTAAGTAGCTGTTTCATTTTTATCGTTAAAGTAAGGGAGGGCAAGTGTTTTCGAAAATAACGGCGTCAGTAGGTTTTCAGCCATGACGTCACTATTTAACGTGGACACGTTAAACATATGGCACAATTATTTTTTGAGTATGGGGCAATGAGTTCCGGAAAATCAATTGAAATTTTAAAAGTAGCTCACAATTACGAATCGCAAGGTAGACAAGTCCTATTAATGACACCCATGATTGATACACGTGCTGGCGTCGGGGTCGTGTCCAGTCGAATTGGCTTGTCGCGCGAGGCTTTAGCTGTTAAACCGGAAGATGATCTGTTTGAATTGATTGCAGGCATGAAATCAGACAACTTAGCAGTTGTTTTAGTAGATGAAGCACAATTTTTGTCACCAAGCCAAGTGGATGAATTAGCTTATGTTGTTGATCACTTGCATATTCCAGTAATGGCGTTTGGTTTGAAACAAGATGCTTTTAATCATTTATTTGAAGGGTCACAGCGTTTAATTGAGTTAGCAGACAAGTTAGAAGAGATGAAAACCATTTGTTCATTTTGTGGCAAAAAAGCGACTACGCAGCTAAGAATTGTTGATGGGAAGCCACAACGTGCTGGTGAGCAAGTCTTTATCGGAGGCGACGAGGCTTATATTCCCACATGTCGGCGACACTGGTATCATCCTGATGCAGAAAAAATTGCTGCAATGTTTCCAATCAAAAAATAGGGTGATCGTTTGAAATTAATATAGAAAGCATACAATCAATGATATGATGCTTTTCGTACATAACAAGAATAAACATGTGAATGACTAGAGAATATGTTTATTGACATACTTTGGAGAATAAAAAATGGACCCAATATTTAAATCTTTACAAACAGTGGTTGATCGATATGATGAACTTAATGAACAATTAGCTGATCCAGAAGTAGCTGGTGATGGTCAAAAGTATATGGCTTTGTTAAAAGAAGCAGGTGAAATGCGCGACACGGTTGCTGCTTATACACGCTATAAGCAGGTTATACAAGAGATTCAAGATGCGGAAGATATGCTTGATGATGACGAATTAGCACCACTTGCAAAAGAGGATCTTAATACATTAAGACCAGAAAAATCAGACTTAGAGGCACAACTTAAAATTTTAATGTTACCAAAGGATCCAAATGATGATAAAAATATCATTATGGAAATTCGTGGTGCAGCGGGTGGAGATGAATCTTCCTTATTTGCTGCAGATTTACTGGATATGTATCGTCGTTATGCAGAAAAGCAACGTTGGGCATTGAGTATTATTGATGAAACAACAACAGAAGTTGGTGGCTACAAAGAAGTTGCGATCATGATTTCAGGTGACAATGTTTACTCCAAATTGAAATTCGAGTCCGGTGCGCACCGTGTACAACGCGTACCCTCAACAGAAACACAAGGTCGTGTGCATACGTCAACAGCGACCGTTGGTGTGATGCCAGAATTTGAAGAAATTGATTTTGAATTAGCTGAGTCTGATTTAGAAGAAGAATTTTTCCGTTCAGGTGGCGCGGGTGGTCAAAACGTTAACAAAGTTTCGACGGCAGTGCGTTTGGTGCATAAGCCAACGGGTATGATGGTTAAAATGCAAGAAGAACGTACGCAAATTAAAAACCGTGATAAAGCGCGTAAATTACTTGCCAGTCGCGTGTATGATTTTTATGCACAACAAAACGAAGCCGAATACGCAGAAAAACGTAAATCTGCTGTGGGTACGGGTGACCGTTCGGAACGTATTCGAACATATAATTATCCACAAAATCGTGTGACAGACCATCGTATTGGGTTGACATTAAATAAATTAGATCGCATCATGAATGGTGACTTGGGTGAAATTATTGATGCGTTTGTAATTGCCGATCAAACGGCTAAATTAGCTGAATTGAACAAAGCTTAAAGATGACAGAAAAACACTTTGAAACACCAAAACAATTTAAATCTGTCCAATCGGCACGCCACGTGACGTCTGATAAGTTGACGGCAACCAAGTGGTATGATTGGGATGACATTAGAAAACCAATCAAACCGGGAAATGTTAAAATATCCTTACTTGAAGGTCGAAAATGGGCGATTGAGGAGCTGACTGCTGTCGGGATGCCCAAAACAGATGCGCAAGATAATGTTGACTTTTTATTAAGTGGGGCATTAAATATTAATTATGCTTATTTACGTGCCAATATCACACGCACTATGCCTGCAGATTTGGCGACAGTGTGGCCCAAATGGATTGCCAAACTACTGGCTAATCAGCCAGTACAGTACATTTTAGGGCATGCGCCTTTTTATGGTCGTGAGTTTATAGTTGATGAACGTGTGTTAATTCCACGGCCTGAAACAGAGCAGCTCGTTGAATGGATTTTAAAAGATGTTAGTTCACAAATTGCGCAACCAATTTCAGTGTTAGATATTGGTACAGGTTCAGGTGCTATTATCGAAACATTAATGTTAGAAAATTCTGATATACGTGGATTTGCGGCTGACATTTCATCTGATGCGTTGGCAGTTGCTGAACTGAATGCACAACGTCTTGGCTTACACTATTTGCATGTGATTGAAAGTGATGTGTATAGTGCTGTAGCAGGACTTAAATTTGATGTTATTGTGAGTAACCCACCTTATATTGCGTCAACGGATGAAGACGAAATGGATATCAGTGTGTTGAATTTCGAGCCACGCACAGCCTTATTTGCAGAACACGATGGGTTAGCTATTTACGAGTTGTTAGCCGAAAAATTGGATGCTCACTTGACTGAACACGGTCGTGCTTATTTTGAGATTGGTTATAAACAAGGGCAACAAGTTGTTGATATCATGCAACAGGCGTTACCACAAGCAAAAATAACATTACGGCAAGACTTTGCAGGTCTGGATCGTATGATTCGAGTAGAAAAATGAAAACAACAATATTTACAACAGATCAACAAGCTTTGGCGAAAGCTAGCGCCTTATTAAAAGCAGGCGAAGTCGTTGCTTTTCCAACGGAAACAGTGTACGGACTTGGTGCTGATGCGACAAATGATTTGGCCGTTAAAAAAGTTTTTACTGCTAAAGGGCGTCCTGCAGATAATCCGTTGATTATGACGGTGGCAGATGTGTCACAATTAGAGGCTTATGTCACAATATCAGAAGCTGCTCAAAAATTGATGACACAATTTTGGCCGGGATCGTTGACTATTATATTACCTATCATTACTGGTCAGGTGTCAATGTTGGTGACAGGTGGTTTGCAAACTGTTGCTTTTCGTTTACCGGCCAATGACGTGACGCGCGAATTGATACGTATGACAGGTGTACCATTAGTTGGACCAAGTGCCAACTTGTCAGGAAAACCATCGCCAACAACAGCTCAGCATGTTTGGCACGATATGCAAGGTAAAATTTCAGGCATTGTTGATGATGGGCCAACTATGGTTGGTGTTGAGTCAACTGTGGTTGATATGTCTGCTGCTGTGCCGACAATTTTACGCCCAGGGGCTGTCACGCAAAATCAATTGCAAGAGGCACTTGGTGTAGCTGTGATTGATGCAACAAGCACGACATCAGTTGCAAGTGATGTGACACCTAAAGCACCAGGAATGAAGTATCGACATTATGCGCCAGATAAAAAAGTCGTCATGTTTGACCGACTAGATGCGTTAGACCTTAAATTAACATTGCAAAAAAATGATGTTGTGATGGCACAAGATGCAACAATTGCAGGGATGCAATTGCCTTTGTCACAAACTTGGTCACTCGGTGAAACGCTTGAAAATGCGACTGAACAGTTATTTGCTGGTTTGCGTTTTTATGACGATGACGATGAAGTTGCAATAATTTATGTTGAAAAAATGCCACCTGTAGGCATTGGTAAGGCGTTTAATAACCGATTGGCAAAAGCGGCAGGGAATCAAGAATTTAATGGGTAGCCTATGCGGTCAGTGATGACCGTTTTCATTTGCAGAAAACAACCTGTATTTTATATGTAAACGTTTACATTTGAAATGCCGTCAGATAGGCGTTTCTAGCGTTATTGCTTGATATAGCAAGGATTTGTGTAATGTTTTACTTGATATTTTGTAAGCGCTTTGATAAACTATATTCAGAAGCTGATTAACAGCTAAAAAGGAGAAATTAATTATGGCACAGTCAAAAGAATTTCATATCATAGCAGAAACAGGTATTCATGCGCGCCCAGCAACATTGTTGGTACAAGCTGCATCAAAGTTTACTTCAGATGTTACTTTGTCATACCAAGGTAAGGATGTTAACTTGAAGTCAATCATGGGTGTGATGTCACTTGGCGTTGGTCAAGGTGCTGATGTTACAATCAAGGCAGAAGGCGAAGATGAAACAGCAGCTATTGCAGCTATTGTTGAAGCCATGGAAACAGAAGGACTTGCAGAATAAAAATGTCTAATAACTTCAAAGGAATCGCGGCAAGTAATGGTATAGCAATTGCTAAAGCCTACTTGTTAGTCGATCCAGATTTGTCTTTTAGTAAGACAACAATTAAAGATGTGGCGGCTGAACAAGCACGTGTCGACGATGCTTTGAAGGCTGCTAGTGCTGATGTGGAAATCATTAAGGCGCGAGCAGAAAAAAACTTAGGTGCGGATGAAGCACAAGTTTTTGAAGCGCACTTAATGGTTTTGTCAGACCCAGAAATGTCGGGTGCCTTCAAACAGAAGATTGCTGATGACCAAGTGAACGCAGAACAGGCAGTCAAAGAAGTGACAGACATGTATATTGGCATGTTTGAAGCTATGACTGACAACGCTTATATGCAAGAGCGTGCGGCAGATATTCGCGACGTTACGAAGCGGATTTTGTCTCACCTCTTGAACGTGGCATTACCTAATCCAGCTTTGATTGATGAAGAAGTTGTCTTAGTATCAAAAGATTTAACACCTTCTGATACGTCACAACTTGATCGTCAATTTGTTAAGGGTATCTTAACTGATTTGGGTGGTCGTACAGCACATGCTTCAATTATGGCACGTACACTCGAAATTCCTGCAGTAGTGGGTTCTGAAGTGGCAACACAAGAAGTTGCTGCAGGTGTAACAGTCATTGTGGACGGCTTAACTGGTGACGTTATTGTAGATCCAGATGCTGACACATTAGCAGTTTATCAACAAAAAGCAGCGGACTATCTGGCACAACGTGCAGAGTGGGCTTTGTTAAAAGATCAACAATCTGTGAGTGCAGACGGTAAAAATTTTGTGTTAGGTGCTAATATTGGGTCACCTAAAGATATGGATGCTGTCCTAGAGAATGGTTCAGAAGGTGTTGGATTATATCGTACTGAATTCTTATACATGGAATCGGATCATTTACCAACAGAAGATGAGCAATTTGAAGCGTATAAAGCTGTTGTTGAAAAAATGGCTGGTAAGCCGGTAACTGTTCGTACAATGGATATTGGTGGCGATAAGAATTTGAGCTACTGGAAATTACCTGAAGAAGAAAACCCATTCTTGGGTTATCGTGCGATTCGTATTTCTTTGGATCAAACCGAAATTTTCAGAACACAATTACGTGCGTTGCTACGTGCATCTGCTTATGGCAATTTGTGGATTATGTTTCCAATGATCGCAACGTTGGCTGAATTCCGTAGTGCTAAAAAGGTTTACTCAGAAGAGCGTGCTAAGCTTGAAGAAGCTGGTGTAGCAATGGGTGACATTAAATTAGGTATTATGATTGAAATTCCAGCAGCAGCAGTCTTAGCAGATAAGTTTGCTAAGGAAGTTGATTTCTTCTCAATTGGCACTAACGATTTGATTGGTTATACGATGGCTGCAGACCGTGGCAATGACAAGGTTGCTTATTTGTACCAACCATACAATCCGTCAATTTTACGTTTGATTAATAACGTTATCGCTTCAGCACACAACGAAGGTAAGTTCGTTGCCATGTGTGGCGAAATGGCTGGTGATCCAATTGCTGTACCAATTTTAATGGGTATGGGATTAGATGAGTTTTCAATGAGCGCACCATCTGTTCTACAGACGCGATCATTGATGAAAAAGCTAAATACAGCTGACATGAAATTGTTAGCTGAAAAAGCTTTGGATGCCGAAACCAACGATGAAGTTGTTGCCTTGGTGGAATCAGCTACAAAGTAGCGCTTGATTATTTCAAAAATAAATTAATATTAATGAGCAAACTGTAAACATGACTGAAGTAATTCGGTCATGTTTGCAGTTTTTTATCGTCTTTTGTAACCAATCACTATCTTGTTCGTTATATCTATGAAAGGAGGGGTATATGGAAATTAATCGCTATGAAAAAATATTAGTCGATATTGCAAATGAAATTGTTGGTTTTTTAATTAATCAGGGTGTGGAAAAAAGTGATGCACAAGATATTATGCAGGATGTTTTTGTAAAATTACTTCAAACAGATATTATATTGACGCCAGATAAATTGCGGCCATGGTTGTATCGTGTTGCACTATCACGATTTTACGATATTTATCGTCGCCAAAAGCGTTACCGTGACATTCTACTAGAACAATATGGACAATATTCCGAAGTTGAACCAATATTGGCGGATTATAGTAGTTTGCAACGTGCATTGGGACAATTAAATGATTATCAACGGGCGTTGATCATTTTGCATTATGATGATCGAAAACGAATTAACGCTATTGCTGCGATTTATAACGTTAGTGAATCCAAAATAAAAGTAGATTTGTATCGAACAAGAAAGCAGTTAAAACACATGATGATGGGGTATGAAAATGAGTGACAATATTAATTTTGAAAAAATTGTTAAGATAGAAAAACGTAAAAAGATGTGGAAAACCATAGCAATTGCCTGTGCTGCGACGTTGGTAGTAGGTGGTGGTGGCGCATATGCTACTCATCAATTTGTAGGACATAAAATGCAAAAGGAAGCTGAAAAACAACAACGTCAGTTTAATATTGAGGATCTGATATATTCACCTAATATGATATCGACATCACAATATTTTTCAGTAACTAGAGCCACGCAAAGTACATTGAAAAGTGACCGTGAAAAAAACATTGATGGGTATCGTGTGTCTTACCCAGAAAAAAGTATCTCATTTAATATGAATGGCATTGAAAGTGCTTCTTCACAAACACCAAATGTTGTTTCTAAAAATGGTTCATCTAAAGAAGTGATTGCCACTAATCGGCAGTCTCAACAAAAAGAACCCTTATTTTTCAATGTGAAGTATGCCCATGCATATCAATCTGCCAAAGATCAAAAATCAATGTTAGCACCAAGCAAGCCAACACACGAGGCCAAAACTTTAGATCATTTATCAAATTCCTTAAGTGAAGTGGCAATCACATTCGATAAACGTTACAGCTATGATGACATTCGTCAAATGATGCCTGATAATGTCATGATCAATTATTATTGGCTGGGCATTAAGAGTGATAAACTAGATGCAACGCATGCCCCTTATATTGGTCTGAATGCTAGTGAAGATGGTACAGGAAAATTGACAGAAGGAACTGGAATTAAAGCAGGTCAAAATGAATTTTTCGGTTATCAAGGACTCAAACAAGCATTAAAAGATCAGTCTGGGCGACAGGTTATCGATAATATAGACATTGCAAAGGATGGTCAAAAACTGATTGCAAAAAATCTCAAATCAGCAACATTCGCTGGCGTAATTGTTACTGGGCGAACACAAAATTTAGCTAAACTAGATAGTCAGCATTATACGTTTGCGACAAATGTGGGTGTCACAACACCGATTATGCCGTATCAAGAGCCAATCAAATAACTTCTATCTCAACCACCGTTTGGTGGTTGTTTTTGTGTTAAAATATAAATTATGAAGATTCTAGCATTTGATACAAGTAACCAGCCACTGACAGTGAGTTTGGCGGAAGATAATAACGTTCTACGGGTTTTCTCGACTAACGAGGCACGTAATCATTCTATTCAATTGTTGCCAGCCATTCAAGCCACGTTGGCAGCACAACAATGGACATTATCCGATATTGATCGTATCGTCGTAGCGCAAGGGCCAGGCTCATTTACTGGGTTAAGAATCGGCGTGACGGTGGCTAAAATGCTAGCTGATACATTAAATATAGCCTTGGTTGGCGTTTCTAGTTTGGCCATTTTAGCGCAAAATGTGTCGAATGAAGGATTAGTTGTGCCGTTATTTAATGCGCGTAATGATAATGTTTTTTCAGGTGTTTATCAGAACGGTGAAAATGTTTTTCCTGATGCGCATCAACCCCTCATTAATTTGTTTGCTTGGCTAGCCGAACGTGACGAAACAGTGACGTTTTTGGGTGATACCGATATTTTTGCAGAAAAAATTGCAGAAAAATTTGGCACACAGGCTCATGTATTAACACCAAGTGAGAGTTTACCTGACGGGCAGGGTATTGTTTCTTTAGGCATAAAAGCCACGCCAATTGCAAGCATTGCTGACTTTAATCCACAATATTTGCGAAAGACACAAGCAGAGTTGAACTGGATTGCAGCACATCCGGGTGAGGATAACCCTGAAAATTATGTTTTTGAAGTTTAATCGGCATCATAAATTACCCGCGGCATTACCAAAATTTGAACAAAAATTAGTTGACACTAGAGGGTATTCGTTTATATTGAGACGAGCAACTGTTGAAGATATTGATAGTTTAGTACATATTGAGGAAGCTGTGTATGCTGGTAAGGCACCATGGTTATTGCGTGATTTCTTGAGTGAACTATCTAGACCGCGTTTACGCCTGTATTTAGTAATTCAACGAAACGATCAAGTGATTGGTTTTGCAGGCGCAGCTTATAATCGTGAGAAGCAGGATATACATATAACGAACATTGCGATTGTGCCTATTTGGCAAAAAAATGGGCTGGGGACGTTGATGATTGAGGAATTAGCGGCTTTTTCAAGGGCCGTTGGTGTGACAACAATGAGTTTAGAAGCACGTGCTTCTAATCATGGTGCCATGGCTTTATATCAGCGATTAGGTTTTTTGAAAACGGATGTAAAGAAGGGTTACTACTTTGGTGATCATGAAGATGCAATTACAATGGTAAATCATTTTGAACATAAAATTAGCGACAATTGAAGATAGTCAGCAGATATTTGAAATTGCCGAAGCTGCCTTTTCACCGTCTCCTTGGCCAAAATCACTATTTGAACATGAGTTAACAAGCCCTAGAAGCCACTATTTTATTGCCGATGGTGGTTTTGTAGGCGTGACGCAAATACTCGATGAAGTTGAAGTTGGTAGTATTGCTGTACACCCAAATAGCCAACGTCAGGGATTGGCCTTTCAACTCTTGACTCGGGTTTTTACGTTATCTCATGCACAACGTTTTTTGTTGGAAGTAGATGAATCGAATGAGGCAGCGATTCATTTGTACGAAAAATTGGGATTTAGTGCGTATTATCGTCGAGAAAAGTACTATAAAAATGGACATGCGGCCATAATGATGGAAAGGAAAGTGTGAATACTGAGGGCATGCCTCTGTTCACGTTGTGATATCATGACTAAAATTATATCATTTGAATCAAGTGCAGACGAAACAAGTGTGGCTATTGTTGAAGATGGCCATATTATTTTAAGTAACGCTGTGGCGACACAAATTAATTCACACCAAAGATTTGGCGGTATTGTACCAGAGGTTGCTAGCCGACATCATATTGAATGGATCACACGTGTATTAGATGATGCTTTACAAACAGCCAATGTGAAGCCAACAGATTTAGATGCCGTAGCTGTGACATATGGTCCAGGGCTGGTTGGCTCATTGCTTGTCGGATTAATGGGTGCTAAAGCCTTTGCTTTGGCACATAATCTACCAATTATACCGGTTAATCATTTGGCTGGGCACATTGCTGCCGCTAATTTTAATCAACCGATCGTCTATCCTGCGCTGGCGTTAATGGTGTCTGGTGGGCATACAGAATTGGTTTTAATGCATGAGGAAAATAGCTTTGCGGTACTTGGTGAAACACGTGATGATGCTGCAGGCGAAAGTTTTGATAAAGTTGGGCGATTACTGAAATTACCGTATCCAGCGGGTAAAACAATTGATGAAATGGCACATCGCGGGCAAGCAACAATTAAGTTCCCAACTGCCATGGCACATGAAGATAACTATGATTTTAGTTTTTCTGGCTTAAAAAGTGCCGTGATTAATTATGTCCATCATGCAGAGCAAAAGGGCGAAACCATTGATCATGATGATTTAGCCACAAGTTTTCAAAATGCAGTTGTTGCTGCACTCATAGGTCGCACACGACGCGCATTAAATGATTTCCCAGTAAAAAGTTTTATCTTAGCAGGTGGCGTGGCAGCTAACACCCAACTACGTCAAGAACTGTCGACGTTATTGGGAACAATACCAGAGACACAATTTATACCAGTACCACACCAATATACAGGTGATAATGCTGCCATGATTGGTGCAGCGGGATATTGGAATTATAAACAAAACAAGTTTGCAGGGCTGGATCTTAATACAGATCCAGGATTAGACTTTGACTTATTAAAGGGATGATTAGATTGTGAATGTATCACTATCTTTTGCGGATGAGCTTATGTTTATGGTATAATAGTTATGCAAAAGTTCACAAACTGAACAGAAAAATAGATTAATATATGTATAATGCCGTCAACCTGTGTTGATAGGTTTTATCATCACAAACTGGAGAAACTTATGACACAACAACCAAAAATTCCACGCGCGACAGCAAAGCGCTTACCTATTTACTATCGTTACCTCACATTTTTGAATGATGCGGGGACAGATCGTATTTCATCTGCAGAATTAAGTGATGCGATTAAATTTGATGCGGCTACAATTAGACGAGACTTTTCTTATTTTGGTGCTTTGGGTAAGCGTGGCTATGGTTACGATGTGAAAGCATTGCTTGATTTCTTTGCAAATGTTTTGGACCAAGGGAGCCTCATCAACGTGGCCCTAATCGGTGCGGGTAATTTGGGACAAGCTTTGATGAACTTTAACTTTCATCAATCTTCCAACATGCGTATTTCAGCGGCATTTGATGTAGATGAAACACGTGCTGGTACAATCATGGCTGGTGTACCCATTTACGCAATGACAGAGTTAAAAGAACAAATGACAGCACAACGTATCAACATTGCTATCTTAACAGTGCCTCAAAACGTGGCGCAAGATATCACGGATCAGTTGGTTGATGCTGGCGTGAAGGGTATTTTGAATTTCACGCCATTACGTGTCACAGTACCAAGTGGTGTGCGTGTACAGAACGTTGATTTAACAAATGAACTACAGACATTAGTTTATTTCATTGATAACTATGGTTCAATTACGACAGGATTATAAAAAGTATGGCCATTTTAGATTTAAATGATTCAAAAAAAGTTGCTGCCTATCAAAAATTTGTGCGTGAAGACCCACGAGGTCAGGTGACACAAGATCCTTTGTGGGGTGAGTTAAAAGCTAATTGGGGTCATGTCTATGTTTATCATGAAACAGATGGTAAAATTGACACTGTTTTAACTGTATTAACGGTTGAGGCTGTTCCGGGTAAGTTATTAGGCTATGCTGGACGTGGCCCAATCGGTGATGTGACAAATATACAGCTTATTCGATCCATGATTGATGAGGCATTAGAAGCATTACCTGATAATGTCTTCCTCATTCGCTTAGATCCCGAAGTATCCTACAGTGATGCCTTAAATACCGCATATCAAGAGGCAGGATTTACGACACGCAATCGTGCAGTTAAAAATATGCATGGCAATATTCAGCCACGAAAAAATGTGGTTCTATATTATGATGGTCGCGGTGAGGGTGCAAGCCCGATTACGAATGAAGTTGAGCTGATGACACACTTTAAACGGGACTATCGTAACCAAATCCGCCGTGCTGCTAAGGATGGTGTAACGGTCACGAGTGGAGATACGCAATCAGATATTGAAGCATTTTTTGATACTTATGTTATGATGGCTGCGGCACAAGGTATTACCCACCGGCCTATAAGTTATTTTCTAAAAATGCAAGAATTGTGGCAAGGAACTGGTTTATTTAAAGTATTTCTGGCGCATTATGAAGGTCAAGTGATTGCTAGTGGTATTGGTTTCAGTTATGGGGATGAAATTTGGTATATGTATGCTGGATCAAATCGCCAATATGCTAAGCACTATGGACCATATGCTGTGCAATGGGAAATGTTAAAATGGGGCTTATCTCTAGGTAAAATTGAATACGATTTTGGTGGTGTTGGTGACTTTGTCCCCGAAGATGGGCTATACAAGTTTAAACATGGATTTGCCTATCATGATCCACATGCTGAATATATTGGGGAATTAGATTGGGTTGTAGATGAATCTGGTTATCAACAATATATTGCACAATTCAATTAAGTATGTCGTCTGATGGCGGCATTTTTTAGTGCATTATGATATAATTAATAGATTATATTGGAGTGATTATGTTGAAGTTTAAAAATTTAGTCACCAAATATCAAGCCATCTTGTTGTATGTGATATTTGGTGTGTTAACGACAATTGTTAATATTATTGTCTTCTTTTTATTTTATAACCAATTACATATGGGCCATAATATTGCCTACGTCGTGGCGTGGCTTTGGGCGGTACTGTTTGCCTATTTAACTAATCGTGTTTGGGTGTTCCATTCAAAAAATACGACGCTTAAAAGTATCATCAAAGAAATTTGGCAATTTTATTTAGCACGTATTTTAACTGGTATTATCGGTTATTTTATTTTAAGTGTTGGCGTGGATATTCTAAAGCAAGATGCTAATATTTGGAATATTGTGCAAAATATATTTGTGATTGCTTCGAATTTTGTACTCAGTAAATTGATTATTTTTAAGAAGAGGGCAGAACAATGACAATTAAGATGATTGCATCCGACATGGATGGGACATTTCTAACAGCTAATGATATTTATAGTCAGGGCAGATTTGAACGTATTTTGGATCAACTAGCAGCACGTGATATGCATTTTATTGCCGCTTCTGGACGTCAGGTTAAAAATTTGCAAGAACTTTTTGAACCAACAATTTCAAAGGGTTATGAAATTGATTTTGTAGGTTCAAATGGTGCGATGGTGGCAACATCTCAAGAACAATTATATTCTGTTCATTTATCTGCTGAACAACTACATAAGGTGATTGATTGGAATGCGAGAAATCCTGAGTCAGCTGAAAATATTATCATTATGACGGGAGATCGTGCAACGTACGTTTCCAACCATGCAACTGGTCCTGTAGCGCAGATGGTGTTTCAGTTTTATCCAAATGTTAAACAAGTTGAGAAGTTAATGGCTGTTGATGATCATATCTTAGAGATCACTTTTGTTTGGCCAAATAATGAGGTACAGCAGCACGTAGCTGAATTACGAGAAATATTTGGGGATGAGTTACATGCAACAGGGTCAGGATTTGGTTCAGTTGACGTGTTAGGCAAAGGCGTGGATAAAGCTGCTGGATTGCAAGTTTTACAAGATTACTATGACGTTTTGGATAGTGAAGTCATGACCTTTGGTGATAATGGGAATGATTTAGAAATGTTACAAAAATATGAACATGGCTATGTGATGCCAAATGCTGACAGCTTTATGCTGGAGGCCATACAAAAACGAGCATTGAACACAAATGTTAATGATGGTGTGTTACAGACAATTGAAAATTATTTAGGCATATAAAAAAGATCGCAAGCAGCGATCTTTTTTATATGCCTAATTTTTAGGGTCTGGTGAGGCAAAACGATTAACACCGATTGCCACAATGACGCCAATAAAGGTATCTATAATACGGTCAATGACATATAATACCGTCGCACCAGCAGGTATATTCAAAGAAATCATTAGAAGTGCAGCTAGTGCACCAATAACACCGCTATTGAAATTAAAGCCATCCAAAAAAACAATGGCAATAATAACGAGAAATGGCAAAAAAATCATAGAAACCCATGTTGCGTTATGAGTATGAGCATGCACTAAAAAGTAGATTAAAGCCAATATACCACCGACTAGGTTTGACATGAGACGTATTTTTGCAAAGCTAAGTGTTTTATCCCAACTTTCACGTAAGGCAAAGACTGATGCAAGAGCCGCAACGAATGGGGGCCTGTTAAAAAAATAAAAAATAATAATGATAAGCATAACGGCCATCGCCGTTTTCATAGTACGTAACCCAATACGGAACCGACCAAACTGCATAACGACCTCCAGTAATATTCTTATTATTTTATCATAAAAATATGGTAAAATCTATGTAACAATAAAAGGAGATGTGACGTAGAGAAAATAATATACTAAAAAATCATCTGCGCAAATAATAGTCATGTCAAATACAACAATAGAATTACTCAATAACCATAAATCAATTCGTGCTTTTACAAATCAAAAAGTATCAGATGAGATTGTTGCTACTATTTTGACTGCTGCGAATGCTGGTCCTAATATTAATAATTTTCAGCCGGTCACATTTATTGAAATTACAGATCAAAAGTTTAAGGCCGAGATTACCAAACAAGTTGGCATGGCGTATATCGAAACCGCAGCCCGATATTTCGTCGTAACAGTTGATTTTAATAAGGACTTAATCGGTCTGACACCAGAACAACAGCAAGTTGCTGAAAAAAAGTTATCAACTTATAGTATGCTTGAGGGAGGAATCATTTCAGCTGGTGTGGCACTAGGTCGAGCTCAAGTTGCTGCTGAATCACTTGGATTGGGAAGTGTCACCATGGCGGGCGCATTACGTTCATTTGAATTATATGAAGAACGGTTAAATTTGCCTAAATTGGTCAAGGCGGTTATGGGCTTTTCAATTGGATATCCGGCACAAGAACCAGGAATTAAACCTAAATTACCTTTGTCAGGCATTTTGATGACTGATCGCTATAGTCAAGTACAAATGACACAGGCTGTCACTGCTTATGATCGTACGATGGTGGATTATTATGCAAAGCGGCATATGGACAATTCTTGGATAAAGAATAATATGACTTTAGTTGCGCGTCGTTTTGATACGACACAGTTAGATGAATACCCTAAGACAAAAGGGTTTAGATTATCATAGAATGATTGTGGTAATTATAAAGCAAAAACAGCATTATTCGTTGATATTGAATCATTGCCTAGATGACATAATATGATCTAGATTGGCATTCTGTATCAGCGTTTATGCTGTTTTTATGTTGCATTTAAAACTGTTTCGACCAAATGCGTTAAACGACCCAAACCAAAAGTTTCTATAAATTGGAAGCGCCGATCCCAACGTGCACGTTGGGATTGATCTTCAGAGAAATAGTAATCCGCTAAAAGTTTAATGCCATATAAATTTGCTTGACGTTCGGCAGATCCTCTGGAAAGTTGACTGTGATTATAGGTCACTTTTGGTGCATCAGATAGCAGATGAGCTAATTCATGTGCCATGCGAAAATGATAACTAAAGCTTGTGTGATAATTAAGATTCATAATGATCACTTTTTTCTTGGGGCTGACAACATCTGGCCCATACTGGTCACCAGTTATATGGATGAGTGTAATATGATTGTTCTTAATAATATTTTCTAAATAAGCATCAATGTCAGAATGTATCAACATGAGTCGTGATCCGTTAAGGCTCTTTCTTAGCATCTGGCAAAGTCTTTAAAATTGATAAAATGGCATGACGGTATTCGGGGGAAAGTTCTTTTCCTTCAAATGATAGCAGTAAATCATCGTCTTCGAGTTGTTGACCTAAATCGATTGGTCGGCTTTTTTGATCAGCTTTTAATGGTGCAATACCGGACATGTTTAGAATATCGCTTTTTGTGATACGTAATCCCTTAGCTATACGATATAATGTCTCAACCTTAGGAATGTTTTTATTGCCATTTTCTATTTGAGATAGATATGCAGGAGATAGGCCACCTTGTAGAGCTGTCTGCCGAACAGTAAAATGTTTATCCTCACGAACCTTTTTAATTGCTACACCAAATTGCTCTTTAGTTACCATATATACGTCATCTCCAATAATTGAAATATTTACTACATACAAATATAAAACAAATATATGACAAATGTAAAACAAATACACGAAAATGTGTTTGACGATGTGATACATAAAAGGTATAATAACATTATAATAATATAAAAAGGAAATTAACTATGGCATTAACATTAAAATTTCGTAATCCTGATAAAGTAAAGGAAAATATTGCCATGCATGGGGAAAGCATTGCAGGTTTTTCACGACGTATTGAGGTGAATTATTCGTTGATGATTGAGTATCTTAATGGTAAAAAATTTCCATCGCCACCAACGGCCAAAAAAATAGCAGACGGACTTGATGTCGAGATAGTGGATATTTTTTTTGCATGAGTGTTTGCTAAAGTGATACTAAAACAGCGCATTCGGTTATTAGATTCGTGAATAATTCGTGTTATTTAAAGTTACTAGGGAAGCGTATAAGAGGTAAAAATGACTTGCATTCCAATTGTTATTCCATCATTAAATCCAGATGAAAAGTTAATAGCATTAATCAGTCGTTTAATGATACATATGGGTAAAGTAGAACAACCAATTATTCTTGTAAATGATGGTAGTGCAAGAAAATACGATACAATTTTTTCAAAAATTCGAACACAATTTAAAGTGACCGTTTTGCAACATGATGTGAATTTAGGTAAAGGGCGAGCAATCAAAACGGCGATTAATTACATTATGAAACACATGCCTATGGCTATAGGCATGATTACAATTGATTCAGATGGTCAACATACTGTCGATGATATGATGAAATGTACCGATAAGTTTTTAGAAAAACCTAAAAACTTGATCTTAGGGACACGTCTGTTTGATAATAATGTCCCTTTTCGCAGTAAGTTCGGTAACATATTAACAGCAAAATGCACACAGATGACAATAGGCGTCAAAGTAACTGATACTCAGACAGGGTTACGTGTGATTCCAAAACAATACTTTGATATTTTGCTGAACATGATAGGTGAACGATTTGAATTTGAAATGAATATGATTTTGGAGGCCGCAACATATGGTATTGAGATTACAGAAGTACCAATAAAAACGATATATATAGCAGATAATCGGTCATCACATTTTAGGGTGATACATGATTCGATCAGTATTTATGCGCTATTTATTAAATATATTTTTGGTGCAATCGGTTCATTCTTGATAGATATCGTTGTTTTTGCAGTGATGATGGTGTTATTATCAACTGTTTCAACTTGGGCTGTCTTCATTGCCGCAATCATATCTAGATTAACCTCTTCAATTGCGAATTACTATATCAACAAAAGTATTGTTTTTAAAAATAATAATCGCTTGAGTTTTGTCAATTATTATTTACTTGTGGTCACGCAACTGATTGTGTCAACATTACTTGTTATTTTTTTACAGCACTACTTAGCCAAACTTAATGTGGTTATCATTAAGATCGCTGTAGACAGTTTATTATTCATTATTAGTTATCAAATTCAGAAGAATGTTGTCTTTAAAAGAGGGTAACTATGTGGAAACTTAAAAAAATTTACTATGTTGGGGCAATTGTATGTTCAATGATATACATTGTGTGGCGTGGACTGTTTACATTACCTTGGGAACAGTCATTTCTTGAATTGAGCTATGGCTTGTTGTTATGGTTGAGTGAAATTTTGTCAATTTTCACGGCTTTTGTGTTAATTTGGAATAAAAAAACGTGGAAACAACCTCAGCAACCTGATATTGTTTCCATAGGATATATTCCCAGATGTTGATATTTTAATAGCGACACATAATGAAAGTGCATCATTGCTGTACAAAACAATTAATGCGTGTACTTTTCTAGAATATCCAGATAAACATAAAATACATATTTATTTATGTGATGATAAGAATCGCCCTGAAATGAAAGAGCTAGCAGAGCAATTCAAAATTAATTATATTGGGTTACTAGAGAATAGGCATGCTAAAGCGGGTAATTTTAATTATGCGTTAAAGCATAGCCAATCACCTTTAGTTGCGACATTTGATGCTGATATGATACCCTATTCTAATTTTTTGATGGCAACTGTTCCTTACTTTTTTAAACGTTATGCCACGTTGACAAGGAAAAAAGTGGGTTTCGTTCAAACACCTCAGAGTTTTTACAATGAAGATATTTTCCAACATAACTTATACGCTAATCGTGCGATTCCCAATGAGCAAGATTTTTTTTCTAGGGAAGTCAACGTTTTAAACTCATATCATGATAGTGCGATTTATACAGGCTCGAACACATTATTTTTAAGGACGGCTATTGTCGCAGCTGGTGGGTTTCCTACAAACACATTGACAGAAGATTTTCAACTTGGTGCACAAATTAACAGTTGTGGTTATGATAGCATTTCCACTACTGATCCCATGGCGAGTGGCTTAACACCGACAGATGCTAAAAGTATCTTTAAACAACGCACAAGATGGGCGCGTGGCATGATTCAAAGCATTAAGAATTTGCATCTACTATCTAATAAAGGTTTATCTTGGTCGCAAAAAATCATTTATTTGAATGGCTATTTATATTGGTGGTCATTTCTAGGCCGATTACTATTCGTTTTTGCACCGATTTTATTTGCCTTGTTTGATTTTAGAGTGGTTAACACGAATTTTTGGTTATTATTAATATTTTGGATACCAGGATATGGCTTATTAACATTTGTCAAACATGATTTGTCTGGGAACATCACTAATCAGCGTTGGGGAGAAGTACAAGAACTTTTTTTTGCACCATACCTTATTTTGCCAGTGATTTTGGAAACAATTGGTATTAAAAATAATCAATTCAAAGTGACTCAAAAAAATGGTGACGATAGCAAAAAAGATATCTTATATGCTATACCACACATTGTTATTTTATTGTTAACAATCGTGAGTTTGATTAAATTTAATTATGGTAAGTTTGGGTCAGAGATACTTTATGGTAGTGTGATTACATTTTGGTTATTAAATAATCTGATTAATGCTTTTTTTGCTGTGTTACTGTTTGTTGGGAAGCCGAAGCAGGCGGTACAAACTTTTCATGTTTCAGGTATTGTTGAAATGAGTGTTTCAAAGAAATATCAGAAGATAGAACTTTGCTATTTAACTGAATCAACAGTACGTATTAAGTTGTCAGCTGATATGAGTCTGGTACCCGAAAAAAGTTACGAGATGACAATTATAACATCTTGCTATACAGCTCATGTTCATGCATACGTACAAGAACAGTATGGGACTAATGATTTTTTAATGGCTATCGAGTCAATTGATGAAGCAAATGAGCGGCAACTTTTGCAGATGCTGCATGATGGTTTTAATAAACAATTACCGCTAGAAAGAAATCAATGGCTGACAACGTTTGATTTGCTATTTGATAATATAAATCGTCGCTTGCGCATTCTTAATCGAATAGGAAAGGGTCGTGGAAAATAAAAATGGCAGTCATTGGTATAAAATTGACGTTACTCTTTTTTTCTAATTACGGATATGTTTGCTTATTAAGAAATCAATTAAAGGTTAACCGCTATATGGCTTGGATACTACAAGCCACAGCAATTATATTACTGCTATATATTGCTAGTTTGATGAATTTGTTATCTTTCTTTGGTCTCATTTTACCGAGAATAGGCGTCATTTTAGGTGTTTATTTTATAATAGATAATTGGCGAAGAAGACACTTTGTCTTTACAAAAATCAGTTTGGTAACATCATCCTTTCTTGGCTACTTTATCTTATTAGCAGGTACACTATATCATAGTAGATTGTTACATTATGATAACTTTTCACATTGGGCTTTGATTGTAAAGTATCTACTAACACAACAGGCGTTACCAGATATGCACAGTCATATTATTGGTTTCTCGTCGTACCCAATTGGTACATCACTCTGGTGTTATTATTTTGTTAATTTTGTAGGATTTAATGAAGGCGTGATGCTCGTTGCACAATTTTGTTTAATTATGTCCTGTTTATATGCAATGGTCGCGGTAATTAAAGACAAAAGTAATCTATTGACCGTTTCTGTTATGTTTCTTGTCATCGTACTATTCAATTACTTCAACATTGCCATTCGTATGAATAATTTATTAGTTGATTTTGTTTTACCACTGCTTACATTGGCAGCAATTGCTGGTATAGTCAATTATCAGAAAAATATTTACATGATGTCAGCAACAACAATAATCGTTACAAGTGTATTAGGTATTGTTAAAAATAATGGCACTTTTTTCGTGGTCATTGTGTTGTGCTACTATGTGTTTACGGTCATTAAAAATAAGACAGGTCAATTATCATTTGCCAAAAAGAGCGTATTTGTGCTTGGTACAGTTGGGTTGACTATGACACCGTATATTTTGTGGTTATGGCATATTAAGAACACATTTGGTCAACAATTATCAAAACATGAAGTAAACGTTACGGCGTATCAAAACATTTATGAAGCAAAAACACCAGCAGTAATTAATCGTGTGATGCAATCGTTTTTGTCGCATGTTTTCTCTCCTGCAACAGTACCAACGCAGGGTATTATAATGATTAATCTATTGTTCATTATAACAATTATAATTATAAGCATGAGGCTTCACCAAAAAAATCATTTGATCATTGGTTTGATCATGACGAATCTAATTATTGTAGGTTATTACCTAGGTATATTAATGATGTTTATTTTTTCTATGCCTAATTAAGAAGCGTTAGCGTTGGCAGGATTTGATCGCTATGCAGGCAGTATCGTCATATTTGGATTAGGTAGTTATAGTTTCTTTGCTGTAGATGCGATTGATAGTGCTTTTTATGAGCAGCGTTTTCATTTAAGAAACTATCAGTCATTTAAAAGTATACGGACTAAGTATCTATATCAATATTCGAGCATTGCAATGATGTTTGCAAGTACATTGATTATTTTGTCAGAAAATAACGGTATGCAGTATAATTTACGGCAATATCAAAGCAGTGTACCGTACAAAATTGAACATATCGTAGGCAATCAAATGACACTTAATCACCAAAATTATCTGATTATTAGTGCAGATAAAACACAAGTAGATAATTATTTCACACAATATGTTGGGAAATATTATTTATATTCTGATCATGTTGATGCAAGAGAAGACATTAGTCAATTAAGTCGAACCCAATTTATTGATCTAATCGGGAAATATGACGCGGTCGTTGTCATTGATAAGCACTACACGTTTCGGGTGATGGGACATCAGTATTTGAATAAAAATCTTAAGCAAGGTATATATTCGTCAAAATATTTGTTAAATAATGTTGTATCAGAGCATGAGGCAAAATAAAGTGAAACAACAGTTGAAGAAAGTAATTATTAAAGTAGTAGTCACTATAGTTTGTGTTATTATGGTTGTGTACACAATCGTTCAAGCTAAAAATAAGAATTTAAGCGTGGCTGAAGAAGCTAAGAAGACTAATGTTGAAACAAGTCAGAGAAATATAAACGATGATGTTGATCGCAGTATTGGTAATAAAAAATACATCCGACAAGTCTATCGATATTTACATGAAAATTATGGATTATCGGCTATTAGTATCGCAGGTATTTTGGGAAATTGGACGCAAGAATCGGGAATTGATCCAATAGCAGTACAAGGTGATTGGGCTTACCGATCTTTAAAAAATTCAAAAAATAGTACGCATGATCTTCATAAAGATATTGGTTTTGCACAATGGTCTACTCAAAGGCGTCAAGCGTTGATTTCATTTTCTGACCAAAAATATCATGGTGAATGGTGGTTAGCCACCACGCAATTAGAATTTATGACACAATACGATGGCAGTTTTGTGACAATTTTAAAGAATTATGCGTTAAATGATCACGGTAATGTTGTTGAAAATGCGATTAACTTTAATGATAATTGGGAAGTTTCACCTGATGAAAAAGGTATTGTTGAAAAAACAAGAGGCGCAAATGCCAAACGTGTCTATGAATATATGAAAAACAATAATATGACAGGTGGCGCGGATATATCAAAAATACAACAATTAAGATACCTTGGTGACTCATTACCCTATTAATGAAAACTATCAGTAGCAAAACAAACTGCTATCGATAGTTTTTTTAAACAAGTGATTTTGCGAGTATTGGTATATATGTTGTGGGGGTATACTTGACAAATATGGCAGCCACAATTTTGCTAGTTCGACCATGTCTTTTTGTTTCTAATGTGTTAAAATGAAAGCGCATACAAATCATTTCAGTAAAACGTTTTAACCACCTGCACAGAATACGAATTTAATAATAGGATTGTATGTAAGGAGAATCAGAAAATGACAGTTTTAGTTTTACAACCAGAACTCCATGACAAAATATGGGGTGGCACGCGTCTTAGTCAATTTAATTATGATTTGACTTCGGATCATGTTGGTGAGGCTTGGGTTGTTGCAGCGCATAAAAACGGTGTGTCGACAATTACAAATGGGCAATATCAAGGTCAAACGTTAACACAGTTGTGGCATGATCATCCGGAATTATTCGGTGGACATGATGAAGAACAATCGTTCCCATTATTAGTCAAAATACTTGATGCTCACGAAAACCTATCGATTCAAGTACATCCAAATGATAAACAGTCATCTGAAAACTTCGGTAAGACTGAGAGTTGGTATATTTTGGAAGCAACCCCAGATGCTAAATTATACTATGGGCACCATGCGCAGACCAAAGCAGAATTAGTGAACCAAGTTGAAAAAAAGGCTTGGGATGATTTATTACGAACCATTCCTGTCAAAAAAGGTGATTTTTTCTATGTACCCGCGGGGACATTTCATGCACTTGGTGCTGGTGTGTTAGCTTTAGAAATTCAACAAAGTTCGGATACAACTTACCGTTTCTATGATTTTGATCGACGTGATGCGAAAACACATAAAAAACGACCATTACAAATTGACGAAGCTCTTTCAGTAACAAAAGTACCACATGTTGACCCTATTTTAAATCAACGGACACGCATCCAAGGATCGACAATCATTACACGATTGCTAACCTCACCAAAGTTTACGATTGATAAATTATCTGTACGTGGGGAAAGTCGATTCAATCAGCATCACCCTTATGAATTATTTAATGTTATTTCCGGCAATATGACATTGACAGATGATATGTCAGTTTATAGCCTGAAAAAAGGTGACAGCTTAATTATGCTAAAAGATGAGGGCAATTATACATTAAAGGGTCAGGGAGAGGTAATGGTGAGTTTTGTGACCCCTGCAAGTTATAGTCATCAAGAGCTCGCTTATCTCGATAATTAAAAGAGATGTAAGTTTTCAGAAAGGATATTGTATTTTTTTTGACAGTGTTGTGAAAATAAAAATGAAAGCGTTTACTTAGTTATATAATTGGCGTATACTATTAAATGAAGACGATGATAAGTGATATTATCGTGAAAGCGTTTACATATCGAAGATAGTTCGCTATAATCAGTAAGTAAACAATTTATCTAAAAGGAGATTATCAATGGTTAATCTTATTGTTGCAAGTCATGGCGACTTTGCAAAAGGCATTTTAATGTCAGGTTCGATGATTTTTGGAGAGCAGGAAAATGTTGAAGTTGTTACTTTTCAACCGACTGAAGGTCCAGATGACTTAGACAAACATTATCAAGAAGCATTAGCTAAGTTTGATAATGATGATGACACCTTGTTCTTGGTTGATTTGTGGGGTGGCTCACCGTTTAATCGTGCGAGTTTACTACAAAAGCAAAACCCTGAACATATGGCCATTGTTGCAGGATTGAACTTACCAATGCTAATTGAAGCATATGGTGGTCGATTAGGTAAGGATAAGGCAGCTGACTTGGCTAAGTACTTAGTACCGGTAGCCAAAGATGGTGTGAAATCTGTGCCAGAAACGGAAGAAGTAGTTCCTGCTCAGGCAGAAAATAAGAAAGCACCTGCTAGCTTTAAAGCTGGGCATATCAATATTAAATTGGTGCGCCTAGATACGCGTTTATTGCATGGGCAAGTGGCAACAGCTTGGACGCCGGACTCGAAAGCAAATCGTATTATTGTCGTTTCTGATGCAGTTGCGGGGGATGAATTACGAAAGAGTCTAATCAAACAAGCAGCACCTAGTAATGTTCGTGCCAACGTTGTACCTATTAGCAAAATGGTAGAGGTTGCTAATGATGATCGTTTTGGTGGTGTTGATGCTTTTCTGTTGTTTGAGACAGTTGAAGATGTCTTGCGCGCTGTAGAAGGCGGTGTACCAATTAAGTCTTTGAATGTTGGATCTATGGCACATTCAGAGGGTAAGACAATGGTCAACAAGGTTTTGTCAATGGATAAAACAGATGTTGCTGCATTTGAGAAGCTACGTGATTTGGGCGTTACTTTTGATGTTCGAAAAGTCCCAAGTGATGGTAGTGCTAATTTGTTTGATTTAATTAAAAAAGCTAACGTTAAATAACTTGAAAAACGTTTATTAGGAAAGGTGTTAAACTATGTCTATTATATCAATAGTTTTAGTCGTAATCATTGCCTTCTTTGCAGGTATGGAAGGGATTTTGGATGAATTCCAAATTCATCAACCACTTGTGTCGGCAACGTTAATTGGACTAGTGACTGGCCATCTTACAGCAGGAATCATGTTGGGTGGTTCATTACAGATGATCGCGCTAGGATGGGCCAACATTGGTGCTGCTGTAGCACCAGATATTGCGCTGGCATCAGTTGCCTCATCAATTATCATGGTCAAGGGGAACAACTTTACGCCCGCTGGTATTTCAGTAGCCGTGGCGTCAGCGATCCCTTTGGCGGTTGCTGGTTTGTTCTTGACAATGATCGTTCGTACTGTTGCCGTTGGATTAACTCACGGCGCTGATGCGGCCGCAAAAGAAGGTAATTATCGCGCCGTTGAGCGGTTGCATTTGGTTGGTATCTTACTTCAAGGTTTGCGTATTGCAATTCCAACAGCGTTATTAATCGCAATTCCTGCTGCCGCAGTGCAGAGTGCTTTAGGTGCAATGCCTGATTGGCTAACTGGTGGTATGACCATTGGTGGTGGTATGGTTGTTGCGGTTGGATACGCGATGGTTATCAACATGATGGCAACACGTGAAGTTTGGCCATTCTTTGCTATTGGTTTTGCGTTAGCTGCTGTTAGTCAATTGACATTAATTGCACTTGGTGCCATTGGTGTCGCACTGGCTTTGATTTACCTCAACCTGTCAAAGATGGGTGGTAACGGTGGCGGTGGTTCAAATGGCGGTGGCTCGGGTGACCCAGTCGGCGAAATTTTGGACCAGTACTAGGAAGGAGCAACATGATGGCTGAAAAAATTGAATTAACTCGTAATGATCGTTTATCTGTTGCATGGCGCTCACAATTTTTACAAGGTTCATGGAACTATGAACGTATGCAAAACGTTGGTTGGGCATATGCACTTATCCCAGCAATTAAGAAACTTTATAAGACCAAAGAAGATCGTTCAGCAGCACTGAAACGACACTTGGAATTCTTTAATACACATCCTTATGTTGCTTCACCAATTATTGGTGTAACATTGGCTTTGGAAGAAGAACGTGCCAATGGTGCGCCGATTGATGACACAGCTATTCAAGGTGTTAAAATCGGTATGATGGGTCCTTTGGCTGGTATTGGTGATCCAGTGTTCTGGTTCACGGTACGTCCAATCTTAGGTGCCCTAGGTGCCTCATTGGCAGCTTCTGGTAACATACTTGGTCCTATCTTGTTCTTCGTGTTATGGAACGTTATTCGTATGTCGTTTATCTGGTATACACAAGAATTTGGTTACAAGGCTGGTTCTGCGATTACACAAGATTTGTCAGGTGGCTTGTTGAAAGACATTACAAAGGGTGCTTCAATCCTTGGTATGTTTATACTAGCTGTTCTGGTGGAGCGTTGGGTATCCATTAAGTTTGCAGTTGAATTGCCGGCTAAGCAATTAGCTAAGGGTGCTTATATTAATTTTCCTAATGGTAATGTGACAGGTGGTAAGCTACAACAAATTTTAGGTGATCAAGCATCTGGTTTGTCACTAACAAAAATGGCGCCTAATACTTTGCAAGCTAACTTAGATAGTTTGATTCCAGGATTAATGGGTCTACTCTTAACATTCTTTGCAATGTGGTTACTCAAAAAGAAGGTTTCACCAATTGTTATGATCGTTGGTATCTTTATTTTCGGTATCTTGATGCGCGTCTTGCATATTATGTAATCAATTTATAATCGCATGATTAAAGGTGCTCGCCAAATTTGACGAGCACCTTTGTACATAAAATACTGTATAGTTAATTATAGTAATAAAACTGAAAAAATACGGGGAAAAACAAGCGTATGGTACAATCACTTAATAGCAGCGTGGCCTTGACAACACAAGGCATATCTTTTTTAGGCATTGGCGCGCAGTACGGTAAATTTTTACTGGGCGATAAGGCATTTGAATTTTTTAATGATAATAATGTTGACGACTTTATTCAAATCCCTTGGCAAAGTATGACTGCAGTCTACGCTGACGTGTCTGCAAAAAAAATTGGCCGCCGGTTTCGCATCGAAACAGATAAAGGGAGTTTTAATTTTTCTTCCTCGGAAACTGGACGTCTGTTAAAAGTAACGCGTGAACATATTGGTGATGATAAAGTATTAAAAAATCCAACATTGCTAAAACGTATTAAGGGTGTGTTTAAAAAGAAAGATAAGAAAGGCGCGCGATGAAATTATTAAAGAAATTTCAGATTCTACGTTATTTAACGATTGTAGTTGCCTTAGAAATAGTCGCTATTAGTATTAATTTTTTCTATGCACCTGCTAAAGTTGCTGCTGGCGGTGCCACTGGTTTCGCAATTTTGATGAATGAACTGTTTGGTTTTGACAGAGCGATTATAGTTTTAGTCATCAATTTATTAATGATTATTCTTGCAGCTGTATTTTTAGACCGTGGGACAACTGCTCGCATCACTTTTGGTAGCTTAATATTACCGGTATTGTTAAAGATTACACCTAGCTTTCAGGTTTTATCAGATCGTACTTTTGCAGTCTTGGTCGGTGGGACCATTTTTGCTATTGGCGTCGCCATGTTATACCGCGTTGACGCTTCGAGTGGTGGTACTGCTGTGCCACCGATGATTTTGAAAAAATATTTTCGTATTGCGCCCGCATTATCTTTACTTGTTATTGATACAATCGTGTCAATTGGTAACTTAATGATCGATGGTTTGGAGGCGTTAATATTAGCGCTATTTTCGTTAATGATTACGGCTGCTGTAATGAATTTTATTGAGACAGGGCTTGATCGTCGCAAGATGGTTTACATCACAAGCAATGAACGTATTACAAACATTAAACAATATCTAACCAAAAATAATACCAGTTTCACAGCTATGGATGTGCGTGGCGGGTATACGGGTGATAATCGTGAAATGCTAATGGTTATACTGGACAACCAAGATTATAATCGTTTGATTCGTGGCGTTCATATTGTTGATCCGACAGCCTTTGTCATAGCATATGATATTAGCGAAGCTCATGGTGGTACGTTTATATAAGTTGTCAAGCAAATATTAATTTGAAAAAGTACATGATCATGTACTTTTTTTATTGACAATAGTTGTTAAAGTGATATACTTAAAATTGTAATTAGCACTCATAATAAAAGAGTGCTAAAACGAAAAAATCGGAGGTATTATCTCATGTTGAAGCCATTAGGTGATCGCGTGATTATTGAAGTAACAGAAGCTGCAGAACAAACAGTTGGTGGCATTGTGTTGGCAAATAATGCTAAGGATAAGCCAGTCACTGGAAAAATCGTTGCTGCCGGTGCAGGTTATGTTTTGAATGATGGTAAGATTCGTGATTTGACAGTTAAAGTCGGCGATGAAGTTTTGTTTGATAAGTATGCCGGTCAAGAAGTATCATTTGAGGGTACTGATTATCTTGCACTTCATGAAAAAGATATTGTCGCAGTTGTCGAATAATCATATGATATGACGTTAATTAAATGACGTTGAAATCGATATTAAATTAAAAAATGCTAAAGAGGTATGTTAGACATGGCTAAAGAATTAAAGTTTTCAGAAGATGCACGTGCTAAGATGAAGGCTGGCGTTGATAAGTTAGCTGATACAGTTAAAACAACAATTGGACCAAAGGGACGTAATGTTGTTTTGGAGCAATCATATGGTGCACCAACAATCACAAATGATGGTGTAACCATTGCTAAGGCAATTGAATTAGAAGATCATTTTGAAAATATGGGTGCTAAGTTAGTGGCAGAAGTGGCTTCAAAGACAAATGATATTGCAGGGGATGGGACGACAACAGCAACCGTATTGACGCAAGCTATTGTTGCTGAAGGTTTAAAAAACGTGACAGCTGGTGCTAACCCAGTGGGCATTCGTACTGGAATTGAAAAAGCAACAGCGGCAGCTGTTAAAAAGTTGCATGAAATGTCGCACACTGTCAGCACAAAGGCAGAAATTGCCCAAATTGCTTCAATTTCTGCGGCTAATGAAGAAGTCGGCGAATTAATTGCTGAGGCGATGGATAAAGTTGGTAACGACGGTGTTATCACAATTGAAGAATCAAAGGGTATTGAAACAACTTTAGATGTTGTAGAAGGTATGCAGTTTGATCGTGGTTACATGTCACAATACATGGTAACTGATAATGACAAAATGGAAGCTAACTTGGACAACCCTTATGTTTTGATTACTGACAAGAAAATTGGTAATATACAAGATGTTTTGCCTGTATTGCAAAGTGTTGTTGAACAAGGCCGTGCTTTGTTAATCATAGCTGATGATATTACAGGGGAAGCCTTGCCAACATTAGTTTTGAATAAGATGCGTGGTACATTTAATGTCGTTGCTGTTAAGGCACCTGGATTCGGTGATCGTCGTAAGGCACAATTAGAAGATATTGCTATTTTGACAGGCGGTACAGTTATCACGGAAGACCTTGGTTTGAATTTGAAGGATGTGACAATTGACCAACTTGGTCAAGCAAGTAAGATTAATGTCACAAAGGATAACACCACAATTGTAGAAGGTTCTGGTGATAAGGATGCCGTAGCAACACGTGTGGCTACGATCAAGCAACAAATTGCTGAAACCACTTCTGACTTTGATCGTGAAAAGTTGCAAGAACGTTTAGCTAAGTTGGCCGGTGGTGTCGCAGTGATTAACGTTGGTGCAGCTACTGAAACAGAATTGAAGGAACGCAAGTATCGTATTGAAGATGCTCTAAATGCGACACGTGCCGCTGTTGAAGAAGGATTCGTTTCAGGTGGTGGTACAGCCTTAGTGAACGCGATTTCTGCTGTTGCTGCCTTGTCAGAGACGGGTGACGTTCAGACAGGTATTAACACGGTTATTAAAGCATTAGAAGAACCTGTGCGCCAAATCGTTGAGAACGCTGGCTTGGAAGGTTCAGTGATTGTTAACAAATTGAAGGAACAAAAAGAAGGATTTGGATACAACGCTGCTACTGATGAGTGGGTAGACATGATTGCAGCTGGAATTGTCGATCCAACCAAGGTAACACGTTCGGCTTTGCAAAATGCGGCTTCAGTATCTGCATTATTGTTAACAACAGAAGCTGTTGTTGCTGAAGTACCAAAGGATGATGCACCTGTGGCTATGCCACAAGGTGGTATGCCTGGTATGATGTAATATTAGTTTTTGGCGAAAAATCAATTGTCATTGGGACAATTGATTTTTTTGTGCAAAAAAATATTGACAAGAGTATCTAAAAGATATATTTGGGAGTTTCGTATGTATGAATTATATATATTAGGACAATTATTGTTTACCGATCGTTCGGCTTATAAGTTGCGTTTTGTGCTTGAAAATGTTTTGGGAGATAATCGTAAAGTCAGTTTTGGTGTGCTGTACCCCTTATTAGAAAAAATGGAGGCAGCTGGGACCATTGTAATGACAGACGACTTAGATTTTCGTGGTAAAAAGAAACTTCGTGTAACGCAAGTTGGTCGAGATAGATTTTATACATTAATGCGTGAACCGGTCAAAAAAAATGCGCACATGAATGATGTTTACTTGTTTAAATTATCTAGCTTGTCTTTAGTGGATCGGACATTGGCCCAGGAAATTATCGATGCTTTTCGGATTGAAAAGCAAACACAACATGATAAACATAGTGAACACGTTGTTCAACTAAAAGCATATCATTCAGATGCACCGTTTTTAAAATCTGCCATGCAGACGAATCAGTTACAAATAGATTTGGCGGATACTTATTTGACGTATTTAGATAAAATTGAAAGTGAGTTACAGTCATGATAAAAGAACAAACATTAAATCCGAAACGCTGGTTAGCATTGATTGCTGTTGCTTTAGGTGTTTTTATGGCATTGATTGACACAACAGTGGTTAATGTGGCACTTCCCAGCATTCAAACGAATTTGAATGCCTCGTACGCTGATCTGCAATGGGTTATTTCAGCCTATACGATTGTTTTTTCAGTACTATTATTGATATGGGCAAAATTAGGTGACTTATATGGTCGTAAATTGATGTTTATTATCGGTCTGGTTATATTTACAATTGGATCTGGTTTGGATGCTGTATCAACATCTATCGGCATGTTACATATTTTCAGGGCTGTTCAAGCCATTGGTGGCTCTGCTATGATGTCGTTATCTTTTGCCATTATTGGCACGACATTCAATGGCAAAGAGCGAGGCATCGCTTTGGGTATATTAAGCTCCATTATAGGACTTTCTACTGCTTCGGGACCATTACTCGGGGGTTGGTTAGTCGACACGTTCGCATGGCAATCAATATTTACAATTAACTTGCCCATTGGTTTAATAACAGTGGTTTTGGCCTTGCTCTTTATTTCAAAAGAACAGGTTCACCATGAAACCGGCGGTGTTGATTATATTGGCATGATATTGTCAACTGGCACAATCTTTTCTTTGGTCTTTGGTTTAGTTCAAAAAGAAATGCATGCGAGTTGGAACTGGAGTAAGCCAGAAGTTTCAGGCTACTTAATTGCAGCAGTCATTTTATTTGTTTTATTTATTTGGCGACAAAAAACGGCAAAAAATCCAATGATGGATTTAAGCATGTTTAAGTCTACTAGTTTTACAGGTGCTGTGTTGGTAGCATTCTTCTTAGGTGCCGGTTTATATGGTTTCTTTGCCTATCTATCAACATTTATGCAAAATTATGTTGGGTATTCTGCGTGGGATACTGGTTTGAGACAAGCAACAATTTCAGGATTTTCCTTGGTATTAGGACCAATTGCTGGTATGCTGACTAATCGGTTGCGTCATGGTTACATGTTGGCAGTATCAGCAATGTTTATTGGTGTTGGATTATTTACTTTAAGTGCATTAACGACTGATACTGCAACATTTGCCGATTTTTGGCCAGCTTTTATTTTGATTGGTATTGGTAATGGATCCATTAATCCGCCGATGACAACAGCTGCTATGTCATCAGTTGAACCACGACAAATGGGAATGGCCTCGGGTATGATTTCAACATTTATGCAAGTGGGTGTCAGTTTTGGTGTTGTTTTCCAAGGCTTGCGTCTAGCTGATGGTTATCAAACTGGCTTAACACAACAGTTGCCCAATGTTCTTGGTGCTCCAAAGGCGATGATATCAGCTGTGCACGACGCATTGGTCACGGCAGGGCCATTTTCTGGTCATGCCATTGTGACAAGCAAACGTATCATGGCAACACCATTTGCTAAAGATTTAGAAATGGCTGTTCGTCGGGCATTTGATAGTGGTTTTAAGGACATTATGCATTTGGATGGTATGTTATTAATTATTGGTGGTATTGTAGCGCTTCTTTTGGTCAAAACAGGTGTTCAAGGTCAGAAAAAATAAAGTACCAGCGACTCGTTTAGTCGCTGGTACTTTATTTTAGTAACGATTTTATGCTAAAGCACCCATTGGATCCCATGGTGCTAATAGTTTAGGGGTTGTGTTGTTGTAGATATCGACTAATTCACCACTTAAATATGATTTATTAACAACGATTTGATAAGCATATTCACTCATCCAATCATCAGACATTGTGAAATAGCCTTTTTTACCTGCTTTTTCACCCCATGAATTTTCAACTTGCCATTTTGTTGGTTTCCCGGTTTCATCCAAATCAACACCGGTTAAAACCATTGCATGTGTCATTAGACTCTCTCCGTAATCTAGACGTTGTGCTTTGGTCATTGTCGTGTCTACTTGAAATAAGTCATCAGTGGCAAATATACCGGCAGCCATGATACCGTCGGTGCGGTCAACTTGTGGCCCCATATCGACACCGAACCAAACTGACTTGCCATCTTTTAGTTGCGCAATTGCCAATGCCTTCATTTTCTCAATTGTGACATTTAAATGTTTGACCTCCCGGCCACCGACAACGTTTCCTAACATATCAACGTTGTAAGTGGCATTGAAAGGTTTATCAGCAGTTGGGGCATTGATAATAGACACATAATCTGACAATTGCCAACCAACAAATTTGTCAAAGTAACTTTGTGGCGTTAATCCGCGATCAACTTTAAATTGATTATCCGTGTCGCGATATTCAAAGTCAAAATTAACAGGTGGTTCACCAAAAGTAATGGATAGGACACGATAAACATGTGCTAACATCTCTTCACGTCTAGCATTGATCATTTCTTCAGTGGCGTGTTGGGCGACTAATTCTCGTAAACTGACAGCATCATGACGTAATAGTGTATTAAATGTTGTATTAAATTCGCGTGAGGCTGATGAAGCGGCTGATTCAGGATAGACTGATTGCGGTACGACACCGTATTTTTCGATGAGGGCAACAATCATATCCCATTGACCACCATCTTGCTGAGGTGTTGTCATCAAAAAAGAGACTTTGCGTGAGTCGAGTGGTTCTTTAGCAGTATCTAAGACATTTTGATAAAAATAATTTGCTTTTTCAAATTTGTCCCAAAAAAAGGTGTAGCTTTGCGAAAGTTGAAATTCGTCACTAAGGTGAAATAGTGAGGTGATATCATGCCGCATGGTGTTAAGTGCAGCAAACATCCAGCAACGACCGGATTGTTTTTGGTTGGCTACTTTGCCAGTATTGAGGTCAATTGAAAAAATTGGGGTGTTGCTATTGGCCACTGATTGATTAAAACTGGCATTATGTATGCCGTTTTTTGTTGTAGCACGACGTGCAATATCAGTTGTTAGAGATTGTGCTGATTTTTTGAACTCAGCTATTTGATGTTGTGTAATTTCTAAAGACATTATAAGCTCCTTTCACATAATTATAATATAACGCTATTGGTTATAAAGGACAAGAATATGATAAAATAATTCACAGGAGTAACGTATGACATTCTATAGTGTAGATTATTTAACTAAACACAATGATTTAGGCGATACAATTGGCATATACTTAATGGTCATTGCTTTTGTGTTGATGGCGGCAGGTGCCTTTGCAGCTATCCGTAATCGACTACAAACAAAATATCGTGATTTAAGTATGATTGCTTTACTTTTGTTTTTATTCTTAGCTGGCGCGCGATATACTGATTATGAACAGGCAAAAACAAATGACTCGCAAATTACGCAGATGGCGTCGTTCGCAGAACAAGTGGCTAAAACACAGCACGTCAAAACAACGGCGTTATACTTCAATCAAAAAACAGTTAGCGATGGCATGTTGGTGCGATTTAATAAACGATTTTATCGCATGACAATTAGTTTGGACCAACAGTCATACACACTAGACAGAGCCTACCTTATCAATACGAAAGTTAACTATATCAAATGACAATTTATTTACCAATTTTAATTAAATTAGCAATCGGTTTATTGGCTTTGATTGTCCAAATTAATGTCATGGGAAAAGGGAACTTAGCGCCTACTTCCGCATTAGACCAAGTTCAAAATTATGTCTTAGGTGGTATTATTGGTGCTGTGATTTATTCCGATACGATCACGATTTTTCAATTTACAATCGTGTTAATTATATGGACCATGCTGGTGATGTCTTTAAAATTTGCTAAGCAGCATAATAATTTTGTTAAAAACCTTATTGATGGGCAGCCGCGTGTTGTTGTTGAACGGGGACAAGTCAAGGTTGAAAATGTATTAAAAGCTGGATTATCAGCGGATGATTTGATGTTCAAACTACGTTCACAAGGTATTTATGTTTTGGCTGATGTTAAACGTGCTGTGCTTGAACAAAATGGTCAATTGTCAGTCATTGAATATGGTGATGAAAGTATTAAGTACCCCATTATTTATGATGGTCAAATTAATTATGATGTTTTGGAACTGATTGACAAAACCGATGAGTGGTTGCTAGAGATAGTTCAATCACGTGGATTTGACCATATTAATCAAATATTTGTTGGTGAATATATTGACGGTGAAGTAAAAGTGGTACCGTATCCGAAACGTTAGAGACCGCCTTTGTGTTTGCTTTTCTGGTAAAATAGATGTTTAGAGGTTTAAAAAAATGACACCAAAACAATTTTTAGATTTAGTTGAAATTCGTGTTGTGATTCCAAGTGTGGCGCCATTAATGTTTGGTTTGGCTTATAGTCAGTGGCAATATGCGCGACTCAACTGGTTGAATGCTGTGTTATTGATTGTCGCTACAGTGAGTGTTCATTTAGCAGTGAATACATTTAATCGTTATGAGGACGCCAAACGTCAAAAAGTCAATGAATTTTTACGTGAACAGGCACAAGGTGAGACTGTCACCGATAAACAGGTATTGCATGTTGCTGAAATATTAGCCGTTATTGCCATGTTAGCCGGTGTGCTTGTTGCATGGCGTACAGATTATGTGACATGGATTATTGGTATTGTCAGTTTTTTAATTGGCTATCTATATTCAGCGGGTCCCAAACCAATTACAAACACACCTTTTGGTGAGGTTGTTTCTGGTATAACAATGGGGTATTTTATATTTGTTGCGCAAGTTTATGTTAATACACGTATGGTTCCTGTACCAAGCGTTTTATTCCAATGGTTTATTGTCAGTTTACCGTTGACTATATTTATTGCTGAAATCATGTTTGCTAATAACATTGCTGATCATGACGAAGATGAAGAAAATCAACGGCATACACTTGTGCATTATGTTGGTTTGGCATCGGCTAAAAAATTGTACATCTTTTGGGCAGTGGCTGCATTTATTGAAATCATCGTCGTAACAGTTGTTGGTTGGTTACCGGTGACAAGCTATGCCATGATTGTATTGCTTGTCATTGTTCTTCAGAATGCAAGGAAATTTGTAAATCGACCAATAAAGCAAGAAACCTTTGTGTTGGCTATCAAAAATCTTGTCATTGTGATGCTCGGTATGACATTAGTTGTTCTAGCTGGAATATTATTATAAAAAAGATCTGACTCGTTTGAGTCAGATCTTTTAGCTAAAACGTTGTAAATCTTCAATACTTGTCACTGTAAAGTGCCTTTTTTCTAAATGAGTCACAAGTTTTTGTAATAGCAGACTATCAAAAACGAGTGGGAGTGTAAACATTAAGGTCAGTGTTTCGTTTTTTGGTTGTACGCTCAATACGGATTCGATATTCGAATAGCGGGCAATAATTTTTGAAATGAGTTTTAGATCACCTTGTGTGTTATGTGAAGCAACAGAAAGCGCCACACCACCTGTACCGACAGACCAACTTTGAGACAATAAATCCATGAGTGAATCGTGTGTGAAAATACCAGTAAAATGATGATTTTCGTCTAGTACAGCAATAAAAGGTAGGTCACGAATAGCGAAAAAGACTTCATAAAACTGACTAGTTGTGTAAATGAATTTTGTTGAATTACGCATGATAGCCGTTACAGGTAGGTTCATATCCCCATTTTTGGCAATATGTTCGTAGACGTGCTGTTTATAAACATTGCCACGGAAAAGACTACCAGATTCATCTAGAATTGGCATTGTACGTGTATGCGCTTCTTTTTCCGAATTAAATAAGGTATTAACTTGCGCAATTGTTGTATTTTCAGTAACTGTTGTCAGCTCTGATTTTGGAGTAATCATTGATTTATGAAGCATTTGTATATCCTAAAATTAATTTTTTATCATGAAATAGCCATATATCATGATAACACAGAATTCTGGTATACTGGTAATTAAGATTAAGAATTTTGGTAAGGAAGCGCGTATAATTAGCATGAAATATATTATTGGATTGGGTAACATCGGCAAGCAGTATGATAAAACACGCCACAACATAGGATTTATGGCTCTTGATGCGTTTGCAGCAGCTTATCAAGCATCATTTACGCCGAGCAAACAATTTGCTACGACAGCTAAAATAACAGTTGATGGGGAGCAGGTGATGTTAGTGAAGCCAACAACCTATATGAACGACTCTGGTAAGGCTGTAAGAGCTATCTTAGATTATTATGGTGGCGATATTAATCAAGATGTCTTGGTATTAGTAGATGATATGGATTTACCTTTTGGTAAGTTAAGATTCCGCGCTAAAGGATCTGCTGGTGGTCACAATGGTTTGAAATCCATCATAGCACATACCAACTCGCAAACTTTTTTACGACTGAAATTTGGTCTGGGTCACCCAGATCATGATAAGCAAGTTGTGATTAATTATGTTTTAGGACAATTTACAGCTACTGAGTCACAAGATGTAGAACATATGCTAGACAACAGCACAAAAGCACTAGTAGATTGGATTCAAGGTGCAACCACGGCGCAATTGAGTAACCAATACAATGGCTAGTCAAACCAATCGATGACACGATTATCGGTTAATAAATAGGGGAATTGATTGGAAGTATGCTAACTGATTTTTTAGCAAAAACAGAAACAATAACACAGCTTAATGATCAAGCAACTGAGCACTCTGCCCAGTTGCTTTTAGGCGTTAATGGCAGTGCCCGTGCGGCTAGTATTGCTTCTTTATATTCAGGTAGACCACGACAAATGCTTGTTGTAACAGATACGCAGGCGCATGCAGATCAGTTGTTCTCAGATTTATCAGGACTCATGAGTCCTGTACTAAACTTTCCATCAGAAGAATCCCTGGCAACCGAGATGGCAATTAGTTCACCAGATTTACGTTTACAACGTATTGAAACGTTATTGGCATTGAGGCGCGGTGAGAAAAAAATTATTGTGACAAGTATCGCTGGGGTGGAGCGTTTATTACCACAGCCAGTTAGCCTTGATGAGGCGTATTTGTCGTTCACTGTTGGACAAAATTATGATTTAAATGAGATTAAATCAACACTTATGATGATGGGATACACGCCGACCAAGTTAGTACAAGGCGCAGGTGAGTTTGCACAGCGTGGTGCAATCATAGATATTTATCCATTAACAAGTGACGATCCTATACGGCTAGATTTTTTCGATACTGAATTGGATCAATTGAAACAATTTGATGTAGCTACACAAAAAAGCACAACTGTTCTGAAACAAGTTGTCATTCAACCTGCGACAGATTTTATTGTATCAGAGGCACAGTATCAAGCTGCTAAAATAGCCATTGAAAAAGATTTTAGTCAACATCGGACGACACTTACAGGTGTTAACAAAAAACATGCAACCGACGGCTTTATGCTGACACAACATGTTTTAAATGAACGTGAACGCGGTAATCAATTATTACCATATGCTGCTTATTTCTTTGGCGGTGTGACAACGTTGCGCGACTATTTTACAAAAGACGCCTTACTGATTGTTGATGAACAAACGAGGTTAAAAGAAACACGGCTACAACAATTGACCTATGATCAAGAATGGATTGACAAACAACTTGAAACTTATCAATTGTTACCTAACCAAATTTTACGCGCAGATTGGTCAGAACTATTAAGTCAAGAGACGCGTGCAATATTATACCTTGCTAATTTCCAGCGTGGATTAAATCAATTACGGTTTACGAATTTAGAAGAAGTCATTACACGACCGGCAAACCAATATTATGGACAACTAGATGCATTGAAATCAGATCTACTCTACGCACAAGATTCAGGGACAACGGTTGTTTTGTTGATTGATGATGCGAAACGCCGACAAACTTTTATTGCATCGTTAGACGAATTTAAAACACCAATTATCGAGACGCGTCAGGTTCAATCTAACCAAGTTCAGGTTATGGCAGGTGATTTAGCTACTGGTTTTGAATGGCCAAAGTTACATCTCACGGTATTAACAGAGCATGAGTTGTTTACTCAAACTAAGCGTGTTGCACCGCGACAGCGTAAAATCAATAACGCTGAGCGTTTGAAATCATATAATGAGCTCAACGTGGGTGATTATGTTGTGCACGTCAATCATGGTATCGGACGCTATGAGGGATTACAGACAATGACGTCTGATGGAGGTAAACAGGATTATCTTTCTATTGCCTACCAGAAGAATGCTAAAATATTTATTCCAGTTACCCAGCTTAATCTCATTCAGAAATATATTGGTGCTTCAGACGCAGCTAAGGCACCAAAGCTCAATCAACTTGGTGGCACACAGTGGGCCAAAACGAAACGTCAAGTTGCTACTAAAATTGAAGATATTGCTGATGACTTAATAGCACTTTATGCACAACGTGAGGCACAGCAAGGATATGCCTATCCACCTGATGATACAGATCAGTTAAAATTTGATACAGCATTTGGTTATCCTGAAACACCCGACCAGATTAGATCGATTGAAGAAATTAAGCTAGACATGCAGAAATCACGTCCAATGGATCGGCTACTGGTCGGAGATGTTGGCTTTGGTAAAACTGAAGTGGCATTGCGAGCTGTGTTTAAAGCTGTACATGCTGGCAAACAAGTGGCTTTTCTAGCACCTACGACGATCTTAGTTCAACAACACTACGAGACCATCTTGGCAAGATTTGATGACTTTCCAAAAATTAAAATTGGTGTCCTCAGTCGTTTTCAAACAACAGCACGCAACAAAGAAGTGATTAGAAAATTAAATGCGCACGAAATTGATGTCGTGGTTGGAACGCATCGTTTGTTGAGTAAAGATGTCGATTTTGCAGACCTTGGTTTATTAATTATTGATGAAGAACAGCGATTTGGTGTGAAACATAAGGAACGTTTGAAACAATTACGTCATTCTGTTGATGTGTTAACATTGACAGCCACACCAATACCAAGGACTTTGAATATGGCGATGGTTGGTGCACGAGATTTATCGGTTATTGAAACGCCGCCTGCTAATAGATACCCAATTCAAACCTATGTTTTAGAGGCTGATTGGGTGATTGTACGTAATGCTATTGAAAAAGAGTTATCTCGTAATGGTCAAGTCTTTTACCTTCATAATCGTGTGGCAGATATTGATCGTGTCGCTAGCCAAATTGAAGATCTGGTCCCATCGGCGCGTGTGGCTGCAATTCATGGTCAGATGTCTGAGACACAACTTGAGAGTATTCTATATGATTTTTTAAATGGTAATTACGATGTCTTAGTTACAACAACAATTATTGAGACAGGCGTTGATATTCCTAATGCCAATACGTTGATTGTTGAAAATGCTGATCATATGGGCTTGTCGCAGCTCTATCAATTAAGAGGACGTGTTGGCCGTTCAACACGATTAGCCTACGCGTACTTCACTTATCCTTTCTCGCGAACACCAAGTGAAGAAGCAGAAAAAAGATTGGAAGCTATCCGAGATTTTACTGAATTAGGATCTGGATTTCGTATTGCCATGCGTGATTTAAGCATTCGTGGTGCAGGCGATTTGCTAGGCAAGCAACAACATGGCTTCATTGATTCAGTTGGGTATGATATGTATATGGCAATGTTGAAGGAGGCGGTAGCTAACAAGCAGAAAAATCCAGATGATAAAACGGTGAAACAACAACCAGAGACTGATGCCGAAATGATTCTAGGGGTGTTAGCTTACCTACCTGATGATTATGTACCAGATAGTGCACAAAAGATTGAATTATATACCCGAATCAGGCAAGCACGAGCAGATCAACAATTTGAAGATGTTGAAGCTGATATGCTGGATAGATTTGGTGAGATGCCAGATGAAGTTGCTAGGTTATTGCTTGTTGGTCAAGTTAAGCAATTAGCCGATCAGGCGCAAGTGACAAGTATTAGGCGACAAAAAAGAATGTTAACGATTACTTTTAGTGCTGACGCAACAGCTAAATTGTCTGGTGAAACGATTTTTGAAACATTGGTGAACGTACCACTCAAAGTGGCCGTTCGAACTGAAAAAAATAAATTACAAGTAATTCTAACCGTTGATGATGTTGCTGAAAGTAGCATTTGGTTGAATATCTTACGTGATTTTTTGTTGGTTGTCCTAACACACGATGATAAAAAAGATTAATGAGCTAGCGTGTGTTATTAAAAAAAGAGGTAGAAAATATGCGTTTAGATAAATATTTGAAGGTATCACGCCTAATTAAGCGTCGTACTGTTGCAAAAGAGATTGCTGATCAAGGGCGTATTTCAATTAATGGTAAGGTAGCTAAATCATCATCTGATGTGTCAACAAATGATGAACTTGAGGTACGTTTTGGTAATAAAACGGTGACAGTTAAAGTCCTTAAAATTATCGAAACCACTAAAAAAGAAGACTCAGCTGATATGTATGAAATTGTTAGTGAAACATTTGCGCAAGATTTTCGGCAAGTTGGGGATGAACCATCTGCCTAATGTTTAAGTAAATCTAAATATTGTTGAAAAAAAATTAAGAACGTGCCAAACTAATACTAGGTAAAATTCATGTCGACTCAAAACAGAAGACAATTGAATAAACAACATGTTAATCCAGAAATACAGGCTATTATTCGTAATTCTGAACCTGCCAATATGAAGGCTAGGCGTTATTATCAAAGAGCACATGCTAATCGTGAGAAAAGAATTCTCTTTTTTGGTGCAATTTTTGCAACAATCTTTGCAGTGCAATTGTTGATTAGTCAAGTCAAGTTGCATACGGCAAATGTGACATTAACAGCAGCACAAGATCGTTTAACGGCTGTCCAAAAGACAAATGCGGACTTAAAAGTTGATGCCAAAAAAATAAATGATCCGAGTTATCTACAGCAAATATTACGGGATAAGTACGGTTACACAAAACAAGGTGAGTTAATTTATAACTTACCATCGGATAACAACTAATAAAGCACCTTTTGGGTGCTTTTTCCATCATGATTAATAAAATTGAAAAACAACTAAAAAAATATAAATGGGGTGATACAGTGATCGTTGCTGTGTCAGGTGGTGTCGACTCTGTTGTGTTGTTACATGCCCTACGCCAACAGTTACCAACTGCGAAACTAGTTATTGCCCATGTTAATTATCATCTGCGTGAGGAAAGTGATGCAGATGAGGTTTTTGTGCGCCGTTTGGCAGAAAAGTATCAAGCGGTATTTGAAATGACAACATGGTCTGACATACCAAGTAATTCTGTTGAGAGTAAGGCACGTCAGTTGAGATATCTCTTTTTTGAGAAATTAGCATATCAATACCATACGGAAACAATTGTTGTGGCACACCATGCAGATGACCAAGCTGAGACAGTGTTATTGAAGTTAGTGCGAGGTGGACAAGTCTCTCAACTGGCAGGCATGGATAGTCAAAACAGCCATATTACACGGCCGTTCTTGTGCATAACTAAACAAGAGTTGCGACATTATGCACAGGACAATGAGTTAACTTGGCGTGATGACAAAACGAATGCGGATCCATTATATACGCCACGGAATTTTTTCAGAAATCAAATTATACCAGAGCTCAAAACAATTAACCCCCAAGCAGTTGCCCATATCAATGATTTTGCCAAACAAATACAAGATCAAAATGCCTTAATAACAGCACAAACAGATATTTACGTGCAACAAATCGAAAACCATTGGCAAAGTATTCCACCAATATGGCTTGAACAGACAATTAAGCGTTTTATTCAAAAAAAAGGTATTTATCAGTTCAAACAAGTGCAGATATCACAAATACGTCATCTTTTAGAAAACAAACAAAAACCAATAGGTACTGTTCAATTATCTAAAAATATTAAATTTGTGAAGAATTATCAACAAATTGCCCTTAAAAATATGACAAAAGTTACAAATAAGGCACAAGTTTTGTCACCAGTTATGTTAAAATTAAACCAATGGCAAAATTTTTCAAAAAACACGTTTCTGTGGACGACTATTCGACCAGCTGAAGGGGTTAAAAATTTCTCATTTGATTTGCATCAAATGACGTCATCATTGTACTTGCGTCCAGTAAAAACAAGTGATAAAATTGCAGTCATACATGGACATAAAAAATTGAGACGCTTGGCAATTGATGAGAAACTAACCCAAGAGGAACGTCAGGAAATGCACGTCTTAGTGACGGGCAATGATGATGTTATTGCGGTCAATATTCGTCATCAGTGGCGTGTCAATGGTGATTTTGTCAGCAAACAAGATGTGAAGCCGTATTGGTTAGCATGGCGAATTGAGGAAAAGTAGTGAATAACGATATACAAGAAGTGTTGTTTGATCAAGGCCGCATCCATGATGCTGCAATGCGTCTAGGCAAACAAATTACACAAGATTATGCTGGAAAAAAGCCAGTGGTGCTATCAGTTTTAAAAGGTGCTTACCTTTGGACTGCTGATTTATTACGTGAGGTCGATCTGTATCTTGACTTGGAATTTATCAATGTTTCTAGTTATCATGGTGGTGTTTCAAGTACAAATGAAATTACGCTTGTCACAGATATACGTTCTGATATTCAAGGACGAGATGTGCTTATCTTAGAGGACATTGTGGATACAGGTCAGTCACTATTATTTATGAAAGAACTACTTGCTAAGCGTGGCGCCAGCTCAATTAAAGTCGCGACGTTACTTGACAAAAAAGACGGACGTAAAGTAATAATTGATGCAGATTATGTTGGCTTTGATGTGCGAAATGAATTTGTTGTTGGCTATGGTTTAGATTACAAAGAAATGTATCGGAATTTGCCATATGTCGGTATTTTGAAAAAAGAAGTTTATACTGATTAACTTCTAGAAATTGGGGAAACTTAATGAATAACAATCCTAAAGGTGGTTTTTTAAAAAGTTCGATCTTTTATGTCTTCATTTTCCTTGCTGTTGTGGGTATGATTTATGGTCTGTTTGGAAACGACAAATCAACATCTAAAGACCTCACATCAAGTGAATTTATGACCGCATTGAACGATAAAGACCTTAAATCAATTACCGTGCAGCCAAGTAATGGTGTTTACAATATTACTGGTGAGTACCGTAAAGCAAAAACTGTCAAAGCAGACAAGGGCTTTAATCTCTTACAACAGTCACAAAAAGTAACTAAGTTTACGTCAACTGTTTTGCCAAATGATACGTCATTGAAGTCGGTGACGGAAGCAGCGACAAAAACCAAGACAGGTTTGGTTACGAAACAACAAGAAACGTCTGGTTTTTGGTTAAATCTGCTTGTATCGTTGATTCCAGTTGTCCTTATTGTCGGTGTCTTCTATCTCATGATGAGTCAAGCTGGCGGTAAAGGTGGCGGACAAGGTGGTATGATGAGCTTTGGTAAGTCTAAAGCTAAGCCATCTGATCCAAAAGATAATAAAGTTCGTTTTTCTGATGTGGCTGGTGCTGAGGAAGAAAAACAAGAATTAGTTGAAGTTGTCGAGTTCTTAAAGTCACCTAAGAAATTTGTGAGCTTAGGTGCACGTATTCCAAAGGGTGTCTTACTCGAGGGGCCTCCGGGAACAGGTAAAACATTGCTTGCTAAAGCAGTTGCAGGTGAAGCTAATGTGCCATTCTTTTCAATGTCTGGTTCGGACTTTGTGGAGATGTTTGTCGGTGTTGGTGCATCACGTGTACGTGACTTATTCGAGAATGCTAAAAAGTCAGCCCCAGCAATTATCTTTATTGATGAAATAGATGCTGTTGGTCGTCGCCGTGGTACTGGTATGGGTGGCGGAAATGATGAACGTGAACAAACATTGAACCAAATTTTAATTGAGATGGATGGTTTTGAGGGGTCTGAAGGTGTGATTATTTTAGCCTCAACAAACCGTTCAGACGTCTTAGACCCAGCATTGCTACGCTCTGGTCGTTTTGATCGTAAAATCTTGATTGGTGCACCTGATGTTAAGGGCCGTGAAGCTATTCTTAATGTTCACGCTAAAAACAAACCATTAGCTGATAATGTTGATTTGAAAGCTGTTGCACAACAAACACCAGGTTATGTTGGTGCCGATTTGGAAAACTTGTTAAATGAAGCTGCTTTGTTAGCCGCTCGCCGTAACAAGAAAAAGGTAGATGCAGCAGATATTGATGAAGCTGAGGATCGTATTTTCCAAGGTCCAGCTAAAACGAATCGTGGCATGTCTGAAAAAGAACGTCGGACAACCGCTTATCATGAAGCTGGTCATGCGTTAGTCGGGCTGGTTCGATCTGAGGCATCAATCGTACGTAAAGTAACAATTGTGCCACGCGGTCGTATTGGTGGCTATGCCTTGATGACACCTAAGGCAGATCGCTACAATCTACGTTATTCTGAGGCAAAAGAACAATTGGCTGGCCTTATGGGTGGTCGTGCCTCTGAATTATTTACATTTAATGAAGCTAGTTCAGGCGCATCAAACGATTTCCAACAGGCGACTGGATTGGCACGTCAGATGGTAACTGCATTTGGTATGTCAGATAAATTAGGCATGGTACAGTTAGAAGGTAATGCTAGTGTCGGTTATTCAGAACAAGCTGGTAACCGTGCTTACTCTGAAGAAACTGCGCGTTTGATTGATGAAGAAGTGCGCCGTTTGTCTAAAGAAGCATTTGACGATGCTACGGCTATCATTTCAGAACATAAAGACAAGCTTGCAGCTATTGCCGAAGCCCTGCTCGAAGTTGAAACATTGGACGAAAAGCAGATCAAGGATATCTATGAAACGGGTGAATTTACACGTAAAGATATTCAAGACAATGATGAGTTGGCAAAAGCAAAATCATTTGAAGAAGCAAAGGCTGCTGCCGATGCGAAGGATTCTCAAGCTGAAGCGCGATTTGAGCATCCTGATGAGTCAGAAAAAAATGATGACGATGATCGTTCAGAAGCTGAACCGTCAGATGAATCAAATAGTGATGACAAAAGCGATGATAATAAGTAAAATAGAAGTTGACGTGACCGTCAACTTTTTTATTTTAAATGAACGTTAATTATAACTAGGAAAAGAATATGTCAGATCAATTTATCAAAACAATTACCAAAAACAAAAATTTTAGAGCTTACGCTTTAAATGGTACAAATCTTGTGCGTGAAGCAGCATTGACCCATGAAACATCGCGAATAGCTGCTGTTGTTTTAGGTCGTGGTCTGTTAGCGACGGCTTTGACTGCCCAATCTGTCCTTAAAGGCGAAGAACGGATGTCCATTCAAATTAACGGTCGTGGTCCTATTGGCAACGTGGTTGTTGAAGGCGATGCAAAAGGCAGCGTTCGTGGCTATGTGACTAACCCACAACTTGAGACAGTACTGGATGACAAAGGGCAATTAGATGTGTCACAAGCAGTCGGGACCAATGGCTTTTTGCAAATTACTAAGTTCGCGCCATATGCCAATCCATATATTGGTCAAAGCCAGCTTATTTCTGGCGAAATTGGTGATGATTTTACTTATTATTTGGCGCAATCAGAGCAAATTCCATCAGTGGTGGGTGTTTCTGTGTATATGAACGCTGATGACACAGTCGAAGTTGCTGGAGGATTTCTTGTTCAAGCTTTGCCAGATGCAACAGATGAAGCTATCGATGAACTTGAAGTTGCATTAAAAAACATGAAACCATTGTCTCAAATGTTGGTAGATGGATATACACCATTAGAAATATTAGAGACCATTTTTGGTAAAGATGAAGTCGACATTTTACAGGTTGCAGGTGTTGGATTGGCAGCAGAACCAAGTAAAGCTGCGTATCGAAAAATGTTGACCACGCTACCAGCCACAGAAGTACAAGCCATGATCGATGAAGATAACGGTGCAGAAGTTGTGGGTAAGTTCTCTGGTAAACGCTACTTTTTCACAGCTGACGAGTTACGTGATGTTATTTTAGAAATAAATGCTAATAATGCGGAGTAATCTTTGAGGTTGGACGTAATTTTTGGTATAGTAATTATTGGTGAAAACATTTAAAACCGGTCACTAGTTACCGGAATAAACTGGAGGAAATGTGCTTTAATACGTAATAGACACGATTATGACGTATTGGGTACGCTAAAAGATATGGCAGAAGAAAAAGCCCTTAATGATCAAATGTTAGCACGTCGTCAGAAGTTAGCGACAATTGTTGATGATTTAAAATTAGATCCATTTGGTAAACGATTTGAACGCACTGCTAAGGCGCAGGAACTACATGATTTGTATGACAGTAGCACCTTAGAAGAACTTGAAAAAACACCACACGAAGTGATTATCGCCGGACGTATGGTTGCTAAGCGCGGTGCTGGAAAGGTGATTTTTGCTGATTTTCGTGATGTTTCGGGTAAGATTCAAGTGTATGCGAAACGTGATGATTTGGCTGAAAATTATCCAATTATTAAGCGTGCAGATTTAGGTGATTTCCTTGGTATTAAAGGTATCATGATGAAGACTGAAGCGGGTGAGTTGACAATTTTGGCAACGGAATTGACACACCTAACAAAAGCTTTGCGTCCAATGCCTGATAAGTTTCATGGTATTGCTGATGTTGAAACACGTTACCGCAAGCGCTACTTAGATTTGATTGCGAATGAAGAATCATTTAAGAAGTTCCAATTACGCTCAAAAATTATCTCAGCAATTCGTGCTTATATGGATTCACAAGACTTCATGGAAGTTGAGACGCCTATCTTACAGACTGAAGCGGGTGGTGCGGCAGCACGACCATTTATAACACATCATAATGCGTTAAATATTGATATGTATATGCGTATTGCCACTGAATTGTATTTGAAACGTTTGGTTGTGGGTGGTTTTGAACGTGTGTATGAAATTGGTCGTATTTTCCGTAATGAGGGAATGGATCCTAAGCACAATCCTGAATTTACCACAATGGAAACATATGCGGCTTATATGGACTTTACTGACGTTATGAACGAGACTGAGGGTATTTTTAAAGCAGCAGCTTCGGTTGTGTCTGATGACCTTAAAGTGACGTACCAAGGGACGGAAATTGATCTTGGCACTAAATTTGCTCGCAAGCACATGGTTGACTTGATTAAAGAGCAAACAGGCATTGATTTCTGGCAAGATATGACTGTAGAGACAGCGCAAAAACTAGCTGATGACAAGCACGTCAAATACGAAAAGTATTGGGATGTTGGCCATATTATCAATGCATTCTTTGAAGAATTTGTTGAAGATACCTTAATACAACCAACGTTTGTTTATGGTCATCCAGTTTCAGTTTCACCGTTGGCTAAGCGTAATGCTGATGACGATCGTTTTACTGATCGATTTGAGCTTTTCATTATGGGAAGTGAATATGGTAATGCCTTTACTGAACTAAATGATCCAATTGATCAACGCGCACGTTTTGAAGCACAGGTTGCTGAACGTGAAAATGGTAATGATGAAGCAGAAGGTATTGATGAAGACTTCATAGAAGCACTAGAATATGGTATGCCACCAACAGGTGGTTTGGGTATTGGAATTGATCGTTTGATTATGCTGTTGACAGATTCTGACACAATCCGTGATGTCTTGTTATTCCCAACAATGCGTTAATTATTTTTTGAAACTGATTTTTAAAAGCTTGACAAAACCTCTAATTATTAGATATAATAGTTAAGTTGTGTTAAGCAATTATTCCGACTTAGCTCAGTTGGTAGAGCACCTGACTGTTAATCAGGTTGTCGTCGGTTCGAGCCCGACAGTCGGAGTTTTATGAGAAGCAAATCTTAGAAGATTTGCTTTTTTTGTGCCTTAAAAAGTATTGACAAATAGATGTGAAACTGGCATAATTAAATAGTTGTGTTAAGCAATTATTCCGACTTAGCTCAGTTGGTAGAGCACCTGACTGTTAATCAGGTTGTCGTCGGTTCGAGCCCGACAGTCGGAGTTATCAGATAACTTCAATGTTATTATTTGCCGATGTAGCTCAGTTGGTAGAGCACGGGTATCGTAAACCTGGGGTCGGAGGTTCGATTCCTCTCGTCGGCACTAATTAAAAAATAGCTATCAATTATGTATTATTGATAGCTATTTTTTTGTGCGCTTATCAATAATACACGAACATTAATGATCAATAGTATACTAATTTTTAACAAAAAATAATATAATGAGGTTTTTAATTAGTTAAAATCGTTTTTTACTGAATTTTTTGTTAGAAATTAGTGAGCAATAAAATGAACAACTAATATTTTCGCCCTTAATATCGTTATCTTACACTGAAAATATAAAATAAAAGTCCATTTAAATAAACGAACTATGAATGCTGATTTAATCAATATTGTTCTTTTTTAACCGAATTATAACTAGGTGACTATCATGTGAAATGATATACTAAAAACACTGATATTGAGGGAGAATGATTATGAAATTAAGATTTTTAAATGGTTTGTTACCATTGGCTTTATTTGGATTACTTTTAACGAGTGATTCGGTCATTTATGCAGATGTCCAAATTACGAACAATGCTGATAATTACAGTAAGCCAAGCTTGGAACCTGATTACAAAAAAGCGGACATCAGTAATAGCGATAATATTGCGGTACAGTTTTTAGGTATTAATGATTTACACGGTGGCTTAGAAACAACAGGATCTGTTGATATTGGCACAAAAACGTATGAAGATGCAGGAACGGTTGGTCGCTTGGCATCTTATTTGAACCAAGCCGAGTCACAATTTAAAAAAGTAACGCAATCAGATAATAGTTTACGTATTGAAGCAGGCGATATGGTGGGTGCTGCGCCTGCCAATTCATCGCTGCTAGCTCATGAATCAACTATGCATGTTTTAAAGGCAATGAAGTTTAAAATTGGTACCTTAGGTAACCATGAATTTGACCAAGGATTACCAGAATTCAATCGTATACTAACTGGCGGGGCACCAAGTAGTCAATCAGATTCTTTGATAAAGAAATATACACACGATGCTTCTGGTATTGAAATGGTCGTTGCCAATGTGATTAATAAGAAGGACCACAAAATACCTTATGGTTATAAGCCTTACGTTATAAAGACTATCAAGCAAAACAAAAAGACCGCTAAAATTGGCATTATCGGCTTAGAGACATCAACATTACCTAGTTTGACATTATATAAAAATTATAAAGACTATCAGGTACTTGATGAAGCAGACACGATTGCAAAATACGATAAGATTTTACGCGGCAAGGGCGTGAATGCGGTGATCGTTGTGGGACATACAGGCGTTCAAAGTAAAGATAAGACGACTAGTGGTCCGACAGTAGATATTTTGCAAAAACTCAATAAAATTAATCCGAATAATAATGTGGGATTATATATTGCTGCACATTCGCATCAATATGCAAATGCACAAGTTGGACATACTCATGTGGTGCAGGCTGTCTATACAGGAAAAGCATACGATAATAGCTGGGCGTATATTAATGCTAAAACCGGTAAATTCACCAAAGTGTCAACACATGTTTATCCAGTATTATCTCAAAAAGATGATCGTGAAACTAAAGCGGACAAAAAAGTGACCGCAATTGTTAAAGATGCCGATAAGCGGGTGAAAAGTAAGGTTAACAATGTGATTGGTTATGCGGGTAAAGCAGAAACAATCACAGGGCGATTACATAACAATGAAAGTAAAGAAAATCAAGCGGGTGAAATGGTTGCGGATGCACAATTATATGAAGCACAAAAAGCTGATTTGAAACCTGATTTTGCTTTTACCAACACTGGGGGCGTGAGATCGGACTTAGTCGTTAAAACAAATAAAGCGATTACATGGGGATCGGCAACAGCTGTTCAACCTTTTGGTAATATTTTACAGGTTGTTGAAATGACAGGCGCTCAAATTCGCCAAGCGTTGAATGAGCAATATGACGAAGAGCAACATTATTATTTACAAATAGCTGGGCTAACTTACAGCTACACAAAAAATGATAACAATAACCAAGCCTATATTGTCAAAGATATATGGGATAGTAAGGGCAATGTCGTGTCGGATGATCAAGTGTATCGTGTCGTGATTAATGATTTCTTACACGGTGCAGGTGATAATTTTCACGCATTCAAAGATACTAAGATCGTTGGGGCAGTTGGTACTGATACAGAGACGTTTATTAAATATATTAAAGCAATGACTAAAACCGAACATAAGGTTGTGCCACCAGTATTAAATAGAAAAAAATTTGTGGAATAAATAAAGCCAGCCTCACACAAGAGGCTGGCTTTGTTTTTTAAATTTCACTGTAAACGTTAACATACTGGCAATTGCTAGAATAACTGCGACAAACATATAGGGTAGGTTACTGCCAATATCTAGCAGTATGCCACCTAGAACTGGACCGATAATATTACCAACACTGGTTAATGACATGTTCAAACCATTGATGAGTCCTTGACGTTCTTCGTTGACATGTGACAATAATGTTGTAATTGCTGGTCGTAAGATATCAAATCCAACGAAGGCTATTAGTGTGGCGATAAATGCTTCCCATTTACTTTGCGATAATAAAATCCAAATAATAGCTAAGAATCCGGCTATGAAACTAATGCGAATGACCATTAATTCGCCAATGTAGCGTACCATTTTTTCAAAAAAGACCACCTGAATGATTAGTGATAAGAAGCCATTGACGACTAAAAACCAGGCAATTTCGGTTAGATTAAAGCCACGCACATCGTGAAAATACAAACTAAACATATTTTCGAACGCTGCTAAACCAAATGAAGCAACAAGAATCATCAGTAAGAGCATTGTTAATGCGACAGACCAAAAACGACCCGTTGGTTTGGTCATGTTATCTTGAATCGAATGAGAACCATTGATGCGTAACTTTTTTTCATCAGGCATAAAAATAATAAAGATGACAAAAGCCACTAACCCTAAGATAGCAGAACCAAAAAACGGTAAGGTGTGATTGATATTAGCTAAAACGCCACCAATACCTGGTCCTAAAATAATACCCCCACTAAATGAAGCGGATAACCACCCAATAACGCGGGCACGATTTTCACTTGTTGTCATGTTAGATGCTAGAGCAGTAATTGATGGCATTGAGAGGGCTGCAGCTAGGCCACCTAAGGCACGTGCGATGTTCAGTTGCCAAAGTGAATGACCAATACCCAAGGCAAATAGACCTTCTGAAATTGCGAATAGCAGTAAACCAGCAGCAATCAATGGTACGCGGGCGAATTTATCTGAAAAACGACCGATAATTGGTGAAGCAATAAACTGAACAGCAGCAAATAAAGCTGCCATGATACCCATATCAGTTGCTGTCAGGGACATGTCTTCTTTAATATAAGGTTCAACTGGGATAATCAAGCCAATGCCAAGCATAATTAAAAGTTGTGAGCCGACCAGTAGGAATAAGGCACGTTGTTGAATTTTTGTCATGAGAAATGAGCACGCTTTCTTTCAATTTCGTAAAAAAGGGTATAAAAAAGAGGGCGTCGCATTGACAACGCCCAGTCTACATCCACTATTGCAGGATAACGCAAACGCGATTAAAATCGCGTCAATATTTATTACCATCTCAGAACAGAATATCATCAAAAAAAGTCAGTGTCAAGTTAATAGTGCAATGTTAACGCTACTTCAGAGCAGTTGAAAAAACGTAAAATAATGATGTCTTTGCGGCGCGCAAACTGGTATCATAAAAGAGTATGATTAAATGCAGTTAAAGAGGTAAACATGGGGACGAATCAAAATCTTAATCGCACAATGACCTTGCTTCCGGCTATTTCAACTGTGGTCGGAACAGTCATTGGTGCTGGTGTGTTTTATAAAGCATCAAGTGTCGCTGATGCAACGGGATCAACAAGTATGTCATTATTTGTCTGGCTTATTGGTGGCTTGATTAGTTTAGCAGCTGGATTAACTGGTGCTGAATTGGCAGCAGCTTTGCCACAAACTGGCGGTATGTTAGTTTATATCGAGCGTGCCTATGGTAAATTAGCTAGTTATTTATTAGGTTGGGCACAAATTATTATTTATTTTCCAGCCAGTTTGGCGGCCAAAGGCATTATCTTTGGCACACAGGTGGCTAACCTCTTTCATTGGGGATATATCGCTATTATTCCTTCGGGTATCGCGGCGTTAGTTTCGGTTGCGGCTATTAATATGCTCGGTTCAAAAATTGCCGGACAGTTCCAGTCAATCACTTTGTTTTTCAAACTGATTCCATTAGCGTTGATCATTGTTTTTGGTCTATTACAGCCTGGTGGCGTTGACGTGAGCATTTTCCCAGTATCACCTGGACATGCTGTGGGTGGCTGGGCTTCCGCTATGGGTGCAGGCTTACTAGCAACAATGTATGCTTATGATGGTTGGATTCATGTTGGTAACATTGCTGGTGAGATGAAAAATCCAACGCGTGATTTACCACGTGCCATTGCTGGTGGTTTAGTTGGTATCATGGCGATTTATTTGCTTGTAAACTATGCGTTCTTACACGCGTTACCGTTTAGTGCTGTTCAGGGTAATGCCAACACTGCAATGGATGCTGCACAACAAATTTTTGGTGGTTTCGGTGGTAAATTAATTACGATTGGTATTCTTATTTCCATTTATGGGACATTGAATGGCTATACGATGACGGGGATGCGGTTACCTTATGCGATGGCGTTGGAAAAAGGCTTGCCATTTTCTAACCAGTTAGTCAAGTTAAACCGTTTTCAAGTGCCTTATATTGCAGGTATATTCCAACTGGTCTTAGCGATTGGCCTAATGTTCATGGGTGGCTTTGATATGCTCACGGATATGTTGGTTTTTGTGATTTGGTTATTTTACACGTTAGTCTTTGTGGCAGTTATTAAGTTACGCCATACAGAACCAGATCTTAAAAGACCATATCGTGTACCACTGTATCCATTCATGCCAATCATTGCTATTTTAGGTGGCTTATTCATCATTGTCATGACATTGATGACAGAATGGCAATTAGCTTTGATTGGTGTCGGTGCTACATTAGCAGGTTTGCCATTATATTTCGTGATGCAACATCGTCAAAAATAACCGAAATGTCACTGTATTTAACGCAGTGACGTTTTTTGTTATAATGAGACCAATAGAGTCAATTTTTAAAAAGGAAGGCATGGCGCATGGCAAAAATTAAATTCCATATTGCCTCACAAACTGAATTAATATTAGATCAAGCTGCCCAAGTTGGCGATGTGATTGATTTGACTGATGAGCAAAATATTGATACCAGTATTATCAATGGAAAAATCGCTGATATGATTGCGGATCAGGTTGCCCAAGCCAAAGAAGAGTGGGCAGTGCAACAAGATAAGCAAGCAGCTATTGAGTTGACTAATCAGTTACAGAAGCAAGAACAAACGTTACAATTAACCATTAATGATAAAGATAATCGCATCGTTGCGCTCGAAACGGAACTGAAAAGCATCGCGCAACAAAATGATGCTGAACTAAAAACACAACTAGTCAAACAAGAATTGACGTTGCAAGCGACTTTGGCGCAAAAGCAGACTGAAATTGCTGAACTAGAGTCAAAAATTCAAACAATTACCCAGCAAAGCCAATCTGAACTGACAACACAATTGCTTAAAAAAGAAGCGGCAGTCCAAAGCGAGTTAGCGCAACGAGATCAAAAAGTGTCTGAATTAACGTCACAGCTCCAGTTAAAAGACCAAGAGAAGCAGTTACAGTTGGTTAACATTCAAAGTCAATATGAAGCGCAACTCAAAACGGCTAATGAACAAGTTGAGTTCTATAAAGACTTTAAAGCACGTCAATCAACTAAAGAGATTGGGGAAAGTTTGGAACAATATGCGATGACAGAATTCAACAAAATTCGACCATACGCTTTTCCAAATGCTTATTTTGAGAAAGATAATACGTTGTCGGAGACCAATTCGAAAGGAGACTTCATTTTCCGAGATTTCCAAGATGGGTTAGAATTTATTAGTATCATGTTTGATATGAAAAATGAAGCTGACACGACTGCGACAAAGCATAGAAATATGGACTTTTTCAAGGAGCTAGACAAAGATCGCCGTGAAAAAAAGACAGAATATGCTGTCTTGGTGTCTATGCTAGAAGCTGACAGCGATTACTATAATACTGGGATTGTGCAAGTCTCAGAGTATGATAAAATGTATGTGATTCGGCCACAATTCTTCATTCAGTTCATTGGGGTGTTACGTAATGCAGCGTTGAATAGTGTGGCTTATAAGCAAGAATTAGAACAGGTACGCGAGCAAAATGTCGATATTACACATTTTGAAAGTGATCTGACAAACTTTAAAACAGCCTTTGGTAAAAATTATCAAAGTGCCTCAAAAAACTTTAAAACAGCTATTGATGAGATTGATAAGTCGATTGCACGTATGGAAGCCGTTAAACGCTCGCTGACGACGTCTGAGAACCAGTTGCGTTTAGCTAACAATAAATTGGAAGATGTGAGCGTTAAGAAGCTGACAAGGGGTAATCCAACGATGAAGGCGAAGTTTGATGAGGTTGGTGGGTAAAGTGTACAAAAAGCAATGTACATTGCTTTTTGATATCAACTAAATTACTTGTCAGCAAGTGATGCGATGTAGTTAGGAAAATTAATAGGATTATTGAAAGGTTTAACAATATAAAAAATTTCACAGCTAGCTTGAGCTTGTTGGAAGAGATTATAATTCTTAATTTGAATTTTTTCGATTGTTTCAAAAATAGACTATAATTAAATCAAACACTACGCCACTTATTGATGTAGTGTTAAGTGGTTGATATATTAACAGGAAAAAATTGATGTTTAAATGAACGATTTACTAAGTTGAAAAACAAAATTAAATGACGATAATCTTAGATATAATTGCGGATTAAGTAAGTAGTTAATGACAACCTATAAGGGGGCAAGTTAATGAATGAATTTGAAATAACTATACCAAATAATAAATCACTAATTGTTGATGTGACAGACAAGACACTTTACAATTATGATTTTGGAAGTTACTCGTTAGCACCATTACAAAAAGCAGCTGGCATAACTATTGGGGAAAAAATAAAAAAAGAATTAATTGCAAATGTTTCTAAAGCCGAGCTACTTCAAAAATCAGGATCAAAAAATAATGTAGAATATGTTGCCAAATTTACTAACGAAGCTAGAGAAAAATTAAAAACTGGAGAATGGTCATTAGGCGTCAAAAAGGATACAAACGACTTATTTGGCATTATCAAGGAGACTAAAACAGGTAAAAACAAAAGCATAATAACTTTAGATGCCAAAACTGTTGATAAATTAGGAAATTTGACTGAACTTTCTGCAATACAAGGACAGTTAACTGAAATAACTGAACAAATTGAAGGCTTGAATCGACTAATTGAACGTATAGAGCAAGGACAATATAATGATCGTTTTGCAGGGTTTTTCAGTGCACGACAGTTAGTCATTGAAGCATTGGCCAGTAATAATAACGATCTTAAAAAAGATTTATTAATATCAGCAGTTAAAACTAATAATGACACAATTGCAAAATTAATGTTTACGATACGACAAGATGCAGATGCTTTTATTGATATGAAGACAAAGGCTAAGGATGCAAAGCGTATTGATGATTTTCTTCAGAATTCAATTGGTTATTTGAATGCTTCAATACAATTAAATTTGGTTGCTTATACTGCAATGGGTGAAAAAATGCCATTGATGGCAACGTTGGTGAATTATCAATCTTTTATTGAACAGACATTGCTAAAGCAAATTGGTGATTCAGAAAAATCAGTTTCATGGAAAATTGATAATATGCATCAAGGAACAGAGGGGAAGTTCAATAAAATTGCTCAGAATGTATCTGGTAAAATTACTAGCTTAGTCCATAACATGGAAAAACTTAAAATTGGAGAATTAACTAATGACAGTATCGGATGAAAAAGTATGTAAGGTTCCAGGATGCAGCAAAGAAGTCTATAACGCAAAATCATTTTTTTGTGGAGAACATAAAAGAAGCGTAAAAGAAAATGGAAAAAAAGCACTACAAACAGCTGTTACAGTGGTTGCTGCTGTTGGTGTAGTTGCAGTAAAAATTAAAAAAAGTTTAAAGAAATAAAATACGCATTCACTGCGTACAGTAATATCAAAATGCAATTTATTATGAGTAACAAGTTGATTATATACTATAACCACAAAGGTATTAAAGCAAAAGCCATAACAGTCTGTTATGGCTTGAATTTATAAACTTCAGAGCGTTTACCAACATAAAGTGCAGTAATGATGAATACCTGATTATCAACCTTTGTAATGATACGAAAATCACCAATACGAAAGCGAATAAGACCAGATAACTCACCGGTTAGTGCTTTACCAGGTGATGTTGGGAAATCAACATCATGTAGGTGCGTGATAATCCATTTGGTAATCAGACGTTGTGTTGATTTGTCTAGTTTGCGAAACGTTTTCTTATAAGAGTCTGCAAATGCGACAGTATATTTAGTCATTGTCAGTCAAATCCATTAAATCAAATTCAGTTAAGAAATCATCGAGTGAAGTTGTCTTAAAATCATCTGCTTCCCATGCCTTATAAGCATTTTCGGCAATTTGATAATCCATTAAATCGGCCATTTTTTCAGCAACGGCCTGTTCAATAAATTTTGAAGTTGAAATATGTTGGTTATGAGCGTAGGCTTTGACGTTTTCCATTAAGGTATCATCAAAACGAACTGAAGTCGCATATGTGGCCATTAGAATTCCTCCGTGATATTTGTAGTTATATTATACTACAATTTGTAGTTGGATGTGGGTACAATAATTATTGATAACAGATGAATAAAATAAAGGTGCAACAAATTAAACATTTGCTCAATTTGCGAAACGGGCATATCAAAAGCCTAATTCAAAGTGACATTGCCATTTTCATCAATTTTACCAATACTTGTTTTCTTATCGCGTGTCCAAATAGAAACGTTTTTTGAGGGATACATAGGTGCTAAGCTAAGGCCCCATGCTTGAATCTGTTTTAACTTGTCATCACGCTTCAAATTAGATGTTACAAGGTATTTAATATTTTCAATATCAATATTTCTGTCTCTATCATTTTGTGCTATTCTAGTTCCAATAATATTGATAAATTTATTCAACGTGTTTTTTCCTGTTATTTTATTCATTGTAAATAAGTATACCTTTCCTCAGAGCGAAAAAGCCTCTACGACATGAACTATAGTTCATATCGTAGAGGCTTTTTAGTATCTCAACAAATTAGATCAATAATAGATTACGTCACTACCCATGATAACGAACATACCAAGCCTTAATATCGGGGATTAGCTTCAATAAATATAGACCTTTATCAGTAAAATGATAGGCAATTTGTGGTGGATTGGTTGGTAGATGCTCTCTTATAATAATACCGTTTGCTTCGAGATCTTTTATTCGAGTTGATAGAATTCTAGGATTGATGCTGGGAATATGACTTTTCATCAGACCATAGTGATTATGCCCATCGTGAATAGCCTGTAAAATTTCCACGGTGAATTTCCCTTTGACGACATCGATTGTAGATTGCACTGGGCAATTGGCTGCTGGCATAGTATACTTTTTTTCCCTTCTTGTGAAAAATTAATAATCGTTTATCATATTAAATATATCACAAGGGAGACGATAAACCAATGTCGAAGAGCAATATCATTAAAGTACAGCAGTTATCCAAACACTATGACAATCATAAAATTTTAGACAATGTCAATCTAGAGATTTTTGAATCAGATTTTACTGTCATCATGGGGCCTTCAGGTGCTGGGAAATCAACGTTGTTACAAAACATATCAACGATGGATAAACCAACTAGTGGCAAAGTTATATTTAACCAACAAGATCTCACAAAACTTACAGACAAAGCGTTGTCATTATTTAGAAAAAAAGATATTGGTTTTATTTTCCAGTCATTTAACCTTATTGAACATTTAAGTGTTTTGGAAAATGTTTGTTTGCCAGGATTATTACTGAAAACAGAGTCTAAACAACAAGTAATCCAAAGAGCTAAGCAACTGCTTACCGGATTAGGGCTTGATGCCCATATGGAGCAAGCTATTACACACTTATCCGGTGGTCAAAAACAACGTGTTGCTATTGCTAGAAGTTTGATTAACCAACCTAAAATTTTGTTCGCTGATGAACCAACAGGTGCCTTAGATTCGACTTCTGGTATTGAGGTGCTTGATAGCCTCACGTTGAATAATCAAAATGGTCAAACAATTGTTATGGTGACACATGATTTAAAAGCTGCACTACGTGCTGATCGTATTCTGTTTATTAAAGACGGTACAATTTTTGGAGATAGAAATTTTACGCCTTATAATGCTAGTCAAATTGCAGCACGACGAATAGAAATTGAATCTTGGTTACAAGAAATGGGATGGTAACTATGAGAAAAATTATCAAATCACTCATTATGGGGCAAAAAACCTTTATGATAACCATTGCCTTATTAACACTTGTATCGGCACTGACAAGTATGACAATTTTAACTGCTTATCGCGCTAACATTTCCCAATATCGATCAGCTTACCGTACGGATAAATTACCCGATGTACTTGTTAAAGTCGACAATCGTGATAATGTCACAAACGCGATAAAATCACTTAAAAACGTTAAAAATGTCACTTCTAAAGCAGGTATTGTGTCACAAGTTATGGGCAAAAATGACGAAAATGTTGCCTTATTTATTTCAAATGATGTCTCAAATCTCAATTTAAAATTACCGGATAATCATAAGATTGTATTATCTTCCTATCTTAAATCGAATAATAATTTTAAAGTAGGCGACACCTTTGAAATTGGGCAACAACGATTAACAGTTCAAGGATTTTATGATGATCACTTACTTGGCAGTCCATTGTTTAAATATAAGCAAGGCACTGTCTCTGAAGAAACAATGCAAGTCTTGCAGTCACAAAAAGGACAACAGAAAAGTCAATTGGCACTTGTGAATGTATTTGGAAAAATTAAAAACAACAATAAACTATTATCAGATTATCCAGACAGATTGCAAGCGGATTTGATTTATGATAAAGACTACATTCAAAAAGCCTATACAATGTTACCAACAATTGTGGCACTCGTCATTATTTTAGCCGCCGTATTTTTATTTGGTATTTGTTTATTTGTTATGCGTTTTGCGCTTTTGTCGGGTATTGATAAAGATCGTCAGAAGATTGCAACCTTTAAGACGCTAGGCATGACTAATCGACAAGTTAATTTGGCATACGTGATGTCTTATTTAGGCAGTAATCTGGTTGGGTTATTTGGCGCCGTGTTGGTTAGTTTTTGGACAAGTAACCTAGCTTTCAAATTTTTCTGGCAGTTAAATGGTTTAACAGGTGTGCAACATGTGCCGATTAATATAATCATTGTGTCAATCATTACACTGATTATGGTCAGTTTTTCTACAATCATTATTCTATTATCACTTAGGCCAGTTGGGTCAATCTCACCAGCAGCAGCCTTTCAAGGTAGTCAGAGTAAAGTCATATCAAGTAGCGGGCATTTAAAATTAACGAAAAGCAAGATGCCACTTCAAATAACGCTAGCATTTAAAGATTATAGGCAAAAAATTGGTCATTATATGACTTTCACCTTAGTGATTAGCCTGTTTGTGTTTTTGAGTTTAATGATTATGACCCTAAATCAGGGGTTTAAAGGAAAAATTAATGGTTTGTTTGGTTTACCAAGCGTTGATCTGATTATGCAAACAACAAACGATACACTACGTCATGAATCATTGCAAAAAATCAATACGATAACACCAATTAAATCGAGTGGTTATAACCAAGAGACAAAAATTCTTCTAAGTAAAGACGTGATACCAGTACATCGGTATAGTCAAATACCAGATGAAATAAAAGTATTATCAGGACATCAACCGAAACAGTCAAAAGACCTATTGCTATCAAGTAATCTCATGAAGACGCTGCATCTTAGTGTCGGACAAACTGTCCGCGTCAAAACAGCAACAAATGAGCAGATACAAATGACAATTGTTGGTACGTATCAAACAATTAACAATTTGGGAAAAGAGGCATATAGTCTTATTGATATAAAGTTACCTATGACAACGACCTATATTAATTTAAAAAAGACAAGTAACAAGAATAGCTTATTAACACGTTTTTCACACAAGAATGTACAATTAATCGATACAAGTACGAGCTCAAAAAATTTAACTATGAGTATTCAGCGTGCGGTTAAGGCGTTAGCTAATATCATTTTACTGTTAACACTTATTATTTCTGGTTTGTTTGTTTATCTTGTCAGTTATCTGACGATTGAAACAGAAAAGAGACAAATAGCGTTGAAAAAAATGTTAGGTTTTACCAATCAAGCATTAAGAATTCAGTATCTACTCCGAGCAGGATTTGCATTGATGTTAGGTATTGTCATTAGTTTGATACTTAACAAATTCATTGGATCCGCTTTAATAAATAGTTTAGTGAGCTTGGGTGGATTAACCAAGCTGAGTGTGACATTACCATTATCATATGATGTGTTCATCATCGCGTTACTGGTTTGTGAAAGTAGTTTGATTGTTTTAGTTGCAAGTCAACGAATAACAAAAATTAAAATTGGAGACTTTTTATGAAATTTGTGCATAGTATTTTTTTGAAAATTGCGCTTAGTATGGGAATCGTGATGTACATGGCCTATGCTATTCCAACGCGTCAATATACTAACCTTTATTTAATTGGTATTAGCGTATTTACAGCGTTATTTTTACCCATATTTACAATCGTTAGCACTTACTTGGAGCAACAAACATTCAGATTAACGGCTTCGATGTTTGCTAGTAAGTTTGCTAAATTTGTGTGGCAGAGTCTTTATAACCTTTTTGCGCTAGGTCTACTCGTCAAAGGGCATGTAATTGATACGAATAATCTTCGAATGGTCGGTGGATTGGTAGGCGCAGTTTGTTTAACTTCTTTGGCTTCACAAGGACTACAGTACCTTGCTATCATGCTGAGTAACCATGGGAAAGGCAATCGATTTGCTAATATTTTTTTTGCCTTGAGTTTTAATGTCATTATTAGTGCTTTGGCTGCAATAGGTTATAAAAAAATCCAAGTGATTTTCATCATATTGGGCTTAGCGCTTGGTATTATTGGTATATTTATCAGTTTAGTAACAGATATTTGGGGTATAGTGCCTTCTAAAGGTGGTGTCGGCTTGTTTCTTGGCACATTTAATCCTGTTCATAAGTCACATATTGCCATATTAAAAAAATTTATTGATGAACGTCATTTGGATAAAGTATATATTCATCCAACGGTCATTCCAAAAATGCATCAATACCTTTTAGATAAAGAGATGATTGAAATTGTCAAAGAAGATGCGGGTAAGCGATATTATGAAAAATCTGCTTTAGCAGATCCGCTTGTCAACTTTTTTCCTACTGGTAAAGTATTTTATGAAGCTGAAAATCGCTTATTTATGTTAAAAACCGCAATCAAAGAAGCTGGTTTGGAGAACAAAGTAGAGATTTTATCTGATACAAAACGTTATCAAGACGATGGCTTTTATGCTATTATCAAAGCTATTCGAAAGAAACATCCCCATACACAATTGCATGGTCTTCTAGGGACAGACGAAGGCGGTATGTTGCTTCATGATATTTACGATGAAACACGTGTTAAACCGTATGTTGTATTACGACGAGACAACATATCGGGTACTGCGATACGAAGAGGAGAGAAAGGCATGACAATGCCTAAAGTAACAACTTTTTGTCTAATGTCAAAGAAGGTCAAAGTGGTATGTTGTTTGGTAAAACAGCACATGTCGTTAATAATCGTTTGGAGGTTATTGATGAGTGAGTCAAATACTAAATTTTTAATCACAACATAAAAAGCCGCAACCGAAGTTGCGACTTGATATAGCTCGTGAGAGAATCGAACTCTCGATTCCGCCGTGAAAGGGCAGCGTCTTAGCCACTTGACCAACGAGCCATGGTCAGTGATGTCTGATATGCATCAGACAACTATACTATAATATCAAGTTTTTGGTCACTCGTCAATACGTTTGACATGATTTTTAAAATAATGACCAACTAGTCTCACAAAACTGCGTTTTGACACATATCTTACGTGGTGACAATATCCAAAATATCTTGGTAATTCTGTGCAATGTATGTCGGCTTTATAGTTGATAGTGGTTGATCATTGTTGGGATTGAACCAAATACTTTTCATATTAACCGCTAAAGCACCTTTTATATCTGCAGATAGTTTATCACCAACCATAACCGTGTTGTCGATTGTTATTTTGGGATCAACATCTAGGATATGTGAGAAAAATTGTGGTTGGGGTTTATTAAAACCAATTTCCTCTGAAATGAAAATGCTATCAAAATACTTTTGAATATTGGCACCAGCTAATCTAGCATACTGTGTTTTAGCTAAACCATTCGTTCCAACAATCAGTTTATAACCACGTTTTTTTAAATTATCCAAAAGCGTTGTAGCACCTGAAATGACATGATAATTATGATCGAGTTTTGTGCGATACATCGCTTCTAGCTGGCGACCATCACTTTGAATGTCAAAATGTGCCAATGTATCCGAGAATCTAGTATTCAATAGGGGCTGACTATCATAACCCTGTTCAATTTTTTGCCAAATAGTCGCGTTCAATGCAAGATAGTATTCAAATGCGACTTCTAAGTCTGGCACATGCTGCGATGCTAAAATGTCTCGTACGCCTTCGCACTCGCCGCGTTTGAAGTCCAAAAGTGTGTCATCTAGATCAAATATGATGTTTTTAATCATTAGTTGGTTACTTCCATTCAATATTTTATAATAGTTATTTGATATAGATAAGTATACTGGATATGCTAAAATTAACATATGCTATTTCGCACATTATTGGTGGGACAATGATTGATCAAATGACTATTGACAATGCTAACTTAAATTTTCTACCAGATGACGTATTTGCTGGTAGTTATTTAGCCTATTTTAAAAATGGTGACGTTATCACGACTTCTGAGCCGTCAGGTGAAACTGCTAAATTATATTACTTAATAGCCGGTCGTGCTAAAGTTATCGCATTGTCTGATGAGGGGGACGCTAATTTAGTTCAACTTTTATACCCCAATGATTGGATAGGAGAACTTGAATTTACGGCACAACAAACAACTGCAAAACAAGTTACTGCAATCGGTGACAGCGTATGTATTTGTATTCCCAATCAGATCGTCAAAAAATATTTATTAAACCATGTCGGTTACTTACAGCATATTAATCAGTATCTAGTAAAAAAATTATTGGCGCGCACAAATATGATGATTACGAGCCGTACTTATGCATTTAAATATCGCTTAGCAACGTTTATCTTGGATGATTCGTATGATAATTTTTATAGTGAACCCCATACTTTAGTGATGGCATATTTAGGGGTAAGCTACAGACATCTTTTATACACATACAAAGTATTTGAAACAGAGCAACTATTATTTAAAGTAGGCCGAAATCAATACCGACTTAACGCTGATAAACTGAGAGAATTCTATCTTAAGCCCTAGGATACTTAAATAAAAATTGAGTTAGGCCAGCTTTATGCGTCAATATTAAACTAGAAGTGACGTGTCAACATAACCTTGAAAACTAACCGCTTATCACAAAAGCGGTTTTTTTAGTGTCTTAAATTGCTAAGATAAAAGCATAAACGAGACAAAGGAGAGATGACATGCATCGTGTTAAGAAAATCGTATTTTTGGTAAAATAGTAGCATTGTAGTTAGGAGAAGAAATGTGGAAATAAAAATCACAGTTGACGAGTCAATGGCTGGTGTTGAAGTTGCCATAACGGGCAATGATATTGAACAGATGACTGCGATTGCCAAGCAGATACAAAATAAAAAAGTCGAAACAAATAAATTAGTGGTTAAAACATGTGATGGTATTCAGGTGGTGACACAATCAGATGTATTGTTTGTTGAAAGTTTTGGTAACGAGTTATCAATGACCTGCAATAATAAACAAACATTAGTGACGCGGAAAACGTTGAAACAGTTTTTAGCTGGTGATACGGCGCGATTATTTGTTCAAATATCGAAATCGATGGCAATAAACATGAATGCTTTAATACGTATGGAAGTCGCATTTTCTGGTAATTATTATGCTTTTTTGACAGATGAGACACGAGTGACGGTGTCAAGGCGGTTTATTAAAGGTATTTTAAAGCGGTTAGAAGGGAGTACGGAAGATGAAATACTTTAAAGCAGGCATGATCTATTTATTTGTTGGTGTTGGTATTGGATCCTTTATTTCATTACTATCATTTACGCTATATCAAGGGACACCTTCGATCAAACAGTTTCTATTATTAATGACGATGAGCGCGGTAATGGGGCTATTATCTTTGATTTATGAGCTTGATAACATGACGTTTGTGACACAATTGATCAGTCATCTGATTTTAGAAATGCTGACCTATGGGTTCTTCATATGGCTAACTTTTGGGAGTGTTATGATTGCATTGACAAATATACCAACATTTATTATCAGTTATGTGATTGTTTTCATTGTTTTTAGAAAACAAGGACAAGCTAATGCAAGACGAATTAATCAGCAGTTGGCAGATAAAAGACAAGAGTAGTGTATTAGGTAGGATTTTTTAGTAGAATAGGCATAAGCAAAGATTTGAACAAATACACTGGCAATAAAGCCTGTTAAAATAGCCATGTTAGATGATTTATTTTTGAAACTGAGCCACATCAAATTAATTTTGGCCATGATAAAACGATCGGTATTAATCAGCTATAAAAGGAAACTAATCATGAAAAAGAAAACTATTGGACGTACCGATTTGGATAACACCCTAAATGAGATTACCTCTCATCCAGAACGTGGGTTGGGATTGCTTGGCGTTAAAGGAATTATTGGTCTACTGATACTAGTCGTATTGGGGTTTATTGTGTATATTTTGGTGCAATAAGATGTCTTCAGATATAGGTCTTAAAAACAATGACAAGTATGCAAGACCTCCCCGTAATCTGTTAAAATTAAGAGAGATAATTCAAGAAAGATATGAAACCATAACTTATGCCTAACTACCTTATTTTAACTGAAAAGCCATCAGCGGCAGCTAATTTTGTCAAAGCATTGGGTGGCAAAACAGGCACATTTAACAATTTCACCTACAAAATCACCAATCTTCGTGGGCATGTGATGACACTCAAAGATCCCGAAGAAATGGTTGCGGAAGATTTGAAAAAGCAATACAAATCTTGGTTAGTCAAGCATTTACCATGGGATTTAAATGATTTTTCTTGGGAACGAACGTATATTCGTCAGCGTAACATGCGTACTGGTAAAACTGAATCAACTAAAAAAATAATTGATGAGCTTAAAAAAGAAGCCAAGACAGGTTATGATGCCATTGTGATTGCGACTGACACGGATCCATCAGGTGAAGGCGAATTATTGGCCTGGGAGGCATTAGACGCAATTAAATGGCGTGGTCAAGTGCTACGAGCCAATTTCATGGATGAGTCTGCAACAGGCGTTAAAACAGCCATGATGAACTTGCGTGATGTTTCAGACAAGCAACAAGACGGTGAGTATATTAAAGGCGAGAGTCGTAACCGTTGGGATTTTGCCTCAATGCAGCTCACACGAATTGCGACGACTGCTGCCAAAAAACAGGGGTTTAAAGTTGTTGCGCGGGAAGGCCGTTTAAAATCAGTCATTGTTTGGCAGATCTATGCCCAGCTACTAGCAATAAAAAATTACGTGAAAAAACCTTACTTTGAAGTTAAATTTAAGGACCCAGCCGGGCATATTTTTGGTCGTGTGACACCAGACGGGGATGTTATACCTTGGCGATTTTCAACAAAAAATGATGCACAAAAGGATATGACGCAATATCATGAGAGTGCGGTTGCCAATGAAAAACACCAAACACGTACGCAGGCACCAGGGAAATTACTTGATCTGGCAGGCTTAGCTGCTATTTTGGCGCCACGTGGTTTTTCGGCCAAAGAGGTTTTGAGCACGTATCAAAAAATGTACGAGGCACAAGTTGTGTCATATCCGCGTACAGAAGATAAAACTGTGACGCCAGAACAATTTAACGAGTTGCTACCTAAAATTGACCAAATTGCACAGCTTGTTCAGGTTGATACGCGTTTGTTAACGCATCGTCAACCGCGTCCAACACACGTTAAAAAACAAGGTGCCCATGGGGCCAACCGGCCTGGCGAAAATATACCAACCAGCTTGACGAGTCTGACTAAATTTGGGCCAAGCGCGCAAGCCATTTATGATATTTTAGCAAAAAACTATTTAGCGATGCTCGCTGAAGATTATGTTTATGATCATGTGACAGCTGATTTACAAGATTACCCACGATTTAAAACAGCTTTTAATATACCAATCGAAATGAATTTTAAAGCGGTTTACGATTCTCAACGAGCGGTTAAGGTTGAAGACGAGGTTGAAGATGATAATTCAGGACAGTTAGGGCCAAACGCACAACCCTATTTGTATGAAGGGGCGAACAAAAAACCACAAACGCCGACCACTAAATGGATCATGGCATTCCTAGAAAAGCACCATGTGGGTACTGGTGCAACTCGTGTGTCCACGTTATCTGACATGAGTCGTGGTACAAAGTCTATGATCAAAGAAACACGTGGCAAACTTATGCTAACTGAGACAGGGAATGTCTCGGCGGTAATGGTGAAAGATACATGGATTGCGTCACCCAAAATTACCAAACGTTTATTTGAGATGATGGACCAGGTCGGCCAATTTGAAATTACAATGCCTAAATTACTGGATTCAATCACACAGGTTGTTGAACATGATATGCCAATTATGTTGTCAAATGCTGACGAACTTGAATTATTATTAGGTAAGCCAAAACCTGCACTAAAAAGACCAGTTACTGAAAAAATAACGGGCGTATTTAAAGGTGAAGAAATTACCTTTGCCAAGTCATGGAGCGGGCATAGTTTTACAGATGATGAGTTAACCAAACTATTGAATGGGGATGAAATCAGTTTTGATGCGAAGTCAAAACGGGGAAAATCATATACTGCAATAGGCAAAATGGCAAAACAAACGTTTAAGGGTCGTACTTTTTACGGTTTTAAGTTGAATCCAAAGTGATGAAGTATCTAATATACATGGTATAACAGTTAAAGTAGTCAATTGTCATGTGAAAATGATGCCAATTAAAAATAGGTTAGCGTGCTTATCTGCACATTAACCTATTTTTTGACGTAATTTTAAAATTTAAACTGCCATTGTGTTTGCTTCCAGGCAGCTTCCCAGAAACGCCACTCCATTTCTAAACTTTTCAAAAATGTTTGAGCGACATGTTCTTTTTGGTTATCATTGAATTGAGAAACAGCACGTTCTAAGGCGTCAAAACGCCAAGCATTATAATCAACACCATCATCTGTTTGTGGCGCATAGATTTCAATCCATTCTTTCAATGGGTTGGCATCATTGTTTGCTCCTTGGGCAACGAGTTCACTACCAATAACGCCATAACTCCAAGCGCAGGGTAACAAAGTGGCAATCGCATCGGCGTATGTACCATGATATGCGGATGTGTACATATGGTCTGTATAAAGTTGTGTTTCGGGACTGCGACGCCAGTTTTCAACGTGATGACCAGTGATAGTTAACATCACTTCGTGTGCTTTTGATTCATTACTGACAAATTGCGCGGTTTCTAGGAGACGTGCGATATCATCTGAATGACTCGTTTTTGTGACTGTTAGTGCGGTAACTTGCAAATAGTCTTTTAAATAGTGTTCATCTTGTTCAACGTAATAGTTTAAAACATCATTGGGGACCTCACCTTTAGCGATTGCTTGTACAAATGGGTGAATCATAATTGCATCCATTATTGGTTGAGCGCGCGTAAGTAGGTCTTGTGAAAAAGTCATAAAAAATCCTTTCAGTACCAGTGTGGTAATAGTAATAATTGAAATGCAATTAAAATGATAACGAGTAAGAACCAATCACGTCGCTTAATAGTAACGACTTGAAGGTGCGTACGTGTTGCACCTTCAGTAAAACCATGACTAACCATGCCTTCAGCTAGATTTTGAGACCAACGAATAGCCGCTAAAATAGCTTTAAAATAGAGCTGTGGTTGCCAAATATGAAGGGTTTGACCACGCATTTGAGAAGCGACTCTAATGGTCTTCATTTCTTGGCTAACAGCAGGCATGAAATTTAAAACACCAACTAATGCATAAACAAATGTTGCGCTCAGTTTGGCTTTTTGTTCAAGTGTTGCTAGGAAAACATCACGTTCATCATTAAGCTTTAAAGTGAATAAACCACCTAGCCATAGATAGGCGAAAACACGTGATAACATGACCCAAGCCATGTGTTGATGGTCACCAGTACCAAAGTACATCAATGAAAACCAAGAACCGAGTCCTGGGAGTAACGGTAATATCAATAACCATAGCCATTGACGCCAATTGAGCTTTAAAAATAGGTATAGAAAGGCACTGACACCAATAACAATTAGATTGAGTGTCACACTTTTTATGAAAGTCAGCTCTAAAGCAATAACCATAATTGTGGCAAATTTTATGAGTGGATTCATGATGCACCGCCGATGTAATTTAATGATTGATTGTCAAATTGCAGATGGTAATCAAACCAATTAGTGACTGCATGTAATTGATGACTAATCATGATGACCGTTTGATGTTGACGTGTGGTAAAGTCAGCGATGATATTGAGCAAATGTTGCTGCGATACGCTGTCAAGTCCAGCTAATGGCTCATCAAACAATAACGTTGGGGTACCTGTCATTAACATGAGCAATACTTGTAGCTTTTTCTGTTGGCCACCAGATAATTGATAAACAATGTGGTCACGAAGATCATTGAGATTTAACTGTGTTAACACTTGTGTCAGTTGATCATTATGCCAAATTTCAGGGAAGCGGCTTAATGATTGCGCTTGTTCTAATTCTTCGCGCACGGTCATGGCGACGAATTGTTGTTCAGCATTTTGAAAAACGAGTGCAACGTCTTGTACATGCCTAGCTATTTTACGCTTTGCAATATTTTCTTGCTGGTAAGTAATCGTACCACCGTAAAGGTATAATTTAACCAAAGCAGATAGTAGGGTTGATTTACCAACGCCGTTTGGTCCAGTGATAAGGATTCTTTTGCCTTTTGGAAATAAACGTGTCGTGCGAGATAACAGTGTCCGCTGACCACTTTCAAGTGTGACAGATTCAAGTGTCAGAATGCCTTTTTTTTCAGTAGGCAAAGACGTATGAAGCACGGGTTGGTTTGGTAATTTTGTCAAAATCTGTTGTCGCTCGTCTGGCAATGCATGATGTAAGCGACCAGCTGTCATAACAAAGATATCATCAATGGCATCAGCATAACCACTCCAATCGTGATCTGTGATTAAAATTGTTTTACCTTGACGTTGGTAGGATTTGATGACATCAATCAGTTGTAATCTTGCTGTGGGATCGACGTTTGCAAACGGTTCATCTAGCAATAAATATTCACTGTCTGCGGCTAAAACGGTAGCCAGTGCAACTTTTTGCTTTTCACCACCAGATAAATGTAATAAATCGTGATGCATAAAAGCTGTCATACCGACACTGTCTAGTGCATTTAGGATACGTTGTTCAATTTCTTCAGGTTTAACCTGTAAATTTTCAAGGCTAAATCGTAGTTCTTCAAAGGGTGTTTTCATGACAAATTGGCGTGCAGGATTTTGAAAAAGATAGCCAATGTGTGCAACACGCTGATAAGGTACAATGTCATGAACATCATAATTATCTAGCGTTAAGTTACCAGTTAATGACCCATCACTAAATGTTGGGTACAAACCAGATAGTAATTTAAGTAATGTCGATTTACCGCTACCGCTTGGACCGACAAGCAAGCTGAAACTGTTAGGTCGCAATTTAAGTGAAATATCGGTTAACACTGGTGTTTCGCGATAAGCAAAATTCACATGGTCAACCACTAACTCAGTCACGATGCAAAACACCAGCCTTTTCAATCAGTTTCTGAATGGCAACAACTAACACACCACCAAAGAATAGAAGTGAAACAAAGCGTGTTAAGAATAAGGCAATTAGAAGACCAATGTGATAAGAACCGTAGCCATCACGGACAGCAGACCAGATAAATGTCACAATTGTACCTGTGATTGCTGAGGCAAAAATACCACGCCATCCCCAGTTTTTGTAGCCCAAGACAGCAAATCCTGCTTCACTACCGATACCTTGAACAAGACCAGATAGCAAAGTTGCGACACCCCATTGGCCACCAAGTAACATTTCAACAGCAGCAGCGAAAACTTCACCTAAGACACCAGCACCAGCTTGGCGGATCAAAATGCTGGCCAGTGGTGCAGCCATCATCCAACCACCTAGTAGTAGTTCATTTGCAAATGGTGCTAAGCCCAAGGGCGTTAGGGCAGCTGATAATAAATTATAGATTGGACCAAGAACCCAAAAGATAAATCCAATAAAAACAGCGACGAATGCCAGTAGCAACACGTCACGAAGTGCCCAACGCGTTGATTTTGACTTTGAAATAGTTTGCATAGTATTATGCCTCCAAGAATTTTTTTGTAGTTGTTATTTTATGTCTGGTATACAAAATGGTTTAAAATTGAAATCATCCTCTTGAGATGTTTTCTAGGCAAATAAAAAACTCTTGGTTCATTTATGAGCCAAGAGTTTGCCTAGTACAACATCAAAAAAGCAATTCTCCCTTCGCTGGTATTAGCCAGATCAGGTTCAATGGGTGTTTCTCAGCCACGCGGCACCCCAGATTGTTAATATTAAACTACAGGTTAAATTTAACATATATTTTATATTAATGCAACTATGTTAACATGAAGTATAGTCAATTGTGATGCTAAAAAAGAAAGAGGTGTATCATGCGACACGTTGTTTTTTATGGCGCAATCAGTTTGGATGGTTTTTTATCCGATGAAAACGATGATTTGCAGTGGTTGTTCGACACGAACTTAAATAATCAGTCAACTTATGAAGCGTTCGAAAAAACAGTTGGCACATTTGTCATGGGTCGAAAAACTTTTGACATGACCAAACAACTTATGGGTGACGAAATACTTTATGAAGGCAAAGAAAAAGTTGTTTTTTCACGGGGCCAGCATGAGAATATAAAAGATGTCACCTATGTTTCAGGAGATATTGTAAAGATTATTAAAGGTTATCAACAACAATCTGGTGGTAACATATGGATTATTGGTGGTGGTGGCATTTTAAAACCATTACTTGAAGCGCATATGGTTGATGAGTTATGGGTACAAATTGTGCCGGTATTACTCGGACGAGGAAAGCGATTGTTTGAACCAGGTGACTACCGCTATCGCCTGCAAACAATTGGCACGACTCAATTAGGTGAAATGACAGAAATACATTTCAAACGAGTGGATGAATCGTTTAGCTCACTTCCTACTTGATACTATCTCAGTACGCAGAATACCATATTTGATAGAGTCGTAATAGTGACCTTGCCAATAGCGTACTTGTCGTATAGTACCTTCATGTACAAAACCTGCTTTTTTACTTACACGTACCATTCCGGCGTTACCAGACCATGTTGTGAGACCAATATGTGGCAGTTGGTCATGTTGTGCGAAAAGATCTAATATCCAAATTTTTATCGCACTGGTGGCAATACTTTTACCCCAATCACTTTTTTGATAAATAATGATACCAATTTCTAACCAATGTTGCAGGTTCCCATCAGCCCAATGTGCAGAAACCTCACCGACAATCCGATGGTTAAAATAAATTAAGCGATGATGCGTACTATTAATTAAATGGTACGCTTTTTGTTGAAATTCATGCCATGTTGGGATAGGGTCACGAAAATAGGGACCATTGAAGGCCATCCAAGTGCGATCAGCTAATCTGCCATATTCAATATCATAAACGTGTTGCATTGCTTCCTGTGAAAAAGGTTCAAGGGTAATATTCATATATTTTCCTCCTAATAAAGATTATTATACGCGTACACCATCAAAAAAAGGAAACAAAAAAAGCGATCAATTTGATCGCTCAGCTATTGCCCCTGCTGGATTCGAACCAGCGCGTAGTGGCACCAGAAGCCACCGCCTTACCGCTTGGCCAAGGGGCAATTACTCTAACTATTTTACAGAATTTTTGTGACTTTTGCAAGTGAAAAAACAACCTTTGTCAAATATTGCTTTTTTGGATATACTAGGTAAAACGGTAGGGGGAAAAAATATGCAATATGCAACTTATGAAAATACAGTTGAAAAGTTAAAACAGCACCACATTAGCTTGCATGACATCGCAATCATTGGATATGATAGCGAACAATCTTATATACCAGGCCTAACCATCGAACAGGTTGAAGAAGCAGTTATCAGTATCTTGCATAAGCGCGTGGTGCAACATCAGATATGGGTTGCCTTGGAATTAGATCGTTTGGCCGAAGCCCATTTACTAGAGTCGCCATTACAAGACTTGGTTGAAAATGATGATACGTTATTTGGTGTTGATGAGACATTAGGGACAGCTATTGCAATGTCTTTTGATACGATTGGCGTCACAAATTATGGTTATATTGACAAGATAAAGGTCGGGTTAGTTGGTGAATTAGATCGTAAGGGAAAGACAACGGAAGCTGTGACAACCTTTGCAGATGACATTGTCGGTGCGTTAGCAGCAGCAGCGGCATCTAAAGTGGCTCATAAATTTGCCGCCGGTACAGGACAAAAAGATTAAATTTGCAAAATCGGTCTATACCAATTATAATGAGGTTAAGAATAAATAGGAGGAAAGGCAGATGGGTTATAGCACAAATAACCCCATTTGCTATCATCTATATCATGGCTAAATTATTGCAGCATATTGATCTTTACACAGGTTCAAAACATTTGACAGATGCGTATCTACGATTCACAGATGTGATTCATGATGTTGGCTACATGACTGACTTTACACCACAAAATGATGATGAATTGGTTGTAGAAGCAACTGGGAAGTTGGTCGTACCTGGTTTTATTGATGTTCATAAACATGGTGGGTATGGTCTGGATACCATGGACGGCGATGTTGAAAAGCTTGATGATATGGTCAATAAAATGGTTACCGAAGGTATCACCTCACTATTTCCAACAACGATGACGCAATCACCTGAAAATATCGAACGTGCATTATTAACAATTGATGAAGTTGCTAAAATAAATCCTGTTATTCAAGGCATTCACTTAGAGGGTCCCTTCATTAATAAAGTCTTTATGGGTGCCCAACCAGAAGAATACATTATTGACCCCAATACGGCATTGCTTAAAAAATGGTATGAATTGTCTGGTAAACGCATTAGACTGGTGACTTATGCACCAGAAAATGGTGGGATACCAGATTTTGAAGAATTTATGCTAAAGCATCACATTATACCTTCAATTGGTCACTCTAATGCCACACGTGCGCAATTATTGCATTCACGGGCAACACATATAACCCATTTGTATAATGCACAAAGACCATTACACCATCGCGAACCTGGTGTCACTGGACATGGTATGATAGAAGAATCAATAACAGGTGAGCTAATCGCTGATGGTTTTCATATTGTGCCTGATATGCTTGAAATTGCTTTTCGTTTGAAGGGTGCACATCGACTAGAACTCGTAACAGATTCGATGCGTGCTGAAGGATTAGGAAACGGTATATCAGAGCTAGGTGGCCAAAAAGTGGTAGTCCAAGATAAACAGGCACGTCTCGAAAATGGTCATTTAGCCGGTTCCGTATTGGCCTATGATGATGCGTTTCGTCATATACAACAGTTTACGTCTGCTGATATTAACGATGCCGTACAAATGAGTTCAGTTAACCAAGCACGTGAGTTTGGTTTAACTCAAAAAGGCGACCTATCTTTTGGAAAGGACGCAGATTTTAATATTTTTAACAAGGAAGATATGCAATTACAGGCAACCTATTCATTGGGTCGCCGATTTGCTCGGGAAAATTTATGACAAAACCTGTCACACCACGTTATATTCAAATTCACAATCAAATTAAAGCACGTATTGAAGCGGGTGAATGGGTTGCACAAAAACGGTTACCTGCTGAACGCGAATTATCGGAAACTTTTAATGTCTCACGGATGACTTTGCGGCAAGCCATTCAAACATTGGTGGATGAAGGCTTGTTAGAACGAAGAGTTGGATCTGGTACGTACGTTGCAGAGAAAAAAGTCTCCGAACGTGCATTAGGCATGACAAGCTTCACCGAATTAATGGCAGCCACAGGACGTGTGGCGAAAACGCAAACCATCAGCTATAAATTAACGTCGCCTTCTGCTTCTGAAGTCTCACGGTTACAATTATCAGAGGGTGAAGAGGTATTGGTTATGGAACGTTTAAGAATGGGGGACAATGAACCTATTTTATTAGAACGGACAACGTTACCAGTATCTCTTATTCACAATTTTTCACGTCGCGATTTAACAGAGTCTTTGTATGTCACATTAGAAGATGCAGGCATTCAACCAGGACGTGCTGAACAAACGATTTCAGCAACTTTGGCGAATGAACGTCTGTCAGAATTGTTACAAATTAAACGTGGCGATGCTATTTTGAATGTGCGCCAAGTATCCTTCGATCAAAATGAGCGACCTTTTGAATATGTGCGTTCATATTATGTTGGCGAACGTTTTGAGTTTACATTAGCACGGTGAATCATTTTGTTGAAATATATGGAAAATAAAGTTTTTTTGATAGGAATAATTATCATTTTTTTAGGTCAATTTTTTGCTATACCTAAAGTGTTAGAGTTATGCTTGATTGCCATTCTGATGGTATTAATTTTGGTAATACGCTTGTACATGAAAAATAAAAAACGAAGCATGCGTTGATGCTTCGTTTTTTATTTGATTTATGACGATACAACTAGTTATTTGTGGCTCAACTTTTTTGCTAAATAATCACCAATCAGTTGAACAGCAAGCACGAAGATCAAAACGAGTAATGTTGCCACAAGTGTTGTATCCGTGGCAAAACGATTATAACCATAGGCAATTGCCATGTTACCTAATCCACCGGCACCTATAGCACCAGCCATAGCTGTTAAGCCAATGAGACTAATCAAAGTTACTGTTGAAACGCGAGCGATTTCAGAACGTCCTTCACGTAAGTAAACACCAAAAACAATATCCCAAAATGAAGCACCGACAGCTTGTGCTGCTTCAACAATACCACTATCAACCTCTGATAAGGCAACTTGTATTTGACGAGCGTAAAATGGGAAAACACCAAGAGCTAAGGGAACTAAAGCAGCAGTTGTACCAATTTGTGTGCCCACAACCAGTTTAGTGAAAGGGGCAATGAACGCTAAGAGAATGATAAATGGGACAGCACGGAAAATTGAAACGATCTTATCAAAAATCCAGAATGTCCATTTATTGGGGGCAATGCCATTTGGTGCTGTGATAATCAACCCAATACCAAAAATTAAGCCGAGTAGGCCACCAAAAATAGCCGACCAAAAAGTCATATAAAGTGTTTGTACGATTGAAGTCCACCAGCCGGTGTCACCAGTCCAACCTTGATAAACAACGTTTGGAAATGTATCTGAAAACCATTGTGTCATAATTATTTACCGCCTTTTAATATTTCAATTTCAACATGATGATCGGCTAAAGTAGATATGGCTGCTTTAATTTGATCGTCTGTACCTGATAAAATGACTAGTAATGCGCCAACAGGTGTGTTTTGCAAAATTTCAACATTACCATATAAGATATTGGCTGTGACCTGGAAGTCACGAAATAGACTAGCAATCAAGGGCTCATCAGTGGTATCACCAACATATGATAGGCGAATAAACAACTCATTTTCATGAAGATTTTTTACCAATGGTTGGGCTGAAATGGTTGCAATGGCTTTATCAATATTGGTTGCTGTTTCGATGAATTCCTTTGTTAATTGTTGTGTTGGTTTGGCAAAGATTTCAAGCAGTGAGCCACGCTCAATAATTTCACCATCTTGCATGACAGCAACTTTGTTAGCAATCTCTTTGACAGCTTGCATTTCATGCGTAATTAGGACGATCGTCAACCCAAGTTCTTCATTTAGCTTTTTTAATAGGCTGAGAATTTGGTTAGTTGTTTTGGGATCTAAAGCTGAAGTGGCTTCATCAGAAATTAAAATTTCAGGATCATTAGCTAAGGCACGGGCGATAGAAACACGCTGTTTTTGACCGCCTGAAAGTTGAGAAGGATATTGTTCAGCGCGATCTGATAAGTTAACTAACGCTAGTAATTCAGCAACTTTCGCTTTTTTTTGCTCTGCGTTTAATTCGCTATGTTTTAAGGCAAAAGCCACGTTTTCAGTGACTGTACGTTCGTTTAATAAATTAAAATGCTGGAAAATCATACCGATCTTACGACGACGATTACGTAGATCATTTGTTGTGATGCGTGTTTTTTTATTAGCTTTTTTATCAGATTGAAAAAAAGTTTCATCATTAACAACAACTGAACCATGAGTAGGTTCTTGCAATAAGTTAATAACACGTACTAATGTTGACTTACCGGCACCAGAATAACCGACAATACCATATACGTCGCCACGATTAATGGCAATAGAAACGTCTTTAACAGCTTCAATGGTGCGTTTTTTTTGATAAAATGTCACATCGATATGATTTAGTGAAATTATGGGGTTACTCATTTATTTACTCCTTTTTTAAACCAACAGGTATTAAGACTCATAACTTTTAATAAGCGCCTTGATGACATCAATATGTTGGTTATAATCCGCTAAGCGAATATTTTCATTTGGTGCATGATCTTTTGTATTAGCGTAACCAACACCAAGACTTGCAATAGGCGCTTGTAAAGTTTGGTGAACGATCGCCATAGGGCCTGTACCCGGCGAGGTAGGGATAACAACAGGGGAGACATGGTAATAATTAGCCGCAATATCGATCACGCGTAAGATTTCAGGGTCAGACATGTCGCTACGATATCCAGGTTGCCCCAAAGTTTTAGTGATGACAATATCCGACAAGCCAGCTGCTTTGAAGTGATCGGATATACGTTGCAGCGTTAGGTCTGGTGACATATTGGGAACTAAGCGTGATTCTAGTTTTGCGGTTGCAGTTGCAGGTAAAACAGTTTTAACACCAGTACCATTATAACCCGAAATAATTCCCTCAATGTTAATTGTTGGCTTGAAATATAATGTTTCTTTGAGATCATGGCCATTCTTATCGGAATAGAGTGGTGCAGTCAAACCATGCTGTGCAATCAGTGATTCTCTTGTTAGTGGTAATGCCTGAACAAGTGTTTTTTCACGATCATTTGGTGCGACAACATCATCATAAAAATGAGGCACTGCAATATTGCCTTGAGAATCAAATAATGTTGCAATTGCTCGTGACAAACGCATAGGCGCAGAGTCCACAACAGCAGCTAATGATGAATGTAGATCGTTAGCTGCTGTTGTGACAGATAGGTCGAAAGTAACAATACCTTTATTACCTCCAAATATTTCAATCACATCATTTTCATTTTTGCCACCAGACTCCCAAATCACAAGGTCAGCTTGTAACTGGTCCTGGTATTTATTGAGATATTCGGTTAAATATCGTGATGCAGTTTCTTCTGAACCTTCAATAATAAAGGTAATATTGATTGGTAATGATTGGTTATTTTCGGATAAGTATTCTGCCACAGCTGCTAATCTGGCAGTTAAATTACCTTTATCATCATCAACACCACGTCCGTATAATTTGCCATCATGTTCCGTTAAAATCCAAGGATTAGACTGCCATAAATTTAGTGGTTCGGCTGGCTGTACATCATAGTGGTTGTAAATCACAACTGTTTTTGCATTGGGGTTTTGGCTAACAAACTTGGCTACAATAAAAGGTGCAAAGTATGTATCATCATAAATGACTTGTGCACCCAGTTGGCGAAATGCACCTGCAATTATAGTTGCTGTCTCTGGTAAGTTACTTTCAATAGCAGACACACTGGGCAGGGCAACAAGTTGTTCTAGGAGTGATCTATATTGTTGGCGAATATCCATTCTGTTTTCTCCTATTAGATATTATGTACCTGCAAAATAAATTGCAGATGATTATTCATGTTGTTATTTTTTATAATCCCAAACAGTAATTTGGGCTGTGCCATAAAACTTTTTAACAAGTGATTTTGTTTTGTCTGTTTGTAATGACTTAACAACGTCTTTATAAACTTGCTTATCTTTGTCTTTTTTGTTAGCCGCAATAAAGTTAAAGTATTGTTGAGAATCCTTATTTAACTTTTCAACATAGATAGCTGATTCAACATCTATTTTAGCTGATTTAGCGAAGTTCGTGTTAATAACAGAAGCGCCGACAGTGGGATCCTTCAAAGAAGAGGCTGTTTGTGAGGCATCAACAGGTGTCACTTTTAAGTTTTTAGGGTTAGATGTAATATCTTTGGGTGTCGCCTTTGTTGTGTCCTTGACTTTAATTAGACCAGCTTCAGCCAAAAGATGGATTCCGCGATTTTCGTTAGTTGGATCATTTGAAACGGTGATTTGGTCACCAGATTTTATATCAGATACGTTTTTGTATTTGTCAGAGTAGATGCGCAATGGTGTCGTCCAAGTGTCACCGATAGAAACGATGTTTGTTTTATATTGACTGTTCCAGTTATCCAGGAAAGGATAGTTTTGGAAAGCATTTAAATCAATATCCCCTGATGATAAGGCTTTGTTTGGTTGTAAATAATCAGTGAACTTTTTTGTTTTTAATGTGATACCATACTTGTCTTTAGCTGTTTTAATAACTGATTTCCAGATTTCATCTTCATTCTTATCACCAGCCATGACACCAATAGTAACAGTTTTATCAGCGGATTTATTACCTTGGTGACCAAATATGGTATAGGCGCCTGCAGCAATGACGACGACAGCAACACCAGCAATAATCCAATTTGTTTTTTTACTCATAATATGATTCCTTTCAAATTAACAAGATGATTTATATTGTGATTACTTACTAAAATCTTTACCCCAAGCAGCTAACTCAACACCATCATAAGCCTTGTTGATCGCATCCTTTGTGGTTTGTGTTTGATACGCTTTGACAACATTTTTTAAGACAGTTTTGTCTTTGTCTTTTTTGTTGGCAGCAATAATGTTGACCCATTGATGTGAATCCTTGTTAATTGGTTCAACAAAGATAGCTTTTTTATAGTCTAAGCCAGCAGTATCGGCATAGGTGCCGTTAACTACTGCACCCTGTACATCACTTAATGAACGTGCTGTCTGATCGGCAGCTAATTCTTTAATTTTTAGATTTTTAGGGTTCTTAGTAATATCTTTAACAGTTGCTGTTGTCAAACCAGGCTTAAGATCAATTAAACCGGCTGCTTTCAAAACGTAAAGTGAACGACTCTCGTTTGACGTATCGTTTGGCACAGAGATTGTATCACCAGATTTGTATTCTGATACTTTTTTATAAGTGTTTGAATATAATCGAATTGGTGAAATGACTGTATCGCCAATGGCAACAATTTTATCACCTGTAGATTTGTTAGATGCATCAAGGAAAGCATAATGCTGGAAGGCATTAATATCAATATCCCCAGCAGCCAAGGCTTTGTTGGGTTGGTTATAGTCTGAGAACTGCTTGAACTTCAAAGTAATACCATACTTGTCTTTAGCCGTTTTGGCAACACTATCCCAAATGGCTGTGTCTTGCTTGGAACCAGACATGATACCAACCTTAACGACTTTACTATCCGATTTTGATTCTGACTTGTGTCCAAAGCTGGCATAGCCAATACCACCAATGACAACGACAGCAGCGCCGCCAATAAGCCATCCTGTTAATTTACTCATGATTTTTTCTCCCAAATTTTTCTATTAATTGTCAATGATTTTAGAAAAAACGTGTGAACAGAGGCACATGACCAGTATATTATTTGGCCAAAAAAAGCCGCTACTGTACACTTAAATACAGAAGCGGCTATAAAAGCGCGTTACCATTCTGAGTTGTAAGTTATCATTACCAATAACTTGCTCACTAACCATCAGATATCGGGAAATGACCCTAGTCGAATGGTGTGCCCAGTAACGAGGGCCAAACCGTTGTTAACTAAATGGTAAACCAATTCGTTAACACCAATCACAGGTCATTTTCACAATCTCACGCATGCTAATTTTCATCAACCATTAGCTTTCTGGGTTTTGCTTAATTGCTACTTTTCTGTTCAACTTGTTTAATTCTAAAATCGTTAACCTTTATAATACCTACAAGCTGAAGATTTGTCAACTATTTTCTTTTGAATGATCAAAAAGTAGAAAAAATATGCTAAGTAAAATGATAACTGATCCAATTAATGTTTTTTGTCCAAGGTAACTTGCTAAAAATGCCGAAAGAAAGGCACCAATCAGAAACGCTAAAATGATGCTTGAAAATAACCTCACGTTTTTTAATGCAGTGGGATTTTTGGTGTAATAATATTGCATTAAATTGGCGCCGACGTTTCGTAGATTACCTGTTGACATGACACTTGTAAAGGGTAAACCACGTACTCTAGGAAAGGCATCTAATTGAATGGCTAAGAAAAATGAAATCAAAGTAATGAAAACAGTACTTGATATATGAGCGTTAATGGCGATAATGATACTAATACCAATAATTTCAACTAACAAACTGTGCTGCTTACTAGTTAATTTTTTTGCTGTCATCCGATGTCGAATCATGCCATTAAAGGCAGCACCTAATAGGAAAAATAAAATAGGCATAAAAAAGCTTAAAGAACCGTTGAAATCTTTTCTAGCGAGTGCAATACCTGCTTGAATGATGTTGCCTGTTTGTAAACTGGCAAATCGTTCAGCGTGATAATGAAATGTATATGCGTCAACAAATCCAGAATTAGTTGCTAGCAGCAAAGCAATCTTAAGTCGTTCGTCGGTTGGGTGTTTAGTATGTTCAGGCATAATCAGTATGTTAACAAGCGTGTGATCAATTGTGATAACATCTTGCTGTTCCTTCCAAATGAAATGAGTTTCTAGCATGTACGACGTTGGCGCTGTCAAAGGCTAAAGTTGGTCCTTGTTATTATTGGTTTTACGACACAATTTTGTTATACTTTTGTATAACATGGGCAATGAGAGGGGAAAAATGAAAATCATAGCAAAATTGACGATGACTGTCATATTTAGCTTGTTAGTCGGCGTAAAAGTTGTACAAGCAGACTATCATATTACCAATTATCAACAACAAGTGCAAATTGGTCAAGACGGTACAGCTCAAATTGATAAGACGGTGACATATCATTTTGATGATGATATGAATGGTGTTTATCTCAAAGAAAAACTGATGCGTTCCAGTAGTGGCGGGCAACCATATCAGTGGGGTGGCATGCAATCAGTGGCTATTTCAAAAAATGGGAATCAGTTTCAATCAATACCTGTACGTAAGAGTGGGTCAGACATTGGATATGTTGAATCAAAGACGGCAGCTCGTGTACAAGAAAAAGTCTATTATCCCATTAAGGCAAATGACAAAATCATTGTTAAATATAATTACCAGTTGAAAAATACTGTCATTAATTGGGATGATGTTGCCGAGATGAACTGGCTTATCATTGATGACTGGGATCGGCCGCTTAAACATGTTAAAATTCGTGTCGCGTTGCCACAAAAACCAGCTACAACATTTAAGGGTTGGGTTCATAGTGATACGAAAGGTCAGATTGCTGTTGATAAGAAAAACGCTCGTCTTGTGATTACTGCACCTGAAGTGAAGACACATCAAAAACTAGAATTACGGACATATTTTGATAAAGCACAAACACCTGAGAACACGAATACACAGCCAGGTCAACGGGCTAAAGTAATTTCTCAAACTGAAGCTCAAAAAACGATTAAACATAATCAAAAACTGCATTTCATGGCTATTTTTGGATTTCTTATCATACCAATTATTGTTTTAGTAATGATCGTGTTGACACTATGGTATGTGTTTTATATGAAAACAAAATTACGTCGAGCAAAACGACGGAGTGGTGTTGATCGAGCAGCTGTGCATATTTATGATTTACCAAATGATCTTGGTCCGGCGGTTATTAATGATAGAATTCAACAACAAGCAGAAGTACCACAAATCATTGTGGCGACTTTAATGGACTTAATTGCGCGTCGAAAAATTACAATAACTTATCAAGATGTACGCGATGTTAGTCAGGCACTGTATCAAGTTAACAATGAAGATGACTTGGCTGATTTTGAAATAAGTTTTATGACGATGATTTTTGGTAAAAAACGGGAACCAGTACAGCAAGATGATTTTCAAAAACCAGAATCACGTGTTTCAAGACGCATTCGCCAAAAGTTAGGGCAATTCCAGCATGATGTAGCTGTTCAGTCAGCCAAAAAAGCGATTATTGATGCACAGATTACGCGGAAAATGACGCATGACAAAATTGCGATTTTGAGCGTGTTGTCATTTATTAGTATTAGTGCAATTGTGGCTTTGATTGTGATGGCAAATTACAGTGATATTTGGCAATTATGGCTTGTAGCCGGTGCTGTACTTGTTTTGAGTGGCGCAAGCCTGGTGATGTTAAGTATTCAAGCCACGACATTTTTTACTGAGCCTGATGGTTTTGTAGAAAAATGGCAATGGGATGGCTTTGCATCAATGCTACATGATATTGCAAAACTAGATGATAAAACGGTATTAGATGTACAATTGTGGGATAAATTATTAGCTTATGCTGTGATTTTTGGTGAAGCTAAGACTGTCGCCAAAACACTTAATGTTTGGGCAAACGACATGAATATCTCACCATCATATTTACCCGTCTATATGATGTATAGTAGTTTTGGCATGAACTGGTCTTCTAATCTGACGCATCATATTCAAACAGATGTCGGTTTTGACAGTAATGTTTCAGGCTCGGGTGGTAGTTTTTCAGGTGGTTATTCCGGTGGCGGCGGTGGCGGTGGCGGTGGTGCTTTTTAAGACTACTGACATGATCATTTATTTTCTGCAAAACCTTGCACCGAAACAACCGCTTTGGTACAATTGACTTATGATAATTCCTGAGGGAGTAACTGGCGGATTTTCCGCGATAATACCGTCAAAGCGAGCAAATCAATTTTGCTTATATCGAACGAAACTAGTTCCGGTACTATCTTAAATGGTGAGACTCATGTAAATGGCTAGCGTGAATTCGTTAAGTTTATTTGCATGAGTTTTTTTGTTTGAAGTGAACCCTGAGGTATAAACGCTTTAGCGTAGGAGGAAAAATATGGCAGAACAGCCATTGTATAATCAAGATGCCACACAGGTACTATCTCAATTGCGAACTAACGGGCAAACTGGACTCACACAGTCAGAGGCAGCCAAACGTTTAAATGATGACGGTCCTAACCAGTTGAAAGAAGCAGCATCAACCACGCTTTTTCAAAAATTTATCAATCAATTTAAAGATTTTATGATTGCTATTTTGTTGGTAGCTGCCGTTGTAGCGGCTTTTACTGGTGAACTGGTTGATGCCATCTTCATCTTAGCTATTGTGATCATTAATGCCGTATTTGGTGTTTTTCAGGAAGCAAAAGCAGAAGATGCCATTAATGCTTTGAAGGAAATGTCAACGCCAAATGCCAACGTCATACGTGATGGTAAAGAAATGTCTGTTAAATCAACAGAGTTAGTTGTCGGAGACCTTGTACGTTTAGAAGCTGGCGATATTGTGCCCGCCGATTTACGTTTTATTGAGTCTGCCTCTTTGCAAATAGAAGAAGCATCATTGACTGGCGAATCGGTGCCAGTTGACAAGGTAGCGACGACATTGACTGATGCTGATTTGCCATTAGGTGATCGTAAAAACCTTGGATTTATGAATACCAATGTGACTTATGGTCGTGGTATAGGTATTGTGACAAGCACTGGTATGGCTACTGAAATTGGACATATTGCTGGCATGCTTGAGTCTGCAGATGAAACTAAAACACCCCTCCAAGAAAACTTGATTAGATTAGGACGTGTCTTAACATATCTTATTTTGATCATTGCTGCCATAACATTCGTCGTTGGTTTAGTGCGTGGCAAAGAAACAATTATCGATATGCTTCTGACATCAATTTCACTGGCTGTTGCAGCTATTCCAGAAGGATTACCAGCCATTGTTACGATTACCTTGGCATTGGGTACAACCCGGATGGCAGCTCGCAATGCTTTGATTCGTAAATTGCCGGCTGTAGAGACGTTGGGATCAACAGATATTATTGGTTCTGATAAAACTGGTACATTAACACAAAACAAAATGACAGTTGAAAAAGTTGTTGTCAACGCTGAAATCGTTGACGCACCAGCTGTTGAGGATTTTTCAGGGACCTATGGTCGTTTAGCAGATATTTTAGCGTTAAACAATGATACCAAACGTACAGAGAACGGTTATGTTGGTGATCCAACTGAAACAGCCTTAATCGCTTTTAATGAAAGTCATCATCGTAATATTGATCAGTTATTCCAGGAAATGCCACGCTTGGCTGAAATACCATTTGATTCTGAACGGAAATTAATGTCAACGGTTCATCCAGCACCCAATAGCTATATCGTCACTGTTAAAGGTGCTCCGGACGAACTACTTAAGCGTGCGACAAAAATTGAAATGGCTGGTGAAGTTGTTGAATTGTCCGATGATATACGTGCTAAGCTTTTGGCAATCAATTCAGAATTGGCCACTCAAGCTTTACGTGTCCTCGGTTTTGCTTACAAAACGTTAGATGCAGTACCAGAGGAGATGACCTCTGAAGTCGTAGAAAGTAATCTTGTGTTTACAGGATTTGTGGGTCTGATCGATCCAGAACGACCAGAGGTTGCACGTGCCGTTTCTGAAGCTAAAACTGCAGGTATCCGTTCGATGATGATCACAGGAGACCATCGTGATACGGCAGCAGCCATTGCAATTCGTTTGGGTATATTAGATGAAAAAGACAAAGATACAGCTGTGATTTCAGGATCTGATTTGGATGCAATGACTGAAGAAGCCTTTGCTGAAAATGTTGATAAGTACAGTGTTTATGCGCGTGTTGCACCAGAGCATAAAGTTAAAATTGTCCGTGCATGGCAAAAAAAAGGTAAAGTCGTTGCGATGACTGGGGATGGTGTTAATGATGCGCCAGCCTTAAAGACTGCTGATATTGGTATTGCCATGGGTATTACAGGGACAGAGGTTTCAAAGGGCGCATCAGACATGGTGTTAGCAGATGATAATTTCGCAACAATTGTTCATGCTGTTGAGGAAGGCCGTAAGGTCTTTGCTAATATTCAAAAAGCGTTACAATACCTATTAGCTTCTAACTTGGCTGAGGTGATTTCTATCTTTGTTATGACATTATTGGGTTGGAATATTTTAGCGCCAATCATGATTTTATGGATTAACCTAGTGACTGACACATTACCAGCCATTGCTTTAGGTGTTGAACCAGCCCAAAAAGACGTGATGACTCAGCGTCCTAGAGGACGAGGCGCAAGCTTCTTGTCTGGTGGCGTTGGCGCGGCAATTATTTGGCAAGGTATTTTACAAGCAGTTATTGTCTTATCTGTTTATGGATTTGCTTTGGCATACCCTGTACACGCTGCGGAATTTGAAGCACATCGTGATGCATTAACCATGTCATTTATGACACTTGGCTTGATGCAAATGTTTAATGCAATTAACGTGAAGTCCGTTTACGGGTCAATGTTTGGACCACAAGCTTTTCAAAATAAACTATTTAATTGGGCACTATTAGGATCATTAGTCGTTATGGCAGCAGTGGTTGTTATTCCTGCGCTAAATCCCATATTCCATGTTTCTCACTTGGATGGTTATCAGTGGGCAATTGTATTATGCGCAGGTATTAGTATCATTGTGATTGTAGAAATCGTGAAGTTGATACAACGTAAAATTTTTAATAAAGGATAATAGAACATTGGCAAAATTTAATCCAAAACAAGCACAAATATATATTCAAACCCTACAAAATGTTTTAACAAATACAGAAGAAACAGCAGAACGGGTGACACCTTTTTTCACGAAACTTGATGATGCCAAGCAGGCAGACAAAGTTTCAGAAATTCCGACTGCGGAATTTGCTGAAATTAAAGCAGAATTTGAAGACACAGTGGCAAGTTATAAGCAGAATGCTGACCAACTAAACGCTGCGTCAGCACCTATTCGTTTACTGGGAATTCATAAGTCACTGACTTCAGCCTATCAAAAATATGCTGAAGCAACAGCCTTGATGGCTGATGCCGTTGTTGTTACAAGTCACACGATCGATAATGATAAGTATGAAAAATCAGAGAGCGACCAAGCAATTTATCTTGAAAAGATTCACGCTGCCGTTTCAAAGATTATGACTACTAGCATGTAATTGTATCTGGAATTTAAAAAACCAAAAACCGATTAATTGTCGGTTTTTGGTTTTTTTGTATCATGATAAGTTAAGCTATTTTGCTTCATCAGGGTCAACACCATAAATTTCAATATGAAATCCGGTAATATTGAGGCCACTTGCTTGACGGGCAGCCTCAAATAAAGGTGCAACATCAAAATTATCTGCATCAATAATTTCATTCGTATGATTGTTAATAATATGATAATGTGGTTCGCCGTAATAATCGTAATGACGTTTATCATCTTTTTGTGTGTCAATGACAATAACAAGCCCCACATCAACCAATTTTTCTAAAGTATTATAAATAGTAGCTAAGCTGATTTCTTTTAAATCCATATGAATCATATCAGCCGTTGGATGTGTTTCGTGTGTCATTAGATAATCTAAAATGGTAATACGCTGGAATGTTGCTTTTAAACCGTGGGTTTGTAACATATCACGTAAGTCTGGATTTGTCATTTTATTACCTCATATTCTATAAATATTATAGCACGTAAAATAGAATGTTTCTAATTATCTTGATTTTTAAGCAAATATTTGGTATAACTAAATTAGAATAATTCTAAAAGAGGGATTGAAATGGACAAGCAAAGTTTAATGCAACGTAACAACTTAATTCGAGCTGGTGTTATGGGTGCAAACGATGGGATTTTATCAGTATCCGGTATTGTTTTAGGTGTGGCTGGGGCTACAAGTAATACAGGTACAATTTTACTGGCAGGTTTTGCCGGTATGTTGGCGGGAACTGTATCTATGGCTATGGGAGAATATGTTTCTGTTAGTTCGCAGCATGATGCGCAGGAGAAAGTACGACGCATTCAAACAGACGCATTAGCAACAAATTATGATGGTGAGTTTGCGTACATACAAAATAAATATACATCTGATGGTATTTCACCCAAATTAGCACGCCAAGCAACAGAAGAAATGATGAGTAAGGACGCGTTAACGACGACCGTACGGGAACGTTATGGGTTCACATTAGATCATGAACTTAGCGCAGGTGGTGCAGCGATGGCATCATTAATCAGTTTTCCAATTGGATCTATTCTACCGATGTTAGCCATTTCTACGACACCGAAAGATATGCGAGAAATTGCAACCTTTATCGCCGTTATTATTGCGTTGACGTTGACAGGTTATTCAGCAGCCGTATTAAATGGTGCGAATAAAAAACGTGCTGCACTCAGAAATGTTATTGCTGGTGTCTTCACGATGGTTGTTACGTACATCATTGGATCGCTATTTAGATGAAAGGAGCGTTGCTATATTGCGTAAACAATATAACAATCATTGACAGATGGATATTAAAATTAAAAAAGAACATGTTGTAAAAGAACAAGCGACGATGGATGAACGTCTGAATGCTATCCGAGCAGGTGTATTAGGATCGAATGATGGTATTTTAACAGTTGTTGGTGTGCTTTTTTCTGTTGCAGCAGCAACGACAGATAATTTTGCTATTTTCATAGCTGGGTTAGCCGATTTAATGGCTTGTGCGCTATCGATGGCTTCAGGTGAATATTCATCTGTTAGCTCTCAATCTGACAGTGAAAAAGTAGTTGTCGCACAGGAACAAGCATTATTAGAAACAGATTTTCCGGGTCAACATTTATCAGTTGAAAATTTTTATGTTGATCGTGGTGTAACGAGGTCAACGGCTAAGGCGATTGCTGACGAATTAATGAGTAAAAAGCCGCTTGAAACCATGTTGAGTACAAAATATGATATCACTTTGGGACACTATATGAATCCTTGGTCAGCTGCCTGGGCTTCATTGTTTTGCGCCGCTATTGGTGGCGTATTCCCATTAGCAGCATTGATTTTATCGCCCGTACGCTATCAATTTATCGCTACAATTTTGGCAACGGTTGTTGCTGTTGCACTGACTGGTTTACTGAGTGCGAAAATGTCAAACGGTTTGGTTAAACGCGCTGTTGTGCGCAATATAGTGATTGGCTTACTAACGATTGCCATTCACTATGGTATTGGTATGTTATTTTAACTAAAATTTTAATACATGATAACTAAATGTTTGGCATAATAGAAGTATGATAAAACAAGCTAAACAATATTGGCAAGTGCTCGATAAGCGATTCAAACTCTCGACCCTAGGTGATTTATTAACACGCGCCCAAATTAATTATGTCGGACCTACGTTTGCTTACTATGTTTTGTTAACAGTCTTTCCGATGTTGATTTCGGTGGCTATTATTATTTCTATTACAAATGTTAGCCAGACAGATCTAATGACGGCCATACAAAGTGTATTGCCGAGTAATATTGAACAAATTGTGACACCTATTTTGCGGTCAGTTCTGTCATCTAAGAGTACGTCGTGGTTGTCATTTTCGATACTCTTAACGTTGTGGACTGTATCACGTGTTATTGCTGTTTTCAGATTATCTTTCAATCGCATTGCAGGTGTAGAAGAACGTATTAGTAACTTATTAACACGTGTATGGTCGTTTATTTGGTTATTAATTATTATTGCTGTATTTGGTGTGCTAATGGTAGGCAGTAATATTCTAACGATTGTGATCCAACAATTACCTGATAATCACTGGACTTTTTTCTTAACACATCAGTCACACTGGTTAATTTGGTTAGGTATGTGGCTGGCATTGACATTAATGAATTACTTATTACCGACCAAAGAAGGACGTGCACCTTTTAGATTTGTGGCTATTGGTAGCTTAATTGAGGTTGGCATGCTGAATTTGTTAAATGTTGGTTTTACTTGGTATACCAAATTTGGTTTGAAACAATATGATTTTTATCAGTCTATGAGTTCAATTATTGTTGTATTAATCTGGTTAAATCTTATTGCTACTGTTCTGGTCATAGGATATGTGTTAATTCAGTGGATGACGATTCTAAAAAATGAATGGCATCAATAATGTATGCCTTTTGGAGGAATGTTAGATATGTTTCAGGATGATGATTTTAATATATTTTCTGTTGAGACGCTAGACGAGCGTATGCAGTTGATTAGGGAAAAAATAGGACCAAAATTTGAGCAAAGTGCAGCGGCCATATTACCAGTTTTAAATGAAAGTGGTCAACAATGGTATGCGCATATTGCAAAACATTTACGGCGAACAACGAATGCGCCTGATAATACTTGGGTGGCTTTTGCGCCAAACAAACGTGGTTATAAAATGATGCCACACTTTGAGTTAGGTATTTGGGCAGATCGTATTTATTTTTACCTTGCCGTCGAAGAAAATATGAAACCAAATGATACGCAAAGCATTGTGACAAAAATGAATGCCGCCCGTGATTTGATTCGGTCGCTGCCTAGTGATTTTGTATTGAGTGCGGATCATATGATTAACATGTCACAATCGTCTAACATACAGGCATATGATGACATGGTCACACGTTACCATCAAGTTAAGCATAGTGAAGTGCTCATTGGGGATTAATATACTGCGTGGCGATCAAAGCTTTGTCCAAGATACAGATTTATCGCAAATAATCACTGCGCTAAAATTATTGTTACCCATTTACGATGTCTTAAAATAAAAATGTCGCCCCGTAAGTTGGGGCGACATTTTTTAATGGTATATTAATAGCATCGATAGCGCTAGCATGAGCACATAGCCCATATGTTGCCAGTTACCAATTTTTGCCTTTACAAATTGCAAGATAAAAGCTAATAAACTAAAAATAATAATAAAGACAGTACTGATTGCCATTTCATGACTAAAGACAGTAGCCAAAAACAATCCTAGCGTCAAAATACTTAATTTACGACCTTCAGGATTTGGCATAAAGATTGGGGTGAAATAAAAGCCAAAACCAAATAGCATAGGTAATAATTGCCAGATGAAGCGCTGTGTCACGAAATTATTGGTGACATAAAAAATACTAATAGGTATGGTATAGGTTGCTAAAACACTGAATAAAACCAAACCAAGCCAGTTTTGTAAACCAAGCCAATTTTGTTGAACAGCTGCGCAGAATCCTGTTAATAATAAGAGTAAGATAAATATCTCGTGGCGTGTTTGGATGAGTGAACTAAAGGTAAATAGCATACTCAATATTAAAAATAAATAACTTAGAATACTACGAAAGTTTTGTGTCATCATCAATGTCATGCCGATTGCAATGGTTAACGTGTAACCAAACAAAGGCACAATTTGCCACGTCATCGCTGCGCCAGCCAATGCCTTTGTGTGAAGTAATGGTTGACGCCACCAGACAATGTTTAAGCTGATAGCGATGACGGCTAAAGGTGCCCAACGACGCCAATCAAAAAAACCAGCTGGTGTAAAATTTTCATAGCTGCGACGTTCTTGTGGATTAGTGCTCATACGATTTGGCATACGACGACCATCTGGTAATTGTTTAGATTGTTCTTGATAATTGAGATCCATAATTAATATTGTACCCTAATTTAATAGGAATGCGTATGGTTTTGTGAAATATCTCAAGGCACAACACAGATATGATTTTAAATCATATTTGCATTTTTGTGAAAGCTCTGCTATTCTAAAGATACAATTTAAATCAGCTATCAAGAGTAGGCGAGTGATACAGCACATTGACCCTACACCAACCGGTGGTATATGACAACATATATCAGCACGGTGGTCCATCTGTACAGATAGTCGTCACGTTAGCGCGTACCGACTAATCGTTGGTGTGCGCTTTTAATTTGCGACCAGTAGCTTTTTATTTTGAATATTTTTAGGAGGTCATGTTTAACATGGCAAAGTATTTCACATCAGAATCAGTTTCCGCAGGACATCCAGACAAAATAGCCGATCAAATTGCTGATGCTATTTTGGATGCAGTACTCGAACAAGATCCATATGCACGCTCAGCTGTTGAAGTCACAACATCAACAGGTGACGTTTCTATTTTTGGAGAATTATCAACGTCAGCCTATGTTAATGTACGACAAATTGCTACGGATACCATTCGTGAAATTGGTTATAATAAGGCAGATCTTGGGTTCACGGCTGATTCTGTCAACGTATCAAATCGCATAGTTGAACAGTCAGGGGATATTTCTCAGGCAGTCGATAATGCTGATGATGATCCTGAGCAATTAGGTGCTGGCGATCAAGGTATGGTTTTTGGTTATGCTACAAATGAAACTGATAGTTATTTACCCTTGACACTTGCTTTATCACATCGTTTGATGCGTAAAATTCGTGATGTTCGCGAAAGCGGTGTCGTTTCTTATTTGCGACCAGATGCTAAAGCTGAAGTGAGTGTTGAATTAGATGATAATGATCAAGTGACACGAATTGCAGCAGTCGTTTTGTCAACGCAACACGATGAAGATGTGACACTAGAGCAATTGCGTGATGACGTCCGTCGATTTGTTATCGATGCAGTATTGCCACAAAACTTAGTAGACGATGATACGATTTACTATATTAATCCTTCAGGTCGTTTTGTTTTAGGCGGACCACAAGCAGATTCAGGACTAACGGGTCGTAAAATTATTGTTGATACCTATGGTGGCGCAGCCCATCATGGGGGTGGTGCATTCTCAGGTAAGGATGCGACAAAAGTTGATCGATCAGCAGCTTACTTTGCACGTTATGTTGCTAAAAACTTAGTAGCAGCAGGCGTGGCTGATAAGCTTGAACTTCAAGTCGCTTACGCTATTGGTGTTGCACAACCTGTATCTTTGAACATTGATACATTTGGTACTGCAAAAATTGATGAAGACAAAATTCGCCATATTACATCACAATTATTTGATTTCCGACCATTAGCGATCATTAATCATTTGAATCTACGTCGTCCAATTTATAAGCAAACAGCAGCTTTTGGGCACTTTGGTCGCACAGATATTGACTTACCTTGGGAAGAATTAAATAAGGTAGCTGAAATTAAGTCATTGTTGTAATATTTAAATTGTTGTATATGTTAAAATAAGGTATGGCAAAAAAGCAATCAACAATACAGAGTTTAATGTTTGGCATGGCCATTGGTGAAAGTATGATCCAATTGACAACCAGTCAACAATATAAGCTATTAAAAACACCGAATCAATTCAACGGTCTACTAAGTTGGGGGTCACAGACAAGTTTGGCTTTAACAACAATTGCAAGTTTATCCCGTGGATATCAACTATCAGATGTGATGAATCACTTTCAAAATTGGTATAAAAAACGACAATTTGCCCCAGAACAGACATTACAACAGGTAGATGATGTCACTAAACAAGCGTTGGAAAATTATAATAAGAATAGAGATACGTTAGCATCAGGAATATTGGAAGATACAGCAGATAGTGAAGATATTCTTGTGAGAATGTTACCAGTTGCATTGTACTTGCATCATGAATATGGTGTTTCTTTTATTAATGATGAAGTGGCAATGTTGACATTACATCGCATAGCAGGATTAACACATAATGACGAAGGTGCTTTGGTCAGTGTTGGCATGTTAAGTCTGATTGTTAGTCAATTATTAGATGGTCAAGTTATTCGGGATGCAGTTGAAAATGGATTGGCCTTTGGATTTGAATATTACTCACGGCATAAAGTATTTGAAGCAGAATTAACGGCTTTTGAGGAACTGAATTTACCAGATTTTGCTAATATTCCGGTCAATCATATTGAGTTGAACGGTCGTAGTGCGAATACATTAGAGGCAATTATTTGGTCATTACTGAATAGTAGTAATTATACTCAAGCTATCGAAAATGCATTTTTGCATGGGCACGCTAATCACATTGTACCAACTGTGGTGAGTGCTATTGCTGCAGTGGCTTATCATGAAGATTTAATTTTACAGGCCAGTCAGCATTTAGTTGCACGTAAATTGATTGTAGGTGTGACAAACCAAGCTGAGAGGTTAGGTCGGTTTAATTAAGTTAAAAAGTACGTAAAACATTTAAAAACAGGTCTGAGTCTACTTAATTTAGTAGATTCAGACCTGTTTTTATAACCAAAAAGGATATGTTTCGTGATGGACAGTGAAAGCAAACGTACCATTTCCTAATGATTTACCGTCCATGTAGCCTGTTTGAATATCAGGTATATGGATATTCGCGTTGTCAGCTAGTGCAATATGGTGAATAGGATTGAGCTGATATTTTTTGTTACTTAACTTGAAAGGGGAGAGTATTGTTAAAAGCCTGATAGCTGACATTTTTTCAGAAATGATCAAATTAAGTGGTGTTTTATGGCAGTCGACTTGTGTTAAGTTGTGATCAAAGCAAGGGTTGTTTTGAATAGTCATTAGAGCAGTATTGGCTATTTGATGATAATGTTTACCATTCAAAATTGTCATGTGAAATGGTTGTTTCGTAATGGGTACGGCTTGTTTAGATAATAAAGGTGTAACCATTTTAAAAAGGGTATGTGGCAACGAGGTGCGTGGTGTTTCTTTTTCGGCATTGGCGACTGCATAACCAATATCGATGCGATTAACAAAATATTGTGTTGTTTGATGTGGTGCATCACCACAAATTTTACCAACATTGAGTAGTTGTGATTCATTAGTTTTTTGTAATCGTAAAATGGCTTCAGAAACATGATTAACATGAATAGTTCTTAAAAAAGTATGATCTAACCCTGTTGGTATGTAAGTAAGTGGCAATTTAATATCACGTTTGACTGATAATAGACCGTTTAATACGTCATTTAAAGTACAACTATCGCCGACAGCTAGAATAACGGCTGTGGGATCAGTAGTCTTTCTGGCTATCATTTTAGCTAAGTAAGTTGCATGGCCAGTATATTCAGTGTCGTGCCACGCGACAATATTTGGTATTGCTTTGAGTGCTTGTATGGTGTTTAAATCATTTTCAGTACTAATATGTGGATTATTAATAACATAAAATTTAGGCATGAGTGACAATTTCTTTCGATAAAAATTAGTTCCATTGTAACAAAAAAAGCCCCAAAGGGCTATGGCACGAATGAATATTAACCTAAGAAGTGGCGGAGTTGCGCCATACGGTTGATGAGTGCTGTCGTAGCGATTGGTGCGCCTTCCTTAATTTGTACGACCTGTAGAGCAATTGCAGCGTGCTGTTGTTGCTCACGTGTTTTAGGACCAATTTCAAGGTCAAAGATATTTTTCAAAGTCATAATATCTTCTTCAACATCTGCCCAAGCAGGACTTTGAGTTTTCAAAATTTGTAAAGCATCTAAATTAACATAGGCTGCAAGTTCACGAAAATCTTGTTTCATACTAGGATAGTTACGAACAAAGACAGATAGATGATCTGCGTTCAAATGAGCTAAAGCACGACCAAACCCAATAAATTCTGGTGGGACACCGATGGAATAGAATGATCCTGTAAAATTAATTGCTCGTGGTAATTCAATACCGTCAACGGAACGTGAATAACCGAGTACACCAACGTGTTGACGACGATCACGACGCTTTGGGAAAGCTTTGAAAATAGGTTGCATGTCAGGGACAAGTTGATCAAGTGTATGCGCATAAAATTCAGCGGACTCTTCGGCAACTTCGGCAAGAATTTTTTGATCATCACGTGAAATTTTTAGTGGTGTTGCCACAGGGAGCTTTTCTTTTAGTTCAGCAATAGCTTGTTGAACTTCTTCCAAGGGGAAGTCATACCGAAAAGCCGATTGTACAGTAGCCGTGCGTACACCAGGAAATTCTGTTAAATAGCGATCAATACGACGTGGTGATAAGCCACCACGGAAGATAGCAGAGCCCGTACCTGAAATGGGATAAATATCAATATTTTCTTCTTGTGCAAATTCGTGTAGTCTTGCTATGGCAAGTTTATTACCTGTAATTGAACTCATGAAGCCAGCTGTTAATGCGGAGTCTGATCCAGCCAAGAACACACGAAGGTATTTTGGACGGAAACCAAAATGTTCTTCATGTAACTTTAAATATTCTTTCAAAATTTCCGGTGCATGTAATTGTGTATTAAAGTCCTCAAATAGAGGAATCATTTCAATATAAGGTGTATTGCGATCATTCTTTGTAAATTCGACTGATTTAAAATTAGCCAACTTCTCAAAGAGCACTTGCATTTCAATGAGTTGATCCGCACGTTGTGCCATGGGGAGTATCGTTTCAAATAAAGGTCGTTGGTCAAATCCTAAATCATGTGCAAAGTCTTCAGAACTTAAAATGGCCGTCATGGCCTGCATCAAGTTGTAGCCCTTTTCTTCCCATATATTTGGAAAACGAAAAGTCAAAAACTTATCACGACCAATTTGGTCTTTTTTAAAATAATCATATTCTGTGCTAAATAGGCGATCAATAACAGCGGCATCGGCATGTTTACCTTCCCAGTCCCACATGTATTCATCGACGTTTAATTCGCTGAAATTTTCAAATGCTTCGTTCATTTCACGATAAGCACTAATGAATGGTTGTTGTGAGGCATCCCAAAATGGTGCGTTGGCGTTGTCGGGGTGTTGTGTACCCATAATAGTAGGGATTTTTCGTTGTGTCATGATGGCTCCTTCATCTTATACTTATACCATTCTAGCATATAGATAGCTAATTAAAAATAAGTTCGTCAGCTTTTTTTATGATAAAAGGAGGAAAGGTAGATTAATTGTTCGGAAAATGATAGTTTGGTTTGATCGAATATTATGACATACTAATGATTAAAACAAAAAAACGCCGTCAGGCGTTTTTTGTTAAATCATAATCAACATTGGCAAAACCATTGGTTTGCGCGCAGTCTCTTTATATAAGAATCTGGAAAGATCATCAATAACAGCTTGTCGTATATCTGCTTCACTAACATTAGCATTATTCATCACACGACGCATCGTGCCAAATATAATACGGCGACCTTCATTAATTAAGTCACCAGATTCACGCATATATACAAAACCGCGTGATAGAATATCTGGTCCAGATAGGATTTCTTTTTTCTTTAAATCAATTGTTGCTGTGACAACGACTAAGCCATCTTGTGATAACTTTTGTCGATCGTGTAGTACGACAGAACCAATGTCTCCAATTCCAGAACCGTCAATGTAAGTGTCTTCACCAGGGAAGTGACCAGCAACACGTGCACTTTCACCGTCTAATGCCAAAACATCGCCATTTTCTAGAATGAATGTATGGTCTTTTGGAATTTCTAACTCATGTGCCAAGGAAGCATGGACTTTTAACATGCGATACTCACCATGGACAGGCATGAAGTATTTTGGCTTCATTAAAGCAATCATGAGCTTTTCTTCTTCTTGTCCACCATGACCAGAAGTATGGATGTTATTCACTTTACCGTAAATAACATTAGCACCACCTTCTTCAAGTTTATTAATCACTTGATTGACCGAAGCTGTGTTACCCGGAATTGGTGAAGAAGAGAAAATAACATTATCCTTAGGCTTCAAGCGAATTTGCTTATGTGTACCTTCAGCAATACGTGCTAAGGCAGCCATTGGTTCGCCCTGAGAACCAGTTGATAAAATTAAGAGTTCATCGTCTGGAATATGTTTAATTTCAGATTGTTCTACGAGCATGTTGTCCGGAATGTTTAAGTAGCCTAGAGCACGCCCATTGGTTACAGCTGATTCCATTGAACGACCAAATACAGCGATTTTCCGTCCATGGGCTATAGCAGCATCGGTCGCCATGCGCACACGGTTCATATTAGATGCGAATGTCGCAAAAATGATACGTCCGTGTTCGATTTTATCAAAAATACGATTAACAGACTTAGCAACCCAAGCTTCTGATTTGGTCCATTCTGGACGCTCAGCATTAGTTGAATCACTCATCATGAGTAAGACACCATTTTCACCAATACGAGCCATAGACCAAAGGTTTGGTGGCTGCTTTGTTGTTGGTGTCAGGTCAAACTTAAAGTCACCAGTTTCAACAATTGTACCAACTGGTGTATGAACAGCAACGCCGAATACATCAGGAATTGAATGTGTTGTTCGGAAAAATTCAACACTTAATTGGTCGAATTCTAATATTGAACCATCTGTAATTTCATGGAGTTCAACACGATTAAGCATTTGCTTTTCTTCAAGTTTGTTCTTGATTAAAGCCATAGCTAATGGGCCAGCATAGACCGGCACATTAACAGATTGTAAAAAGTAGGAAATAGCACCGATATGGTCTTCGTGTCCGTGGGTAATAACCAGTGCTTTAACGCGATCGATGTTGTCAACTAAGTAAGTATAGTCGGGAATCACATAATCAATACCAAGTAAGTCGTCTTCTGGGAACTTAATACCCGCGTCGACCACAATAATTTCGTTTTGATATTCGATACCATATGTATTCTTACCGATCTCGCCTAATCCACCTAGCGCGTATACCGCGACTTCATTAGGTTTGATATCTACAGAATATGCCATAGCTAGAATGTCGTGATTTCGAAGGCAGGGTTGGCTTTTTCATAAGTTAGCGCCTTGTCTGATAATTCTTCGATAGCTTCCACATTGTAAGTTGTGTTCTCTTCAATAATTTCCCGTGCTTGTGGCAAGCTGTCTGCCGTCAAATAAAGTGAAACTGTCGTCTCACGTTTGGGGTTGCGTTCCGGATGTTCTTGATAATAAACTTTGTAAATCATAAATGCCTCCAATAATAGTAGTTAATTTTAATTTGTCACGAACGAAAACCTATATAATAGTGTACCACATAGCGCATACAAACGGGGAATTTGTCTAACTATTGCTTGATTATTGTGCGCAATATTGTTAAATTTATAGAAAGGAATAAATTTATGACAGTTCAATCAATTGCAGTGTTCATGGGAGCACAATTTGGAAATGATCCAAAATATACTGAAATTGCGAAACAGCTTGGTCAAACGATCGCGCAGCGGAAACTCACTCTGGTTTATGGTGGTGGTAGAGACGGGCTAATGGGGGCTACAGCATTAAGTGTTATGGCTAATGGGGGAGAAGTTTTGGGCATTACGCCTGATAATCTTGCTGAGGATGCTATTTCGCCAGATCAGGTCACCAAGCTAATTGAAGTTGAAAATATGTCGGAACGTAAAGATTTGATGATGTTTTATGCGGATGCTTTTATTGTATTACCAGGCGGTTTTGGCACTTTAGAAGAGTTAGCACAGGTTTTGAGTTGGGCAAAGATTGGTCTACACGACAAACCGCTAACTTTGTTAAATGTTAATGGTTTTTATGATAATTTATGGGTGTGGTTAAAAGAAATGGAAACGAGTGGTTTTGTTGGCTCACATGACTTAGAACACGTACAATTGTTTAATGATATTACTGATACTTTGGACTATCTTGACAATTTTAACACCTCATCAGCAAAGTAGCATGGGAGGCTAAATGGCACACGATGATTTGCTAACAGAATTTATTGATATATATATGTCATCGCTTAAAAACTTAGAAAAGCTTATTTCACAGCCGACCAGTGAATTTGGCATATCTTTTGAACAATGGCTCATTATGTCTGCTGTTGCAAAAAATACAAGCGAGAAACCGTTAACCATGACAGAAATTGCAGCGACACGTGGGGTTACAAAAGGCGCCGTTGCCCGTCAGCTTAAACCATTATTTGAACGTGAATACTTACAGCAAATACATGATACCGCTGATCGACGCCGTGTTTTATTAGTATTGACTCAGACAGGGCAGGAGGTTGAATCAATGATTACATTGCGAGTCAATCAGCGTTTTAATGGTTGGCTTGAGATTTACGGTCACGACGAAGGGCTAGACTTATTGAATACTTTTCAGCGCTTAGATGATTTAATTGTAAAGCCTGAATTAAAAAAGAAAAAGCATTGAAAGATTAACATATTTGTGGTAAAATTTTAATTTGTTTGAATACTGCAATATAAGCAGTTTTCTGGTATAATAAACTATATTATTAATAAAAGAGGGTATTTATCATGGCTATTGGCATGAATGATTTAAAAAATGGATTGACAATTGAGTACTCAAACTCAATTTGGCGTGTTTTGGACTTCCAACATGTTAAGCCTGGAAAAGGTGGTGCCTTTGTCCGATCAAAGTTGAAGAACTTGCGCACAGGAGCTGTTAACGAAGTAACATTCCGACCTGGTGATAAGTTTGAACAAGCTGATATTACAACACGTCCTATGTCTTATCTATTTGCTGAAAATGATGGCCGTGTATTTATGGATGTTGAGTCATATGAGCAAATTAACTTGCCTGATGATAAGATTGAAAATGCCTTGAAGTTTTTGCTTGAAGGCATGGAAGTTAAAATCACAATGTATGGTAATGAAATTTTAGGTGCTGAATTACCATCAACAGTCTCTCTAAAGGTGACAGAAACTCAACCTGGTATTAAAGGTGCCACAGCTACTGGTTCAGGTAAACCAGCAACTGTTGAAACAGGGGCCACAATTACTGTACCAGACTTCATTAATGAAGGTGAAACGATCATTGTGAACACAGAAGACGGTTCATATAAGGGCCGTGCTTAATTACTAAGTGTAAACCAATACAAACTGAACACGCTGGTAGGATAACTTAAGTCAATCGTTTTGATGTCGTAAGAAGTACACGTGCTTAGATCGTAGGGAACACACGTCAAAAAGTTCCCTAGTGGGACTTTTTATTTTAAAAATTATTTCAAGGATAGAATAATGGCCAGAGAAATTAAGCGTAGCAAACAAACAACAAAAAATATTATTTTGGCAACTGACAGTTCAGCTGTTGGCACAACACAAGTAACGCCAGAAGTTATCGAAGTGATTGCACAGATTGCAACACAAGAGGTACATGGGGTCTACTCGATGCGTGGCAAGTTATCAGATCGCTTCACCGATGCTTTTGGTTCCAATGCACGTGGAAAAGGTGTTGAACTAACACAAACCGAAGATGGGTTGGTTATTGAAGCATACGTCTTTTTGCAATATGGTGTCACTGTGCCGCGAGTTGCGCTTGAGATTCAAAAAGCCATCCAGTCACAAATTGCATCTATGACGGATCTACATGTTTCACAAGTTAACGTACACATTAGTGGGATTGTACCAGAAAAAGTGGCAAACAAAATTGATCCTGATAATTTGTTTGGTGAAGATGCAACAGAGGTGGCCAATTAATGGCGAATTTAACACGACATGAGTCGCGCCAAGCAGCCTTTCAAGTGCTGTTTGCATTAGAGAAAGATCCACAAAGTAATAATATTGATAAGTTATATGATATCGTTTTAGCAGGTAAAGATTATGACGATTATTTGCCGAGGCTTGTTAATGGTATCCTAGGAACTAAAACTGAATTGGATGAGCAAATTGCGGCTCATTTAGCAGATGGCTGGGCCATTAATCGTCTCAATAAGGCTGACCTAATCATTTTACGTTTAGCAGTCTATGAACTATTAAATAATTTGGTGCCTTATAAAGTAGCCATTGATGAAGCGCTGATTTTAACCAAAACATTTTCGGATGAAGACAGTCGTAAGTTTGTCAACGGTGTATTGAAAAACTTTGCACCATCAGTTGTACCAAAAGCCGAGTAAGCATTGAAAAATAGCTTGTCGGTTTTTTTTCTTCATTGGCAATGCAATGGTTAATAGCATTTTGAAACTCAGAATAAAGGAGAAGTGTGAGTTTGGTCTTACGTGAAGCATATGATACGTATCCTTACTCGCCGAATTGATTAGTTATGGCAATTTATGATTTAACAAAGACACCAGCAGATAGTTATGATACACATACGCATCTCAATGATGATAAATTATTTCACGATGTTCCTGCATATATTGGTCGGGCAAATGAATTTCGTGTGATGGAAATGAATATTGTTGGTTATGATGCCATAGGGAACCAACGTGCCTTAGAAATTGCTCAAGCACATGATAATATTTATGCAGTGCTTGGTTTTCAGCCGGAAGACACAGGTAGTTTTGATGCCTCAGCTGCAGGACAACTTGAAGCGCAGATACAACAAGATAAAGTTGTTGGTGTTGGTGAAACTGGTTTGGATTACTACTGGGAAACAACGGCACATGATGTACAAAAAAAGGCGTTTAAAGCACACCTAGCATTGGCAAAAAAATACCAATTACCAGTGATTATTCATAATCGTGATGCATTTGAAGATGTTTATACAATGTTGAAAGAAAGCGGTGTCACCAAGGGTGTCATGCACAGCTTTTCAGGTACACCAGAACAAGCATTAGCATTTGTTGATTTGGGAATGCATATTTCATTTAGTGGTGTTGTGACTTTTAAAAAAGCAGAAAATGTTCGTGAAGCGGCAAAAGTAGTGCCATTAGATCGCATACTTGTTGAGACGGATGCGCCTTATTTAGCACCAACGCCTTTTAGAGGTAAAGACAACGAACCAGCTTTTGTGAAGTATGTGATTGATTCGTTAGCAGAAACACTTGATTTGACGGCAAAAGAGCTTGCAGATATCACGCGCAAGAATGCACATCAGCTTTTTTTAAACTATGATTAAACGATTATATATTAATGAAATGATTGTTGTTGAAGGACGGTCTGATACACAAAATTTAATGCGAGCTGTTGTTGCGGATACGATTGAAACAGGCGGTAGTGCGGTTAACACAGATGCTATTGTACGTGCCAAACAGGCAGCAGAGACACGTGGCATTATTATATTAACTGACCCGGATTTCAACGGACAACGTATTAGACAAATAATGACTGATGCAGTGCCAACAGCAAAGCAAGCATATATTACACAAGATGAAGCGCGTGCAGCCAAAGATACGTCGCATAAATCATTGGGTGTTGAACATGCAACACCAGAAGCCTTGCAACTTGCTCTATCCCATGTGATGACGCCAAAGGTTGACATGATAACAGATGTTGATCAACAATTTTTGATGGCAAATGGCTTGTTGCGTGGTGAAAATGCACGTAAACATCGTGAAATAGTCGGTGAAGAGCTACATATTGGCTATAGTAACGGGAAACAATTGCTCAAGCGTGTCCAACAGTTTGGTATCACTCAGGCACAAATTTTGGCAGTATTGAAAGGTAAATGATTGAATGGCAGAAATAATTGATATTGCAGATCCGATGCGCACCCAAGCAATTTTGAATACATATGGTTTACATGCTAAGAAGAAATTCGGACAAAATTTTTTAACGGACTTGACTGTTTTACACGGTATTGTTGATATAGCTGGTATAACAGATCAAGATTATGTGATTGAAATCGGCCCTGGTATTGGCGCGTTGACTGAACAATTAGCTCGTGCGGCCAAAAAGGTTGTGGCTTTTGAAATTGACACACAAATGGTTGATGTTCTTAGTGAAACACTGCAGCCGTATGATAATGTTAAAGTGATTAACGGCGACATATTAGATATTAACCTACCTGAGGTGATTCGTGCTGAATTTGGTGAAGAAGCACATGTTAAGGTGGTTGCTAATCTACCTTACTACATTACAACGCCAATTTTAATGCAACTTTTACGTACGAATATCGCATGGGACAATATCGTGGTAATGATGCAACGGGAGGTAGCAGAACGTTTGAACGCCGAAGTAGGGACTAAAGCTTATGGCGTGCTAACTTTAATTATTCAATATTTTGCTCAGGCAGAGTTGGCCATAGAAGTTTCTGCTGCATCATTTAATCCTGCACCCAATGTTGATTCAGCGGTGGTTAAGTTAACCCCACTGTCACCAGAACTCGTGGTGGCGCAACCTGAGCGTTTATTTGGTGTTATTAAAGGCAGTTTTTCACATCGACGTAAAAGTTTATGGAATAATATGTTACAAACTTATGGTAAAGAGGCAGTGACTAAAGAGAAAATAACCAAGGCCTTGGACCAAGCCAATATTGCACCATCGATACGTGCGGAACGTTTAGATTTAAAACAATTAACTGCTCTTTACTTGGCTTTAAAATCTCAAGGTTTAACGCAATAACCGTATATTTTATCATGATTCCGTCAGAATATACACCTTAATTTGTGATTAATGCTTATTTATGTTATAATTAAATGAGTTTTTCACGAAAGGTGGTATAAAATGCCAAGTAGTTTACAAGACATCAAGTTTAAGCTCGACGCCCATGTGGGTGAAGCAGTCACTGTGGTAGCACAAGCTGGCCGCAAAAAAATCACTGAGCGCACAGGCGTTCTGCGTTCTACTTTCCCCTCGTTATTCATTGTAGATTTGAATGAAGAGGCTAACTTTGAACGTGCATCGTACAGTTATACCGACATTTTAACAAACAATATTGATATTACTTTTGCTGATTAAATTAATTGCCCTTGTTGGGCTTTTTTTGTAGTTATGAGATAATTGAGTGATGAATAAACAAAACATATACGCAATTTTAACAATTTTACTTATTCCAGTGGGGTTATTTTTAATCTCTATAAAAATGACAGTTGAAACCAAACAGCCACAGCATACACCAGTTCAAATTGTTACGGATAATGTGGCCTATCAACAAATCGCTCAAGCCGTATCAGACAAAAGCAGTCATGTATCACTTTTGTCTGGTAAGTTAACATCTGAACGGGAAAAGACGCTTTTTAAGCATGCAGAAGTAGTAATTGTTGATGATCATCAAAATCAGTTATTAACACAACGGCGTAATCTAAAATTAAATTCTAAAGTACTAGTAGCCAGTGATGTTGTGAAGGATCAAAGTCAGAGTAATTATTGGCTTAGTCCGGAAATTACTTTGAAAACAATTTCGCGACTCTCTGACCTGTTAAGCGATTTTGACCCGCGTAATCGTGATATGTATATTAAAAATAGTCAAAAATTAGCAGCTGAAACACAGGAGTTGACCCAGGGGATTAGTGATTTAAAAGCTCAAAAAAATGTTCGGTATGTTGCGACTAATAATGCGCAACAAGTTTTTATGGATCAATTGAACTATACGACAGCAGTCACAAATCTTGAGTCTAGTTCAGATGATAAATTCAAAAAAACAATATCAGAAATTCAAAATAAACAAGTGAGATTTGTATTGACAGCTAGTCAGGATCAATCAACAAGAGATCAGTACTTGGTAAAACAAGCAAAAGACGCTAAAATACCGGTGATTACAGTTAATCAGGTCTTGCCGTCTGATCAAAAAATATGGCATTGGCAATTAGTGCTTGTTAGACAACTTCAAGCTGTTTTTAAATCAGAAGAAAGCGGTAAATAATGGGAATCATCCAAACACAAGATTTTGGTATTCGATATGGTGAAAAAGTGATATTGGCACACGCTAACATTGATGTGCCAGAGGGACGCTTTTTTGCTGTACTAGGTGAAAATGGCGCAGGCAAAACAAGTTTTATCAAAGCGCTTATTGGTCAAAATCAACAAATCAACGGACAGATACAGTTGAATACAACAAAAGTAGGTTTTGTGCCACAATTTCGCGATATTACACGTGATTATCCGCTAAGTATTGCTGAATTTGTAGGTTTAAATTATAATCAAGGTTGGCGATTATGGTTAAACAAGCAAGAACGTGCAGCCGTTTTTGCTGCATTGAAGCGACTGGATTTGTCTGACATGGCTGATAAGCGGTTGGGATTAGCCTCGGGTGGTCAAAAACAACGTGCATTTGTTGCCCAGGCACTTGTACAACAACCTGACTTGTTGATACTAGATGAGTCAACGGCAAGCTTAGATCATGAACATAAGGTTGCATTATTGCAAACAATCAAACAATTACAACGAGAAACACAATTAACGGTGCTATTTATTACACATGAATTAAAGTTAGTGTCACAGTTTGCGGATGGCTATTTATTTTTTGAAAACGGTCATGTGAGTCAAGGTGAGGCATCTGAGTTGCAATCACTGACAACACAAATAACAAATATTCATGAAGAAGATGAGGTACGGCATGTTTAGTTATGACTTTATGCAAAATGCTTTTATGGCTGGGACGGTTGTGAGCATTGTTGCAGGTATTGTTGGGACATTTGTTGTTGCACGAAATTATGCTTTTTTGACACATAGTTTAAGCGAGATTGGATTTGCTGGTGCAGCCTTTGGTTTGTTTGCTGGATGGCCTGCGTTGCTTGGTATGATGCTAGCTACCAGTGGGGCATCTTTGGCAATTGGAGCGCTTGAATCAAGTTACACAAAACGAGACAATGTCACAAGCGCCATTTCAGCATTGGCTATAGGATTAGGCATTTTATTTTTAGCTTTGGGGCATACTAGCACAACAGCGGCGACGGGTATTTTATTTGGTTCAGTTTTAGGTATTAGCCGCCATGACTTGTGGTTGTTGTTAGGATTGGCTGTGTTTGTTATCGTTGTTTTGCTGATTAACTATCGTGCGCTCAAGCAGTTAGCATTTGATGAAGCTGGTATATTTTTGCAAAGTCGTGCTCAAAAGTCAGTACGCTATATTTTTTTGGTGATGATTGCCCTGTCTGTTAGTATCTCAGCGCAGCTGGTTGGGTCGTTGTTAATTTTTGTTTTAGTGACATTACCTGCTGCCAGTGCAAAGTATTATGTGACGTCAACGTTGAAACTCATGGCATTGGCTATAATATTTGCACTTTTTGGCACATGGATTGGTTTAACTTTAGCTTATTTGACCAATTTGCCAACAAGCTTTTTTATTGCCATGCTTGAAGTTTTGATCTATCTAATTTCAGTTTGGCAATTTCAAAAAAATGCTTAAATACCGAACGTTGCTATTTTAAAAGTGTTATAATTAATCTTAAATACTAATATTTATAAAGGAGAATACGTGCTAATAAGGTTTTAGTACGTTTATACATCATGAAAACACGTCGTTCTGATCGCCTTGTCGATATGGCGCGCTACATGCTTGAGCGCCCACGCACACTGATTTCTTTGTCATATTTTGCCAAACGTTATGACTCTGCAAAATCATCTATTTCTGAGGATTTATCCATTTTAAAGCGCACGTTTCAAGAACGTGGGACAGGTTTGTTAGAAACAGTACCAGGAGCTGCTGGTGGCGCTCGCTTTGTGCCCTATATGGCTGAAGACGAAGCAAAAACGTTTATTGAAGAAATCCGCCAAGATGTTAATGATGAAACCCGAGTTTTACCGGGTGGCTATGTTTATTTATCAGACTTACTTGGACGTCCAGATATATTGCGACAGGCTGGTCGATTGATTGCTACGCAGTATTTACGTGATAATATTGACGCTGTTATGACAGCTGCTACGAAAGGTGTACCTTTAGCACAAGCAGTAGCTGAGCAACTTAATGTGCCATTTGTTATTGTGCGTGACGATGCAAAGGTTACTGAAGGACCAACGGTGTCTGTGAACTATTTGACAGGATCTTCTAAGCGTGTAGAGAAGATGGAACTATCTCGCCGTTCACTACGAACAGGTTCTCGCGTATTAATTGTTGATGATTTCATGAAAGCTGGTGGCACAATCCAAGGCATGCAAACACTGGTTAGTGAGTTTGATGGGACCGTTGTTGGGACTGCAGTATTTGCTGAAGGCCGTTCTGCGACAAGACTGCTCGATCGGTTTACGTCATTGTTGCATGTTGATACGAACTTGAAAAATGGGGATCCTATTTTAGTAACGGCTGGTAATTATTTGCAAGAAATTTATAAGCGCGAGGCATAATGTTAATGAGTAATGGGGTAAATATTTTAGTATTGGCAGCAGGCAATGGCTCTCGTATGAAGTCAAATACACCAAAAGTGTTACACAATGTTGCTGGAAAAAAGATGATTGATTGGGTTTTAGATGCAGTTGAACCTTTATCTAATCGTAAACCAATCACCATTGTCGGTGTGGGGGCAGAACGTGTTGAAGAACATGTTGGCACACGCTCTGAATTTGTATTACAGTCAGAACAACTTGGCACAGGTCACGCTGTTCAACAAGCGCAAGATAAATTGTCACAAAGTACTGGTGTTACATTAATTATGTCAGGGGATACACCACTGTTTCGACCTGAAACCTTGTTAGAATTTATAGAAGCACATGAGAAGTCAAATCATGCAGTGACAGTATTGACAGCTATAGCTGATGATCCAACTGGCTATGGTCGTATTGTTCGTGCAGACGATGAGACAGTTATTAAAATTGTTGAACAAAAAGATGCCAGCATTACGGAACGTCGCATTCTTGAGATAAACACCGGTGTTTATATATTTGATAATCAATTGCTATTTAATTCATTAGCGCAAGTTAAAAATAATAATGTTCAGGGTGAATATTACTTGCCAGATACGCTAGATATTTTACGTCAAGCTGGGCAACAAATCGGGGCATATACATTACAAAATTTCACAGAGTCACTTGGTGTCAATGATCGTGTCGCGTTATCCGTTGCTAATCAAGTGATGCATGAGCGAATTAATCACCAGTTAATGCTGGATGGTGTTGAGCTCATTGATCCAGCGCATACATACATCGATGCAGATGTCGTTATTGGTCGAGATACTGTGATCGAAGGTGGCGTAACGATATTGGGCCATACAATCATTGGTCGAGATAATGTGATCACACAAGGAACGCGTATCTCAGACAGTATCATTGGTGATGAGAATGTGATTACGGCATCGCATTTAGAAGAAACAACGCTTGCAAATGGTGTGACTGTTGGGCCATTTGCGCATCTAAGACCTCAAGCAAACTTGAAAAATAATGTACATGTGGGTAACTTTGTAGAAGTGAAGCAGGCAACATTAGCTGATAACACTAAGGCAGGTCACTTGACTTATATTGGCAATGCAACTGTTGGTAGTGATGTTAATATCGGTGCAGGCACAATATTTGTCAATTATGACGGTGTCCATAAATTCAGCACAACTGTTGGTGATCGTGCGTTTATCGGTTCAAATACCAAAATTGTTGCGCCTGTGACGATTGAAAGTGAAGCCATAACAGCAGCAGGATCAACTATTACAGAAAATGTACCAGGTCATGCGATGGCTATTGCTAGAGCACGTCAAATTAATAAAGAGAATTTTTGGGACCACATGCCGCATAAATAATTCATGTTACATGGCAGTGAAATGCGGTGACGTGTCTAGGCTTTCGCCACTAGCTTAAAAGGGCAATAATGGCATACGATAAAAATTGGTTAAGGATAGGGTCATGCAAATTACAGGTGAAAAGGCACTAGCTAACATTTCAGAAGAGCTGATTTACGATGATACAATTAACATTTTAGATGGTGAAAATGTTAATTTGGATGCGCTATTTTTGGCATTAGACCAGCACGTTTCAGATGAAACGTTTATGCGTATTGCGGGGCAAATCAATGGCGGTGTTGCGGTAGGTGGGACGACACTTGCTTTAGAGACAAATGTTATTAACTTACCATTACGATATACAAATCAATTAAAAAAACTCATTTGGCCTGAAAAAGAGGACAATGAAGTCAATTTATATATGATTGTCGAAAATGATGACGTAAGTCGGTCTCATTTAAAAATAGCGTTGGCAAGTTCAGTGACAACGTATTTAGATGATGCAGATAGTGTGAAATCAAAAATTTCACAATGGTATGATGAACAGTTGGTTCACATTGTTAACGCACAGCAACTGGCTGAGCAAACTGAAGAAAACGATGCATAAAACAGCCAAAGCATAACGCTTTGGCTGTTTTATGCATCGTATGTGATTTTACCTGTTACGCGAGATGAACTAGCACCATTCAAATAGGTGAAGTCTAATATGTGCTGAGAAACTGTCGTTTTCACACCATCCAATTCACCTAAATCATAGGTCTCAATCACATATTGGGCAATTGATTTTTTGGATTCGGCATTGAAATCTGGTATGTACAGGTCGGCTAGTGCACTTTGTTTAGGATTAGCCACACGATTAATATCGTGTTTTTGTAATTGCGTTAATTTTATCATATGTTAATTATATCAGGTTATCACTTAAAATCATGTGTCATAAACTTTTGACTAATAGGCTAGTATTTGATATACTATGTACATGCGATGAGTCGAAGCGCTTGAAAAATTAGCGCCGAAGGCGGCCTGCCGTGTTAAGTCACAAGTCTCGTATAGACGCAGGTGTTAATGGTGGTTGTGGAACCCCATTTTCTCACCATGACTAACAGTGCTTGCACTGTGGTGACGCGACTTTACTACTAGTGTGACAGCTAATAGTCGCCCGTAGGAGCGAATCCTACATGCCAAACTAACACCTAACATACTTTGTTAGGTGTTTTTTAGTGTCATGCTATCTGTCAACGTATCATGACACAGAGGTGTGCTGATGATAGATATACTTGATTTAATTAAAGATAGAATGATGCAGTATAAAATATGGCTAATTGTTATTGGTATCTTGTTTGTGGGTGTTATGCTTTGTTTATGCTTCAAACAAGCCAAGCCAGCATCGAACACGAACATACCGGCTATGCAGAGTACCGGTAGTACAGTGTCTGTAACGAGTGCTTCGATAAGTTCAGAAAACGCTGTTATGATGGTTGATGTCAAAGGAGCGGTTAAAAAACCAGGTGTTTATGATATTACAAATTCACCTCGTGTGCAAACTGCAGTAGCAAAAGCTGGTGGGTTAACGGACGAAGCTGATACGGTTAAACTTAATTTAGCTCAAAAATTAACCGATGGTCAACTAGTTTATGTACCAATGCGTGGTGAAGTGACTACTGATATACTTACTGACAATAAGGACAGTAAGGCGACCAATAATCAAGAAAAGGTCAATTTAAATACAGCAACAGTAACAGAACTACAGACATTAACAGGCATCGGCGAAAAGAAGGCAGAACAGATTATAAGTTACCGAGAAGCGCATGGTGGCTTCAAAAAAATTGACGAAATTAAAGAAGTTTCAGGTATTGGCGATAAACGGTTTGAGACAATACAAGATAGCATTATCATATAATGGGGAATCGGTATTTATTAATCATCAGTTTAATGATTGCTGCTATTGGGGGCTGTATTTACCGTTTAAATATTGTGACAGTTGTCTTGTTAGGAATAACGATTGCCGTTTTTTGCTTAAATTTTAACAAACAGAGTGCTTATTTATTTATTGTGTTAGCAATACCCTTTTTGTGTTATTTTGCCTACGACGCAAGCAGACTAGCACAACAGTCGTCACAAAAAGATAATGATTCAGCATCAGTTTGTGGTGTTATTTTACCGGATGAGATCATTATTAATGGTGATCGCCTGCAAGCAAATGCACACTTAGTAAGTGGTGAAACGGTACGGCTATATACTAAATTAACATCGCAATTAGAAAAACAGGCTTGGTCTTCAGAAAATCGTATCATGCATTTCCAAGGAATAGGGGATTTTGCACGTATTAAGGCGCCAACAAATTTTAATCAATTTGACGCAAAAAGTTATTATGAAACGAAACATGTGACGCATCAAATCATCATAAAATCATGGACAGTTCAACAGGCAAAAGGAACCAGCTTATGGCAAAAATGTCGATATCAGTTACATATTTGGCACGCAAAAGGCATCCATAATACGGAAACATTACCACAGCCGTTAAGCGATTATGCGCAGGCATTGATTCTAGGCACAACGCCACAATCATTATACGGCAATAATCCAGGTGTTCAAACATTGGGGTTGATTCATCTATTTAGTGTTTCTGGTTTTCACGTCTCTTATGTGTTGATGTTATTAATGGGAATTTTACGTCGATTATATGTTCCTAAAGAAATTTCAGCACTCATTGGCAGTGTTGTTTTACTGCTGTATTTTGTATTTGCTGGTGAGCCTGCGGTGCTTGTACGCGCCTTGATTGCTGGTTTAATTATGATGACGCGTCTAGCTGGCTGTCGCCGTGTACCTTCTGGCAGTGTTTGGGCGGTCAGTCTGCTAGGTAGTTTGATTTATGAACCAGGAATTTTATTATCTTTAGGTGGTCAACTATCTTTTGCACTGACATTTTGTTTAATATTTGTTAAAAAATTAAACTTCTGGCAAATTAATTTATTACTGAGTGCAGTCAGTTTACCATTGATTGTCAGTCAACAGTACACATGGCACATTCTACAAACAGTGACAAATTTTGCGGCAATACCTTTATTTAGTGCAATTATCGTGCCTTGTGTCATGATCGGTTTTTTTGGCCAACTATTGCCGATCGTTATGCATCTAATGAATGCTGTGATTAAACTATTTGCACAAACAGTAGATGCCATAGCAAATCTGCCTGGTCAAATAGTAGTAGGGCATATACCTTGGTTTTTTGTTATCTTACTATTCCTGCTATCACTCATTTTGTTTGTACGGCAAAAACGTATTGCACAATTTGCAAGAATAGGTTGGCTAGTACTATTAACTTTGACCATGATTTGGACACATTTGCCATTGCATGGTGAAATAACCACGTTTGACATTGGCCAAGGAGACTCGGCTTTAATTCGAGAACCCTTTAATCGGACGGTCACATTAATTGATACTGGTGGTAAATTGACATTTGGTAATCAACAACCTTGGCAAGTACAATCCTTTCAGCGAACAAGTGGGGAAACTGTTATCATAAATTATTTACATAGCCGAGGGATTAATCATATTGATAATTTAGTTTTAACACATCATGATTATGATCATATTGGGGATGCCAAAGTTATTCTGCAAAAAATGAAAGTGACACGTCTTGTGATGCCTGCAGGTATGAGCAATCAGCCAGCATTTGAACGAGAAATAAAACCTTATTTGAGAAAAACAGTTATTTTTGAAGTCACGCAAGGGATATCAGTACCTGATTTGCCATTTCAGGTACTACATCCTTTTCAAACCGGTCAAGCAGGAAATGAGGATTCTGTGGCACTGTATGGCCAATTTGGTGGACAAACAATGTTTACATCAGGCGATTTAGATCAATCAGGGGAGACAGCTATTGCAGCACAATATCCAATGATGAAAGTTGATATATTGAAATTAGGCCATCATGGGTCTAAAACGTCAACGCATCCTGATGTTATAAAACAATGGCAACCTCATGTGGGCATTGTTTCTGCAGGTCGTAACAACAGGTATCATCATCCACATGCGGAAACGTTAAAAACAATACAAGATTCTCATATGACACTGTTTAATACCCAAACACATGGTATGATAAGATATATTTATACAAAGCAAAAAGGTCATTTTGAGGTAAAGTTAACACATGAACCTGCAGCAACTACAACAGCAAATTAAGAATCAAGCACTGGCTAATTTTTATGTTATTCTCGGTGAAGAAGAGGCGCTGATTCAGCGAGCACAATCCGAATTTAAACAACTTATCCAACCACTTGATCGTGAGATGAACTATGCACAATTTGATTTATCAATACAAAGTTTAGAGGATGTTATCAATGATGCCACGTCAATGCCATTTTTTGGTGAACGTCGTGTTGTTGTTGTTCAGAATCCAGATTTTTTGACGGCAAAAGGTAAAGTTTCGGATCAGACTCAGGTACAGTTTTTAGAGTTACTCGAAAAACCGGTGTCAGAAAATATCGTGGCTGTTTTTATTAACGACTTAAAAATTGATAAGCGTAAAAAAATAACGAAAATGTTATTAAAATATGCTGAAAGCATTGATCTACCTGCGTTAAACGAGCGGCAAGCTCAGCAAGCAGTTTCAAAAGAATTAGAAGCACGTGCTTATCGTATTGACCCAGACGCATTACAGGAGTTAACACTCAGAACAAATGCACATTATACAGCGATGCAAAATGAGTTACCTAAACTGGTAGCTCAGGCAACACATACGAAACACATACAATTACAAGCAGTAAGCGCGCTTGTACCAAAAACGCTGACGGCCAATGTTTTTGATTTGGTGGATGCTGTTATGACACGTCAAACCAAAAAGGCATTGACGATATACCGTGATTTATTACAAAATGGCGAACCGGCATTACGTGTGAATGCTGTATTAACAGGACAGTTTCGATTATTATTACAGATTGCGGGATTAAAAGGCACTGAACAAGATATGAGTAAACAATTGGGTATACATCCGTATCGTGTCAAACTCGCACGACAAATGCTAAAAAAATATGCATTGAGTTCATTACGGGCAAGTTATTTAGGCATGATTACGATTGAAATTAAATTGAAATCGACTAATCAAGAGCCTGAATTGTTGTTTGAACGATTTATCTTAAAAAACAAATAATGAGAACAAAATAAAAACGACTTGGATAGCTTCCAAGTCGTTTTTATTGAATATTACTTAACGTACTTAGCTAAACGTGACTTTTCACGTGAAGCTTTGTTCTTCTTAATCAAACCCTTTGAGTAGGCGTGATCAATTGCAGAAGAAGCAGTCTTGTATAATTCTGCTAAATTGTCTTCACCAGCAGCTGAAGCTTTTTCAAAACGCTTAACAGCTGTACGGTAAGCACTGAGTTGTGGTTCGTTACGATCATGTTGCTTTTTCGTAAGACGAACACGTTGAATTGCTGATTCAATAACAGGCATATGTCTTTTCTCCTTAAATTTGATACGAGGTTTTCATGTAATCCTAAGATTAACGACGCAAACCTAAGCGTTGGATCAATTCACGATAACGTTGAATATCAGTATTACGGAGGTAACGTAGTAAGTTACGACGGCTACCGATCTTCTTCATCAAACCACGTTGTGAGTGGAAATCATGCTTGTGAGCTGCCATGTGTGTGTTCAACTCGTTAATATCAGCAGTTAAAACTGCGATTTGTACTTCAGCTGAACCTGTATCGCCTTCGTGGCGGGCATATTCCGTGATGATTTCGTTCTTACGTTCTTGTGTAAGGGCCATAATCATATCCACCTTTCTAAAATGTCGCCAAAGACTGTGTAAAGCGACGGTGATACGCTAAACAAAGTAGTTGGTCATGTTGTTTATACAACAAATTTAATTATACGCGAATATTACTAAAATGCAAGCGTAGACAAGGATGGAGTTATGGTAAAATAAATAAGTATATATAAAGTGTTCGTTGAATGCATCAATGACCAACAAACATGCTTAAAGGAGTAAGTAAATGTCTGAAACAACGATTTCAAAAGAAGAAGTTGCTCATGTTGCTAGTTTAGCAAAATTAGCGTTTAATGATACTGAATTAGAGCAGTTCACCACGCAATTGGATAGTATTTTGACTATTTTTGATACATTGGGTGAAGTTGATACAGAACAGGTTGAGCCAACCTACTCTGTCACCGAAAATGTGAATCATTTACGTCAAGATGTTGCAGATAATTGGCATCAAAAGCAGGCGTTATTAAAAAATGCGCCACTTGAAGCAGCAGATTTGATCAAAGTACCAGCAATATTGGAGGGTGAGGGAGAATAATCATGACGATTAATTTTTTTGATAATGACTTAACTTCTTTACATGATAAATTAATAAATAAAGAGTTAACAGCTACTGAATTGACACAAGCGACATTAGATAATATTGCACAAACTGATGATCAATTAAATGCTTTTATTTCAACTAACCAAGAAGAAGCGCTTTTACAGGCTAAAAAAACAGATGAAGTGGCTAATTTTTCTGATATTCTAACTGGGTTACCCGTTGGTTTGAAAGATAATTTGGCAACAAATGGTATTCAAACGACTGGCGCTTCGCGTATTTTAGAAGGTTTCAAACCTGTTTATGATGCGACAGTGGTTAGCAAATTGAACACAGCTGGTGCAATTTCCGTTGGTAAGACAAACATGGATGAATTTGCCATGGGTGGTTCAACAGAAACGTCTTACTACAAAAAAACGACCAATGCGTGGGATGCTACTAAGGTACCCGGTGGTTCATCAGGTGGTTCAGCAGCAGCTGTTGCAGGTGGATTGGTACCATTTGCACTGGGATCAGATACAGGTGGTTCAATACGCCAACCTGCTGCGTTTAATGGTATTGTTGGTTTGAAGCCAACTTACGGTCGTGTCTCTCGTTGGGGGTTGTTTGCAATGGCATCATCTCTGGATCAAGTGGGACCGTTCACGCGTACTGTGAAGGATAATGCTCTGGTTTTAAATACCATTGCTGGTTTTGACGAAAAAGATTCAACGTCTGCTGACCGTGATGTACCAGATTTCACAGCTAAGTTAACTGGTAATGTGAAGGGTTTGAAAATTGCGGTACCTAAAGAGTATTTTGGTGAAGGCATTGATCCCAAAGTAGCAAGCACTGTTAAAGCTGCAATAGCACAACTTGAGGCACTAGGTGCGACGGTTGACGAAGTGAGTTTGCCACATACGAAGTATGGTGTCGCCGCTTATTATATTATTATGTCTTCAGAAGCGTCATCTAACTTGCAACGATATGATGGTGTGCGTTATGGCTTTCGAGCAGATGACGTTAAAAACCTAGAAGACTTGTACATCAAAACACGTTCTGAGGGCTTTGGAGATGAAGTCAAGCGCCGTATTATGCTTGGCACATTTTCACTGTCTGCAGGTGCTTATGATGCGTTCTTTAAAAAAGCAGCAAAAATCAGAACGTTACTGATTGAAGATTTTAATCGTGTTTTTGCTGATTACGATGTGATTGTTGGACCAACAGCGCCAACTGTTGCATATGGCATAGGTGAAGAAATTGATGACCCAACGGCGATGTACTTAGCTGATGCCTTAACAATTCCAGTTAACTTAGCTGGTTTGCCAGGATTGTCTGTCAATGCTGGATTTGTAGATGGCTTACCAGTTGGTTTACAGATTATTGGTAAACCATTTGATGAAGCAACTGTTTATCAAACAGGCTATGCTTTTGAACAGGCGAGTCGCTTATTTGAACAGTTACCAAAAATTGCTAAAAAATATTAAGCTAAGAGGGAGGAAACGCGTGAGATAATTGATTATTGGGTAGCAGTTTTGGTATTTAGTAATCATGATTGACTTACGCTCTAAAATTATGGCAACAGGAAATTTTGAAACAACGATTGGCCTTGAAGTCCACGTTGAAATGCAGACAAACTCTAAGCTTATGTCACCTTCACCAGTGCACTATGGTGATAAGCCCAATGAAAATACGAACGTCATTGATTTTGGGTATCCTGGTGTTTTACCAGTAGCTAACAAAGGCGCCTTAGAATACGGTATGCGTGCTGCACTTGCGTTGCATGCCACGATTTCACCATTTATTCGTTGGGATCGTAAAAACTATTTTTACCCTGATAATCCTAAAGCTTATCAAACAACGCAATCACAAACGCCGCTTGGTAAAAATGGTTATTTAGATGTTGTACTAGAAGACGGCACAACTAAACGTGTTAGAATTAAAGAACTTCATGTTGAAGAGGACGCCGGTAAGAATACACATGGTACCGATGGTTATTCTTATGTTGATTTGAATCGTCAAGGCACGCCATTGATTGAAATTGTGTCTGAACCAGACATTGCGTCACCAGATGAAGCTTATGCTTATTTGGAACAATTGCGACAAGCAATTTTGTTTACGGGTATCTCGGAAGCAAAAATGCAGGAAGGTCAAATGCGTGCTGATGTCAATATTTCAATACGGCCATATGGTTCATCTGAATATGGCACTAAGGTTGAAATGAAGAACATTAACTCGTTTAACTATGTGCGCAATGCCTTAATTTTTGAAGAGAAACGTCAAGCGGAAGTACTACGCTCTGGCGGTATTATTCAGCAAGAAACACGACGCTATAATGAACCCACAAAGTCAACGATATTGATGCGTGTTAAAGAGGGAGCGGATGACTATCGTTACTTCCCAGAACCTGACCTAGCACCGGTTGTCATTGATCAAAATTGGATTGATAAAGTTGCTGATGAACTGCCAAAGTCTGCCGGTGATCGTCAAAAAGATTATGTGTCAACTTTGGGAATTGAACCTTATGATGCCGAAGTATTAACACAGACGCTCGCCATGTCTGATTTTTATGATGCGACTGTTACTGCAGGAGCAGATGCAAAGCGTGCAGCAAACTATTTGATTGGTGATGTGAACGCATTTATGAATAAACATCAAGTTGAATTGCAAGAGACGCAATTGACACCAGAACATTTAGCTGGCATGATTAAATTAATTGAATCTGGTACGATTTCAACAAAACAAGCTAAACAAGTTTTTGAAGCAATCATGGCTGGTGAAGAACCAGAAGCATTTGCTAAGAAAAATGGGCTAGTACAAATTAGTGATCCAGAGATTTTGTTAACTTGGATTACTGAAGTATTGGATAACAACCCACAATCCATTGAAGATTTTAAAGGTGGTAAGGACCGTGCAACAGGCTATTTGATTGGGCAACTTATGAAGATGTCAAAAGGTCAGGCAAATCCTGGTGTGATGAATAAGTTATTATTAGCTGAATTGGCTAAACGTTGATTTTCAAGCAGGCATTTGCCTGTGTACATAATTTTTAGGAAAGGATCGTGTGGCACGGCAACGTGCTTTGTAATAATTGTTTTTAAGCTATTATTACGACACACTTTAACATGAGAGCACGAATTATATACAATCCGACATCGGGTCGTGAGGCCATTAAGCGTGAAATGTTGGATATTTTACGTGTGTATGAGCAAGCGGGTTATGAAACATCAGCTTTTGCGACGACACCTGAGCCAATGTCAGCAGCTAAAGAGGCTAAACGTGCAGCGGAAGCAGGATTTGATTTAATTGTTGCGGCTGGTGGTGACGGGACGATTAATGAAGTCGTTAATGGACTAGCACCACTATCAAAGCGGCCAATGATGGCGGTTATTCCAGCTGGTACAACTAACGATTATGCACGTGCTTTAAAATTACCACGTGATGAGCCTTTAGAATCAGCTAAAATCATTTTTCAACATGAAACAATCAAAATGGACATTGGTAAAATAGATCAGTCAGGTGATACTAAATACTTTATGAACATTGCGGCACTTGGTACGATTAGTGAAGTGACATATGCTGTCCCGTCATTGATGAAGTCATTATACGGTTATTTGGCATATCTTGTTAAGGGTGCAGAATTAATTACACGGATCAAGCCGGTTAATGCTAAGGTAACTTATGATGATGGTGAATATTCTGGAAAAATTTCAATGATCTTTTTAGCTTTAACGAATTCAGTTGGTGGATTTGAATCAATTGTGCCTGATGCTAAATTGGACGATGGCAAGTTCACATTATTAATTGTTAAGGAATCTAACTTAGCTCAAATTTTACAGATAGTGGCTCAAATGTTAAATGGTGGTAAGCACATTGATAACGCACGTATGATCTACAAAAAAACCAATAAAGTTGAAATTACGCCATTAGATGATGACCAGTTAAAAGTTAATTTGGATGGTGAATATGGCGGTGATGCGCCAATGTTATTTACAGATTTGCAGCAACATATTGAATTTGTTGCTAACCGTTCTGGTATGCCAGAAGCAGCAACAATTTCTGATCAAACGAAACAAAAGTTTATGGCCGACGTCGAAAAACTCGACGTTAAATAAAGTTGACAGTGGGTGTCGAAAAACCCAAGAAAAGGAGAAGTGTCGAAGAATTTTATCAAATTCTTCGACACTAAAACATCATGGCAAAAGCTAATCGTGTTTACAAAACAGCAGTTCCAGTAACAAAGAACCAAGAAATCGAAGGTGAAGTCATTGACATCACTTATCAAGGTATGGGAGTTGTCAAAATTGATAATTTTCCTATTTTTGTCATTGACGCCATTCCTGGTGAAGTGATTAAAGTTGGCATAACCAAAGTGCTTAAAAATTATGCATTTGGGCGTGTTGTGTCACGTATTCAAGAATCTTCAAATCGTGCCGAGCATGTGGATAAAGTTGCAATCACAACAGGAATTGCACCATTAGCAAATCTTAAATATGACGCACAGCTAGCATTTAAACAACATCAAATCGAACAAATGTTTAAAAAGGTTAATGTGCCAGTTGAAGTTAAACCAACAATTGGTATGGCCGATCCAACTAAATACCGTAACAAGGCGCAAGTGCCAGTTCAATTGATCAATGGCAGATTAGAAACTGGATTTTATCGTCGTGGCTCACATAAATTGGTACCTGTTGAAGATTTTTATATTCAAGATCCTAAAGTTGATGAAGCAGTGACAGTGACGCGTGATATTTTGCGTGATTTAGGTCTTTCGGCTTATGATGAAGAGACAAACAAAGGTGTTGTGCGCCATATTATGGCACGCAGAGGTTATTATTCACATGAATTGATGGTTGTCATTATAACAAACACAAAAAAGTTGCCAGAAGAGCAGGAAATTGCGACAAGGTTGCAGGCAAAACTACCTGAATTGAAGAGCTTTATCCACAATATTAATAATCATGACACGAATGTGATCATGGGGCAATGGAATGAAACTGTTTGGGGTGAAGATGAAATCCATGATCAACTCATGGGCAAAGATTTTGTGATTGGTCCCAACTCGTTTTATCAAGTTAACCCACAAACGACAGCAACATTGTATACGTTAGCTGCTGAAAAAGCTGGTCTAAAAAAGACAGACACAGTTGTTGATGCGTATTCTGGTATTGGTACAATTACATTATCAATTGCTGATAAAGTTAAGAAAATTTATGGTGTTGAAGTTGTTGAAAATGCAGTTGAAGACGCTGAAAAGAATGCCAAAAACAATCATATTGATAACGTTGAATTTGTAACAGCTGATGCGCCAGAGCAGATGGTTAAATGGGCCGAAGATGGCCTAAAACCAAATGTTGTGTTCGTTGATCCACCACGTAAGGGATTAACATCTGAATTGATTTCAGCTGTTAGTGCTATGAAACCAGAAACATTTGTTTATATTAGTTGTAACCCAGCAACATTAGCACGTGATGCTGTTCAAATTTTGGCAGAAGGGTTTGAAATTGATGGGGCAGTTCAGCCGCTTGATCAGTTTCCACAAACAACACATGTGGAAAGTGTGACTGTTTTCAAACGCGTAACGAAGTAAGCAACTAGTAATCTGTTAAAATTGTGTATAAATATTTGACAAAAATAAGTTAACTCTGTATTATATATTAGGGCTCCCATTTCATGGGACAGACGTTAGAAGCTCCCAAGTTCATCTTGGGAGCTTTTCTATTTTATTTTCCCCTAAAACTTTGCGAGCGCGGCTGCGCTGAATCATAAGGAGGCATTATGTCAGATAAGCAAGTCAAATATATTTTCGTTACCGGTGGCGTCGTGTCATCCTTGGGGAAAGGTATTGTGGCAGCATCGTTAGGCCGTTTATTGAAAAATCGCGGCTTAAAGCTTGCCATTCAAAAGTTAGATCCTTATATCAATATTGATCCAGGAACAATGTCACCATACCAACACGGTGAAACGTTTGTTACTGGTGATGGGCTTGAAACTGATTTGGATATGGGGCATTATGAGCGCTTCATGGACATTAATACAAATATGTATTCTAATGTGACAACAGGACGTATCTATTCTGAAGTACTTGCTAAAGAGCGTCGAGGTGATTACAATGGTGGAACGGTACAAGTTATCCCACATATTACTGATGCGATTAAAGACAAAATGAAGAAGGCAGCGGAATCAACAGATGCTGATGTTGTCATTGTTGAAGTTGGTGGCACTGTTGGTGATATTGAAAGTTTGCCGTTTATTGAAGCATTGCGTCAAATGAAATCAGATCTTGGTAGTGATAATGTTTTCTACATTCATACTAGTTTGATTGTGTACTTGACAGCGGCTGGTGAAGCAAAGACGAAACCAACACAACATTCTGTTGCACAATTACGTTCACTTGGTATTCAACCAGATATGATCGTTTTGCGTACATCAGCGCCGTTAGAAGAAAGCTTGATTAAGAAGATTTCGACATTTACAGATGTCGATGCTCAAGCCGTAATCGAGTCTCGGGATGTTGAAACGTTATATGATATTCCATTGAATTTGCAAAAACAAGGCATGGATGATGTCGTATTAAATAAATTAAACATTGATGCACCAAAGGCTGATATGGCTGATTGGTCGACAATGGTTGATCAGATTAAGCATCCTAAAAAGACAGTTAATATCACTTTGGTTGGTAAGTATACAGACTTACCGGATGCTTATATTTCCGTTAATGAGGCGCTTAAACATGCTGGTTATGCCCAAGAAGCAGATGTTATCATTAAGCATATTAAATCTGAAACAGTCACAGCAGAAAATGTAGCGGCACTACTTGCTGGTTCAGATGGTATTATGGTTCCTGGTGGTTTTGGTGAACGTGGTACCGAGGGTAAAATTGAAGCTATTCGTTATGCTCGTGAAACGAATACACCATTCTTAGGGGTATGCTTGGGGATGCAATTAGCTTCAGTGGAATTTGCGCGTCACGTTTTGGGTTATTCAGACGCCAATTCAACTGAATTAAACCCTGAGACGTCAGCACCGATCATTGATTTGATGAAAGATCAAGCAAACGTTGAAAATCTTGGTGGTACGTTACGTTTGGGTCTTTATCCAGCAGTACTAACACCCAATACAGTAACGGCTAAGGCTTACGATAATGTGGCAGAGATTCAACAACGTCATCGTCATCGTTATGAATTTAACACAGCTTATCGTGCAGAATTCGAAGCAGCTGGTATGGTATTTTCAGCCACATCACCAGATAATCGTTTGATGGAAGTGATTGAATATCCAAAAAATGATTTCTTTGTTGCTGCACAGTACCATCCAGAATTCTTGTCTCGCCCAGAGCGACCAGAAGGCTTATATCGTGAGTTTATTGGTGCTGCTTTGAAGCACCAATAGTAGTAAGATAACGACACGCGAACGCGTGTTTTTATTTTAGAACAAAATATTTGCATGGCTTGGTATAATAGAATTATGTTAGCAAATCCTTCAAAACACATTGAACAAAAACTCGCGTTGCTGCCTGCAGAACCCGGGTCATATCAAATGAAAGACAAAAACGGTAAAATTATTTATGTTGGGAAAGCCAAAAATTTAAAAAATCGTGTACGTTCTTATTTTAAACAAGATCATGATGGTAAGACAGCGGAACTAGTAGGGAATATTGTTGATTTTGATTTCATTGTGACCAATTCTGATAAAGAAGCCTTTTTGTTAGAAAATGAATTAATTAAAAAATACAAGCCCTATTACAATATTCGTTTGAAGTATGGCACTGGGTATCCTTATATCAAGATTACCAAGGAGCGCAACCCTAAAATGGCTTTGGTTAATGAAGTCAAAAAAGATGGCGGTTTTTATTTTGGGCCATATCCAAACGTTTATGCTGCGCAAGAAACTTTACGCTTTTTAGAAAAAAATTACCCACTACGACGTTGTAATGGGTATCAAGGTCGGCCATGTCTCTATTACAATATGGGGCAGTGCTTGGGTCCTTGTTGGCAAGATGTTTCTGTGGAAGAATATGAAGAACAGATTAGCCGTATTAAGCACTTCTTAGATGGCAACACAGCCTCTGTAAAGAAAGCAATTGCTGAAAAAATGCAAGCAGCAGCAGCGACATTGGAGTTTGAACGTGCCGCTGATTTAAGAGATCAGTTGAAATATATTGATGAAACAGTTGAAAGTCAACGTGTGTTATCTAAAGATACAACACCTAGAGATTTGTTTAATTACTATTTAGATAAAGGTTGGATGACGGTTGAAGTGTTCTTTTTGAGACAAGCACGTCTTATTCGACAGTTCAAACAAACATTTTCAGTGGTTGGTTCAGAAGATGAAGAAGTGATTAATTTTATTCAACAGTTCTATTCACAACGCAATATTCAAAAACCTAATGAAGTACTTGTCCCACACGGTATTAACACTAAGGCATTATCAGAAATTCTTGCAGTGCCAGTGCGTATACCTATTCGGGGCGAAAAGCGTGATTTGCTAGATTTAGCTAAAAAAAACGCGCAAATTGCTTTAGAAGAAAAATTTAGACTGATGCAGTTGAATGAAAAGAAGACCACGGGTGCCATGCGAGAAATTACGGCAGCCTTGAATATTCCAATGGGTCATCGGATTGAAGCTTTTGACCATTCACACACACAGGGGGTTGAAATCGTTAGTGCCATGGTAGTCTTTGATGACGGTGTGCCAAATAAAGATTTGTATCGTAAATATAAAATCAAATCGGTGACTCATGCAGATGAATGGTCAGAAACACAAGAAGTGATTCGGCGACGTTATTCACGTATTTTAAAAGAGGGCGGTGACATGCCGGATTTGATATTAATGGATGGTGGCGAAATTCAGTTACATGCTGCCAAAGAAGTATTGGTGGATGAATTAGGATTAACGCATGTCCCGATTGCCGCCATGGTCAAAAATGATAAACATAAAACTGCCGATTTAATTGATGGTAAAACAGGTGACGTGGTTGTTTTAAATAAACAATCAGAAGGCTTCTTTTTGATTCAACGTGTGCAAGAAGAAGTGCATCGGTTTGCCATTAATTTTCATCGACAGTTGCGTAGTAAAAATTCGTTAGCATCACGTTTAGATATGATTGATGGTGTCGGTCCAAAGACGCGACAAAAGTTATTACGAGAATTTGGGTCACTGCCTAAAATTGCGGCGGCATCTATTACAGAACTGCAGGCCATTGGTGTCAATGAAAAATTAGCACGTGTGATTCATATGAGTTTAAAAGCTGGTGATTAGCAGCATAACTCGCAAGATATCGTATAGTATGTTAAACTAAAGTATTAATCATCGCAAGCTCACCTGTGTGAGCAGACAAGGAGAAAACGCATATTGGATTGTTTTACTGTATGCATAGAGTGATTTAGGGTACAGCTATTGTACGCTTAGCGCCAGTCTATGACTAGTTGACAGTATACAAACCGTTATGTACAAGGACTATGGCATTCGTAGATCAAGCTGAAATTGAAGTAAAAGCCGGAAAAGGGGGCGATGGCATCGTCTCATTTAGACATGAAAAATTTGAGGCAATGGGCGGTCCATTTGGTGGTGACGGTGGCCATGGTGGCTCGATTATTTTTAAAGTTGACGAGGGTCTTAGAACGTTGATGGACTTTCGTTACAATCGTCATTTTAAGGCACAACCAGGTGGTAATGGTGGTACCAAGGGAATGACTGGTGCTTCGTCAAAAGATCGTTATATTAAAGTACCTCAAGGAACAACTGTTACAGATACCGAAACAGGCGAAATTTTAGGTGATTTGCTTGAGAATGGTCAAGAATTAGTTGTAGCTAAGGGTGGTCGTGGCGGTCGTGGTAACATTCGTTTTGCTACACCTGCCAATCCAGCACCAGAATTATCGGAAAATGGTGAACCTGGTGTCATCCGTAATTTGAAATTAGAGTTAAAAGTTTTGGCAGATGTTGGTCTGGTGGGATTCCCATCAGCAGGTAAATCAACTTTGTTATCAGTTGTGTCTAATGCTAAACCAAAAGTCGCTGCTTATCATTTTACAACGTTGTCACCCAATATTGGGATGGTTCGGTTGGATGACGAACGTGATTTTGTGATGGCTGATTTACCTGGTCTAATTGAGGGTGCCTCACAAGGTATTGGGTTAGGATTTCAATTTTTACGTCACGTTGAACGTACTAAGCTTGTGTTGCACTTAGTTGATATGTCGGGAATTGAAGGCACTGACCCTTATACGCAATATCGTAAGATTTTGGATGAACTACAACAATATGATGAAACAATTTTGGATCGACCACAAATTGTTGTACCAACAAAAATGGATATGCCTGATTCACCAGAGAATTTAGTTAAATTCCGTGAAGCAGTCGCAGCAGATTCTGGTTTATCAAGTCAACCAACGATTGTTCCTATTTCTGCATTAACACGAGATGGGGTGCAAAACTTAATGCGGTTAACAGCCGATATGTTAGCAGATGCACCAGCACCGGAGAGTTACCGACCCGTGGCAGAAACCGTTGGAAACACCAAAAATTATGACTTCAAACCTGAAAAACATGACTTTACAGTCGAGTGGTCTGAAGAAAGTGAGCAGTGGATTGTTGGTGGTGCAGAAGTTGAAAAATTGTTCTTAATGACAAATATTCAACGAGATGCTACAATTATGCGCTTTGGTCGCCAATTGCGCCATATGGGTGTTGATGATGCATTACGTCAAGCAGGCGCTAAAGATGGCGATGACGTACGTATCAATGATTCGGATTTTGTTTTTGAATTTAGTGATTAAGTATAAACAATCTAGGATATCAAAAAATTCTCGTGGTAGCGTTATACCGTGAGAATTTTTTTGATTAGGGTATGATAATAAACAGCTTGTGAAACATTATAGCCTGATATAGATACAAACTTCACAATGTTTGATTGGCATTCCAGAGATAAAAAGTGCTATGATATGGTTATTGAATAAAGTATGGAGGAAATGAGCGACGCAACGCGATCTTGTTTTGTAACACGATGTTGTCATTTCAATGAAGACACGGAACGCAGGCTCTTAATGTAATTATGTCAGAACAAAAGTATGGTGCAGATATTGTCACAGATAGTTTAGTCAACCACGGTGTTGATTTGGTTTTTGGTATTCCCGGTGCAAAAATTGATCGTTTATTTGAAACGTTAGAACATCCTAGTGCAGGCCAAAAAGTGCCGCAACTTATCGTGGCACGTCATGAGCAAAATGCGGCTTTTATGGCACAGGCTTTTGCGCGTATCACGGGTAAAACTGGTGTCGTTATTGCGACTTCTGGTCCTGGTGTCGGCAATCTTGTGACTGGATTAATGACGGCAAATGCTGAAAGTGATTCGGTTGTTGCAATCGGTGGTCAAGTACCTCGTAAAGACCTGTATCGTTTAACGCACCAATCAACTAATTCGGTTGCATTATTTACACCGATTACAAACTTTAGTTCAGAAATACAAGATCCTAATAATATTTCAGAAATTTTGGCAAATGCGTTTGCAGCGGCTAATGGTGCAAAAAAAGGCGCCTCATTTGTCTCATTACCTCAAGATGTCGATGATGCACCTGTAACAATTGAAGCCTTACCACAAGTGCCAAAGGCACAACAAGGTGCTGCTTCGTTAGCTGACTTAGATTGGTTAGCTGAGCAAATTAAGCAAGCTAAACTCCCTGTTTTGTTGGTTGGTGCGCGTGCTTCAGATGATCAATCTGTTGTTGCTTTGCATAACTTGCTTAAACAAGTATCCTTACCAGTTGTCGAAACTTTCCAAGGTGCTGGTGTGATCTCACGTGAATTAGAACCAACGACTTACTTCGGTCGTGTGGGCTTGTTCCGTAACCAAACGGGTGATAAATTACTGCAACAATCAGACTTGGTGATTACACTGGGTTATGATGCCATTGAGTATGAACCACGTAACTGGAACAAAGAAAATACTTTGAATATTGTGTCGTTAGATACGGCACCTGTACAAATTGATAATAACTTTGTGCCAAAACGTCAATTAGTAGGTGATTTAGCACAAAGTCTTGATTTATTGACTGGTCGTATCATTGGCTATCGTATACCAGATGATAGTCAAAAAATATTGCATGAATTAAAAGCAGATTTGCGTGCATCAGATGAACCAACCTACACGCCAGCAGAGGGAAATTTGAGTCATCCTTTGCACATTATTAAGGCGATCCAAGCACATGTGACTGATGATATGACGGTTTCAACAGATATTGGGTCACATTATATTTGGATGGCTCGCCACTTTAAGTCGTATGTTGCGCGTCACTTCTTGATATCCAATGGTATGCAAACTCTTGGTGTTGGTTTGCCATGGTCATTAACTGCAGCTATGGTGCGTCCAAATGCGAAATCAGTGTCTGTTTCAGGAGATGGCGGTTTCTTCTTCTCAGCCATGGAATTGGAAACGGCTGTTCGCTTGCATTTGAATACGGTTCACATTGTTTGGAATGATAATGCGCACTATGATATGGTTAAGTTCCAAGAGGAAATGAAGTATAATGGTGCTTCTGCAGGTGTTGACTTTGGTAATGTTGACCTTGTGAAATATGCGGAGAGTTTTGGCGCTAAGGGTCTGCGTGTCAATACACCTGATGAACTTAATGCAGTCTTGGATGAAGCCTTTGCAACGCAAGGACCCGTTGTGGTTGATATTCCAGTTGATTATTCACATAACTATGAATTGGGTTCACAGCTGATTCAAGGTGAAGGGTAACGCCCTTATCTTCATTTAATATATATTGTTTGTATTATTGAGCATGCGCTTGGCGCATGCTTTTTTAATGTTCGGTTATTTAGTTTAGGAGACTCATAAACTAAAAACTGTAAAGAGATTGTTACATTTATGCTTATGCAAAAGTGAGCATGAATAAAAGTGCGACTAAGTGAGTAGTTAAACGTTTACTTACAAAAAATAATGAATAAATACTGATATTATGATCTCGAATAATAGTAGCTATCATGACTTAAGATACTATATTTGTCTCACCTAGCAAAAGACTTCGGTGGCTATTTATACATAGAACAAGTGTTTGACTCTAATGTATATAGCGCGCATAATTTGAAATGCGGTCAAACGATTATTGCCACAAACTTAGGTTATGGCAACACGATGATTGATTAGAAAAGTGGGGGTAGTTATGATATGAATACAGACAATACATTGAAAAAAGTTATGAAACGTTCGGGTGAGGTGGTTCAGTTTCAATCTTATAAAATTAGATTGGTGCTTGATACGCTATCTGTTACAAAAACGCTTCAGCAAGATATTATGTCAGAAATCGTGGCTAAAGCGAGCACAACAGACTTAACAACGACAATTATTTTTCAAGTTATTTTGTCTCGGCTTAAATCTGATTTGCCACAGGCAGCAAATGCCTATCAAGCAATTCATGATCAGAATGAAAAAGCATGGTTACAAGCAATTAATCCAGAAAATAAATTGAATTCATTGGTGAATCAAGATGATAAGACGATGCATGAGAACGCCAATAAAGATTCACAGGTGTTTAATACTTTTCGTGATCTGACTGCGGGTATGATTGGTAAGTCAAAAGGACTAACCATGATGCCTGAAACAGTCGCCAAGGCACATTTACGTGGTGACTTACATTGGCATGATCTGGATTATACGCCACTTGGACCAATGACGAATTGCTGTTTAGTTGATTTTGACTATATGTTTAAATCAGGTTATACCATGGGTAATGCGCAAGTTGAAACGCCTAAATCAATCGGCACTGCTACTGCGCAGATGGCCCAGATTATAGCCAATGTGGCCTCTTCTCAGTATGGTGGCACGTCAATTAATCGTGCAGATGAACTACTAGCACCTTACGCGGAAATGAACTATCAGAAACACCTTAAAGCTGCAGAAGCTTATGTGGTAACTGATAAGCGTGTTGCATATGCTACAGCATGTACTAAAAAAGATATCTATGATGCGATGCAAGCGCTAGAGTATGAAATTAATACATTAGCTTCAGCACAAGGGCAAACACCGTTTACCACTTTAGGATTTGGACTAGGAACCACTTGGTTTGCGCGTGAGATTCAACGTGCCATTTTTAAGATTCGAATTGAGGGTATTGGGCCAGACCACCGAACAGCAATCTTTCCTAAGTTAGTATTTTCATTGAAACGTGGTGTGAATATGAATTCTGAGGATCCCAATTATGATCTTAAAAAATTAGCTATTGAATGTGCCTCAAAACGTATGTATCCTGATGTTTTAAATTATGAACAAATAATTGATTTGACGGGGTCTTTCAAAGCGCCAATGGGTTGCCGGTCTTTTCTTCAAGGCTGGCATGATGCAGATGGTAAAGAGGTGAATGAAGGTCGCATGAACCTTGGTGTTGTAACTTTAAATATACCGCGTATTGCTTTACAATCACATGGTGATATGACACTATTTGGAAAATTTTGGCAGATCGATTAGCTTTAGCTAAAAAAGCATTGAAATTTAAACTCGCTCGTACAAAGGAAGCGGTGCCAGAAAATGCACCAATCTTATATAAAAACGGTGCATTTGGTCATCAATTACCAGATGGTGGACAAGTAGATGATTTATTCAAAAATGGTCGAGCAACATTGTCATTAGGATACATTGGGTTATATGAAGTTGGGACGTACTTTTTTGGATCAAAGTGGGAAAACAATCAAACTGCTCATGACTTTACTGTTGAAATCGTGCGCCGCCTGAATGAAGCGTGCCAGTCATGGGAGGCTGAAGATGGCTATCATTATTCAGTTTATTCAACGCCTGCAGAGTCTTTGACTGATCGTTTTTGTGAATTAGATAAAGCACGTTTTGGCGCAATTACTGACATTACAGATAAAGATTATTATACAAATTCGTTTCATTATGATGTTCGTAAGCATCCCAACCCTTTTGAAAAACTATTATTTGAGGAAGCGTATCCGAAATATGCGAGTGGTGGATTTATTCATTATTGTGAATATCCTAACTTACGTCAAAATCCAGCAGCGTTAGAAGCTGTGTGGGATTTTGCTTATGATCATGTGGGCTATTTAGGCACGAACACACCAATTGATAAATGCTTTAAGTGCGGTTTTGAAGGTGATTTTAAACCAACAGCGCGTGGCTTTTGTTGCCCTGAATGTGGTAACCATGATCCACAAACTTGTGATGTCGTTAAAAGAACGTGTGGTTATTTGGGAAATCCTCAAGCTCGTCCGATGATTCACGGTCGTCACGTTGAAATTACATCACGTGTGAAAAACATGTCACAAACGGAGGTTAATACAACACATGTCAAAAAAACTAGCTAATGGCATAACAGTTCCTGAACATCAAGAATGGCGATCAGAAGCCTTGTCGCAGAACTATGTTGCCGATTATAAACCCTTTATTATGGTTGACGGTCCTGGTGTACGCTGTTCGATTTATCTTTCAGGTTGTAAATTTTTATGCCCCGGTTGTTATAATGTCGTGGCTCAAAATTTCCATTATGGTTCTGAATACACGCAAGAATTGGAAGATCAAATTATTGCTGATTTGAGCCAGTCTTATGTACAAGGATTGACATTGCTGGGTGGTGAACCGTTTTTAAATACAGCAGTCGCATTGAAGTTAACAAGACGCATTCGCGCCGAATTTGGTCATACAAAAGATATTTGGTCTTGGACAGGCTATACATGGGGAGAATTAATCCATGAAACAGAGGACAAACAAGCATTATTAAAAGAAATTGATGTTTTAGTTGATGGTCGTTTTGTTCAAGCATTGATGGATCTGAAGTTGAGATTTAGAGGGTCGTCCAATCAACGCATTATTAACGTCCCTGAATCATTAGCGACAGATCAGATTGTCTTGTGGTCAGATGAATATGATGGTTGATAGGTGAACGGCACTGATTTATTGATGTGCCGTTTTCTTTATGATTTTAGCGTGGTTCGACTAATGGCCTATAAATAGGTTATAATATAGTATTGTGACTTTTTCACACATTGATATTTTGTCGGAGGAAAGACATGGCTGAAGATAACAAAAAAACTGTTTATACCCCTGATGATCCACGTGGGTTAAACGAACCATTTTTGCCGGTAGCAATTGCCAAGCAGATTGATTTACCGGGTAATAAAAATGTGTCTGATGCACCTATTAAAGTTACTGGACGTTATATTACAAAAGAATATGACATGGGTACATCACGTAATGAAAAAATTCAAGCAATTTTAAATCCATTAAAATCTAATAAAGAAAAATTTTGGGGATTAAAGGGTATCTCGTTTGATGTATTTGAAGGAGATGTCGTTGGTGTTATTGGTGTGAATGGATCCGGTAAATCAACATTATTAAATATTTTAAGTGGCGCTTTAGTTGAAACCTCTGGTCGTTTAGTGATAAAAGGTCAAACATCGCTCTTGTCTGTTTGGGATGGGTTGCGTGATAATCTAACAGGGTTGGAAAATATTCGGTTAAAATCACTTATGATGGGCCTGTCTAACAAAGAAATTGATGATCAAATTGATGACATAGCGGAATTTTCTGAATTAGGAAAGTTTATTAAACAACCAGTTAAGAATTATTCTTCTGGTATGCGTTCAAAATTAGGTTTTTCAATTGCTGTGCATCAAGACCCAGATATTATGATTATTGACGAAGCATTATCTGTGGGTGACCAGACATTTACCCGTAAAGCACTAAACAAAATGAAAGAATTTAAAGCGGCGGGTAAAACGATCTTTTTTGTTTCTCATGCTTTGGGTCAGATTGAAGAATTTACTGACAAAACAATGTGGATTCAATATGGCGAATTACGGGCTTATGGAGACACGGCTACCATATTACAAGAATATAAAGACTGGACCAAATGGTATAACCAACTGGATGATGATGTTAAGAAATCTTATGTGTCTGCGCGTAAACAAGCACAAAATGATTTTAATCGAACGCAATTAGCCGAGCGTATTGCAGAGGATGGTCATCTGGACAACAATGAGAAGAAAAAAATTGTACGTGATAATGAAATAGGTGGACGGCTAAGTTTATTGAACTGGATACTTGCGCTTGCAGGTACGGGTATTTTCGCGTATGCAGTGTATATGTATACGTATTTGGGGCGGTAATTAAAAAATGAAAGAAATTTGGATTGTGCTACGGGAGCAAATAAAATACTTCCCCGTCATTCTACGTTTGGCTCGTTATGAGACACGTGCCAAATATAAGGATCATTCACTTGGTATTTTATGGGATTTTATTAACCCTGTGATGCAGATCGCAACATACTGGTTAGTATTTGGTATTGGTTTGCGTCAAGGTGGGACGACTGATGGCGTTTCTTATGTGGGTTGGTTAGTTATTGGACAAGCAACTTGGTTATTCCTGAATACATCATTTATGGATGCTACTTGGAGTATTAGAGCAAATGTGCGCCAGGTGTCGAAAATGAACTTTCCTATCAGTATCATGCCAACAGTTAGAACATGGATTAATGTGATTCCCTTTGTTTTGACGCTTGCTGTTGGTGTTTTGATTGCTGTAGGATCTGGTGTTCAGCTGACAGCACATGCGTTTCAGTTTGTTTATTATTTCATCGCTATGTTAGCTTTTTTACATGCATTGGGTATTTTTAACGCTACAATAACTGTGATGTTCCCTGACTATCAACAGTTGATTCAAACGATTATGCGTTTTGTTTTCTGGTTTTCTGGGGCAGTTATTGATATTGCCAGTAAGTTGGGACCAACTCATGGTCGCATTGGTCGCTTAATTGAGTTAAATCCGTTTTATTATCTCATTGCGGGCGTTCGTGATTCATTCTTGAGTACAGGGTGGATCTGGGATCATCCATCTCAAAATATTGCTTTTTGGATGTTTATATTAGTCACATTACTAATCGGATCACATCTACACTTAAAGTTCCGCGCACATTTTGCGGACCTTGTTTAAATAAGATAAAAGGGGGCGTGGGCGAAATGTTCACCCCCTATTTACATACATAATTAAAATAGGAGTTCTTACTTATGACCGAACCAATTGTTCATGTACCAAAAAATCTTGATAAACCAGTAACAGTAATTAATAAAAGTAATCGTGCAGTTACAAAATTAAGTGTCGTTGTACCAATGTATAATGTGGCATTATTTTTGGAAGAGGCCTTAGATTCTTTATTACGTCAAGGGATTAGTGACGAGTTACAGGTTATTTTGATCGATGACGGTTCAAAGGACGAAACGGCAACTATTGCTCAAACATACGTTGATCAATATCCGAATATTTTTGAACTTTATTTGTTTGAGAATGGTGGTTTGGGTGCAGCGAGAAATCGTGGCACCAATTTAGCTGTTGGTGAGTATGTGACATATGTTGATCCTGATGATATTGTGACGGATTTTGCTTATAGAAAGATGCTTAATATTATTACACGAACTGGTTCTGATCTTATTGGTGGTGCAGTTCGACGGTTTAACAGCTCAGGTAAGCAATGGACTTCATACGTACATAATAAGGCTTATCATGACACATATGAAAAAACAACACTTGCGGAGCATCCTGAGATGGTTTGGGATTCAACAGCTTGGAATAAGTTATACCGTAAAGATTTCGTTGTGAAATTTAGTTTATACTTTCCAGAAAAAATGTTATACGAAGATATGCCTACAGTCGTACCAATGTATAGTTTGGCACGCACAATTGACATTTTAGATGATGTGGTTTATTTATGGCGGGCTCGTGATGCTGGTGCACCTTCAATTACACAGGCAACTGGGCAAATTACGAACTTTACAGATCGCGTCAAGGGCATGAAAATTATTTTAAGCAGTTTGAAATCGTACCGAGCATCACAAGTCGCACAAGATGAGCAGTTACATAAAATGTTAGATTTTGATTTAACATTACCATTTACTTATGATAATTTTCTAACTTTAGACCAATCTTATAAAGATGCTATCTATGAAAACGTCAAGTCTTTCTTAGACATTTTAACGCCTCAGCAATTTAATCAGGCACGCTTTTGGTATCGTGCATTATATACAGTTTGGTTGCAACAACCAAAAGATATTGTACAGCGCGCCATTGAAACGTATGCAAAAAAAGAATTTCATATAACGTTTGATCAGAAAACAAAAAAACTACACAGTACTTATCAGGATGAATTTCATTTCGAATTACCAACATTCTTATCCGATTTTGAAAGTCGAACACGACTTTATTCTGTAGTTAGAGAGGGGGATAAACTGGTATTAGAGGGGCATCTGTACCATGGTTATCTAAATGTTCATACGGAATCAGATTTTGAAGACGCAACAGTGTCATTTGTAAATAAGGATGATCAAAACATTGCGCCTTTTACTGGATCCATTACCTTTACAGAAGATCCAGATATTACTGCTTATAGCGGCTTTGATAACACACAAACAAAAGTTGAGGAGCCGGCACATGAGTATCGATACAGTCATTATCGCATTGAAATACCTTTTACGGATCTACAACGTTTAAAGGAATCTGTATATGTGAAAGTGACTCAGTTTATTCATGGTCTTGAGCTCAACACGATAATCACTGAACCAGTACCAGGAGACGCGCCACGTCCTGAGGGGTACATCTTTGATGGTGATTTTATTTTACCTAACTATTCTTCAGATTGGCGTTTTAAATTAGACCGTTTTGCTGATGCACCGGTTGTGGTTAATAGTGTATATCATAAAAATAATTATGTGTGGACCATTAATAATACAAAAAAACAGGTTGCATTGTGGGACTCTGGTTCACAAGAAAAAATCATATTGAGAGAAGCTGATGGTCAGTATACTTTATCAGAAAATAGTAAAAAGCGTCTAGGTCAAGATACGGGAGATGCCAAACGTTGGTGGCAAATGGTTACTAGTGATGATTTATTAGATGAAAGTACCTATGAATTTGTCCGTATGGTACAACCAGTAATCGCTGAGCCACATAGTCTGGGTGCAAATATGAGTATTTTTCATGTATCAAATCATGTGGCGACACTAGCAATTTCTTGGGAATATCCAATTATTAAGTCATTAACAGTGGCTAATGAAAAAGCAACAATTAGATTTTGGCTAGGGGGATGGACGCGAACTGCTATAGGTGCAAAGTTAACTTTTGGCACTGATGAATTGGCAAACAGTTATACTGCTAAAAAAATTACTCATGGATTCGGCGAACGACAGTTATGGGAAGTTCAGATGCCGCTATCATTTGGTCAATATGATAATCAACAGTGGTTACATCCAGAAGTCACGATGCACTTCTTACATCGCAAGTCATTTACAATGCCTCTACGTTGGGGTAAATCAATACATGAATTATTAAGAGAGACAATAGCAGTTAATGAACTAGAGTGGCGATTTGCAGCAGATGATGGTGAAGAGCACAGGCAATTAGTAGTGCGCCAAAATACCAATCGCGAAGAGTTTAAAAAAATGAGTGATAAAGTTGATTTTTGGCAAAACGAATATCAAGAATATCTTAGACAACCACTGCTTAATAAGACAATTGTTTATTCCTCTTTGTGGGGCGACAAATTCAATGATAATCCACGGGCCATCTATGATTATTTGCAAAAGCATTATTCGAATTTTGAGCACATTGTTGTAATGAAAAATATACTTAAAAAAATGACGTTGCCAAATGTAAAGTTTATATCTTTTGGTACAAAAGAATATTGGTACTATTTGGCGAGAGCCAAATATTTTGTGAACAATGTCAATTTTGAACAGACGGAACGTGTGAAGCGAGATGACCAAATTGAATTGCAAACAATGCATGGGACCCCGCTAAAAAATATGGGATTTAATGTATTAAACGAATGGTCTTCAGCTGGATATGAGCGCTATTTAAGAAAAAATCGTAACTGGGATTACTTGACTGTACCATCTGATTTCGTTGCTGACGTTGCTCAAGACGCTTTTCGTCACCAGGCAAAAGTATTGAATTCTGGCTATCCACGTAATGATGCATTATTTATGAAAGCTAATGGGTCTAATTTATCGGATTTAAAGTCAAAAATGGATTTACCATCTGATAAAAAAATAGCTTTGTATGCACCAACTTGGCGTAAACGAGGGGACGTTGATTTAGAATTAAATTACGAACAATTAAGCCAGTCTTTACCAGATGATATGCTGTTAGTAATTCATGGTCATTACTGGACTAATGTGATTAATGTGCCAAATCTTAAAAATATTCGAATAGCTAACTCTGAATTTTCAATTGATGATTATTATCTCGTGTCTGATTTAATGATTACGGACTATTCTTCAACTATGTTTGATTATGCGTTGTTAAAGAAGCCAATGATTTTTTATGTGTATGATTATGACACTTATACTCAATCAAGAGGGTTAACCTTTGACTTTGAAGCCGATGCACCGGGACCACTTGTTTATAATCAAGAAGAACTCGAATCTGCTTTGCAAAATTTTGAAAATATACCTAGTAAGTATACAGATAAAATTTTGGACTTTAATACTAAATTTATACAGTATGACGATGGGGAAGCTAGTCGACATGTAGTCGAGGCTGTATTTTATAATGATTAGTATACCAGTGAAAAATGCTATTTATGCATTTTTCATCGAGATTTTTTAGTAATAATAGAGTAAATTAATTAAATATGTATTAAATGTTAATGGGGGAAGCATGACAAAAAAAAAGAGCTGGTTTTTGATAGGTATGATTATACTACTGCTTCAATTACCAATGATTTGGAATCATAGTGTGAATTTAGGTGGTGATACCTTATTTCACTATAATCGTATATATGATGCAGCGATACAGCTTAGAAGTGGAAATTTTCAACCACTTTATTCATTTTATGGTTTTAATGGAACAATACGAGTAATTAATGCGTTATACAGTCCAATGTTGGCATATATATTGGGTGCTATTAGCTTGATTTCAGGATCATGGTTTAAATTTGATTTGGTAGTCAATGTGCTATTAGGTATTTCAATTAGCGCTACATTATGGCATATGTTTAACTTGCAAAAAGTGCCTAATAATTGGCGTGTATTACTGATAGGCTTAGTTTTGAGTTCAAATAATTATGTTAGTTGGTTATTGCAGCATCAATTTAATGTGATTGGGGCTGTACCACTTATTTTAATAGTTACTATTCTAGTTCGTATGTACCAAGAACCTCAAAATCCAATAAATGTAATTGAACTGAGTTGCTCCATGGCGCTAGTAATTCAAGTGCATATGCTATCAACTTTATTGGCAATATTAATTTTAATACCACTCACAATATTGGCAACGTATTGGTGGCAAGATAAAGTAAAAAATTGGTTTAAAATAATAAAAGCAGTAATGATAACATTATTTCTTACTGCTAATATCTGGTGGCCATATTTATACGTAACCCGAAATAATGTTATTAATACACCAGGGACATCTAAAATGTCTGGTAACGTTACTCGATTTTTTGAAAATGATTATGCCTGGAATGGGACTGTTAATTGGCCATTATCAATTATTGTTTTTACAATCTTGGTTGCTGGATTAACTTTGTGGAAACGAATAAATTTGGTAACGCGTGTGCTTACAGTACTTGGATGGATTTTGTTAGTATTGCAAACTAATTTAGTGCCTTGGGATCAGTTACTAGGTCATTGGCCTGTAATCGCTTTGATTCAATTTCCTTTTCGTTTTGGATTTTTATTAATTATTGTTATAATTGCCTTGGTTGGACAGTATATTGTAAGTTATGAAAAGATGGACATAACTCGTATCGGAATGACGATGTTAACCGTTATTACAGTTACAGGTTTGTTAGTTTCTTACAATAATATATGGCAATGGAATTCTAATTTTCATTCTGATATAACAACGAATATTGTTAGAAATCCTTCAAATGGTCAAATTGGTTCGACAATTAACGCTAAAAGAGCGTTCTTTTCAAGAGATTTACAGAGGGGAATTTTGACCTCAAGTCGTGGTTCAACTGACTATTTAACTGGATCTAATAAAGATTATTTTAAGTACAATGAAGCAGTTTTTTTACCTAACAGTAGGTTTACGAAAAAGGTTTCTCACAGTACAGAGGTACTGAGTTGGGAAGCTAATAATGAGACCTCAATTACAGTTCCTATTGCAGTTTATAAAGGATTATCATTAGAATTAAATGGGCAAAAGATTAATGTTAAACGTGGAGAATTAGGGTTAGCAATTATCAATCAAAAATCTGGGTACAATAAATTGATAGCACGTCAAATAACACCTTTAAGTATTTTTATTAGTTATTATGTAACTATAGTTGTATGGTCTATTATTTTTGTGGTATTTTATGTAAAACAATGGAAAAGTAGACTAACCAAGCAACCAAATTTTATTAAGGAAATGTCAAATGACTGAAAAAACTGTAACAGCAGCAATTGTAACTTATAACAGATTACCGCTTTTAAAGGAGTCATTAGCTGCCGTTTTGGCACAAAATAATTATTTATCACATGTTATCGTTGTAGATAATTTATCTACAGATGGTACGAAAGAATACTTGGATGGTTTAGATGATGCGCGTATTGTCGTTCATCATGCGGATGAAAATTTAGGTGGTGCAGGTGGATTTAATCAAGCGGTACGCTTGTTTGGGGAACAATTAAACGATGATTTTATTTGGCTCATGGATGACGATACAATTCCTGAACCAGATACGTTGTCGCATTTGGTAGAATTTACATTGGAACACCCAGAAGTCGGATTTGTGAATTCACAGGTTCGTTGGGGTCGTGTCAATGGTAATCCATCATGGATGAATGTTACAGCACCACGTCCATTTACATGGCAACGCTATCTCATGAATTCTAAAGAACCGGCAGTAGAAGTTGTTAACGCGACTTTCGTGTCTGTTATGTTTTCACGTGAGATGGTGGCAATGGTTGGGTTACCGCAAAAAGAATACTTCATTTGGGGCGATGACATGGAGTATACGAACCGAATTGCTGACATTAAACGTGGTTATATGGTGATGAACTCTATAGCTGTGCACAAATCTAAAGAAAATACCAAACCAGGTGATATTGTTGCCGAAACAGATGACAGTCGATTATGGCGTTATAACTATGAATACCGCAATCGTGTACTGACAGCACGTCGTATTTCAAAAAAAGAAATGTTTAAAGTCGTATCAGTTGCTATTCTGCGTGACTGGCGAAAAACATTGTTGAGAAAAAATGTGACTTCTCGAGGTAAGAAACTAAACATCATCATGCGTGGCTTGTGGCGTGGCTTATTTTTCAATCCAGCAATTGAGTATGTACTAGGATTAAAAATGGCAAAGACACAAAGTTTACGTGATTCCGAAATGGATTTATTGGATTAAATTTGTATATTAAAAATAAAAGCTTGACTCTCAATTTGAAGGAGTCAAGCTTTTTTGTAATTTTATTTATATTAGGGACGCCTTCATTTTAATGAATAGTTATAAATGAAGGTGACGGTCAAAAAAATGTTGTCGAAAATAATTTGGTGTGACGTGTGTCACCTCTTTAAAAGTTTTCACAAAATAGCTCGTTGTTGAAAAAGATAATAGGTTAGCAATTTCGACTAAGGTCAAATTTGAAGCAATTAGTAACTCTTTTGCAGTATCTATTTTTGTTTGTCTAATGAATTGCGTAATTGTCAAATGATATTCTTTTTTAAAGGCAGGATTCAGGTTCTTTTTGGATGCATTTAGTGCCTCAGCGATATCATCTAGTGTGATATTTTCAGTAATGTGTTCTTTGATATACTGGTGAATTCGCTGTTGAAGTGGTAAAAAATTAGTGACACGATAATTTTGAATGACTTTGAAATAGTGCCAAGTAATTTCTCTCAGGACTTGAAAAAAATCTAAGAATTGCGGTGTCAATTCTATTTCTTGTACTAACTCGTTGTGTAATTGGAATGCTAAATCTACAGGATAGCCCCATTGAACAATTGCACGATTTAATACTGCGATATAAGAAATGAGTGTATCTTTTTCACCTCTAATAAAGTTGTTGTTGGCAAACCGTTCACCAATGAGTTTAAGATGTGATAAACGTTCTAGCGCAGAGACAAGTTGATCATTGCGTGAATAAATAATGGCTTTGATAATGTCAGTTTCTGTGTTAAAGAAAATATTGGCATCAAAAGGTTGAGTTGTTTCACTTTTAACAATTTTCTGGTTTGAAAATTGCGTGATGATAACATCTGTATCTGGTGCTTCTTGATTACTATATAAAGCGTAAATAATTTGTGAAATGGACTTTAAGTTGGATAGTGAATGAAGCGCCAATAGTTCATTACTAGTTGATGAGGCGTCGCTATAATCAAAGGAAAAGCAAATAATTAAATGACTTGTAATTTTGCAAGTTAGAATATGTCCCGAATGATTGTTTAGTTATTGATACTGATGGATTGGTAGTGTTTTGATATTAGCCATTAAAAAGTTGATCATGCGATTGTTTGGATCAGCGGGTTCATTATTTAAATAACTAGCTTCATGAGTATCAATATTGAGTAAAATTGCATCAGCATTTAAAATATCCGCCAATTTTTGAATATTGTTCATGAATTCCCCCTGTAACTTACATCTTGTCAACTTAAAAAATAATCCTGTCTTATTGATAAAATAGGATTTTAAAAAAGCTATATTTTTTCAATTATATAAAAAAAAGCATGTGATAAATATATAGTTTATGACAAAGTATCTTTATTTAACACAAAATCTCTTTTTCTATCATGAAAGCATGTTGCTTTTGAGTCATAATCATAATAGGACAATTAGGTTATTTACTTTTAATAATATAAGGATAAGAAAGATATAGAGGTATAAAAGCCATGGAACAGCAATTAAAAACTCATTACAAAATGTATAAGAACGGAAAACATTGGATATTTGCAGGTTTAACAACTATAACAATTGGTCTATCCTTCGCTCAATCTGACCTAAATAAAGTTAGCGCAGACACAATTGATATTAGTCAACAAACATATCGTGTGACATCAGCGACACCAACAAGTGAAGTATTACCGGTTTCAGCGACACCAACAAGTGAAGTATTACCAGTTTCAACTAAGCCATCAAGTGAAACGCAATCAAAAATTTCTAACGTAAAAGTTTTATCTAACAACAAAATGCTTCGTGACAATGATGCTGATGGCATAACACATGTTAATAAAGATAATTTTTTAGAGTATTTTAATGTCCAGGGTAGTAGTGCTAGTTATGATGAAAGTACAGGGATTGTAACAATTACCCAAAATAAAAACAACCAAGTTGGTAATTTTGCGCTGAAAAGTAAAATTGATATGGGCACAAGTTTTACACTCAAAGGACAAGTGCAGTTGGGTGATAAAACTTCAAGTCAAGGGGGAGCTGATGGTATAGGTTTTGCTTTCCATACTGGGAATACAACTGATGTTGGAAACGCTGGTGGTAATCTTGGAATCGGAGGATTGCAAGATGCTGTCGGATTTAAACTTGATACTTATCATAATGATTACTTGATACCAAAAACGAACCAAGACGGTGCACAGATTTCTTCAATTGATTCCAATGGTTACGGTTGGGATGCTGATCCAAGTAGAAATCAATTTCCTCAATTTGGCGCGTTTGTCACGACCACTGACAAGCAAGTAAGAGCCCAGGATGGTAAGTACTATCAAAGATGGTGGGCAACAACTGATGCGGATAGTGCTAAACCATTAAATTCTGGTGACTTAAATGGAAAATTTCATGATTTTGTAGTTAATTATGATGGTGAAACTCGTAAATTGACTATTAGCTATACTGAGACCGATGGGAAAGTTTTGAATTGGCAAACAAATGTATCTGGTTCGAACGATGCAATGGCTATGATTGTTAGTGCATCAACCGGAGGGTCAAAAAATTTACAGCAGTTCAAAATCGAAAATTTCGATTTTAAACAAGCTGCAACTGTCAATGTCAAGTATATTGATATTAATGGTAAGCAACTTGCGCAAGGCCAAGTAAATTATCCCGGCGGTCCATCACAAAATGGGCGTTATGAAACAACGCAACTGAGTATTCCAAATTACAAATTTATTCAGATGGATGACGGTAGTGTCACGGGAACAGCTAGTTTAGATGCAAATGGTATATTAAAAGATGCTGGAGATAATGGGACAGTTGTTTATGTCTACGCACCATATCAAATTGATACAGCAGAAGCAGATGAGAATATCAAGTATCAGGACACTCAAGGAAACACACTCTATGAGGATAAAAATGCGGATACGATTCACTTTGTCACTGTAACAGATCCAGTTGATCAGTCAACAAAAACTTACTACTCAAAGACAACATCAACTGCTACGTTGGATGACAATGGCGTACCAACCGGTACTGATTGGAGCATTTGGAATGACAGCGATACAAGCTTTGATAGCGTTATTAACCCCGAAATATCAGGCTATCATGTTGTGTCAACTACTGATCCAGCAAATGATTTGGCGCAAATAACTCAACAAAATGCAACACCAACTACTGGTAAGTTGAACTATGTTGTTGTGTATGATCAGAACTCAACACCAAGTTCAGAGACACCAAGTTCAGAAGTACCAAGCTCGGAGACACCAAGCTCGGAAGTGCCAAGTTCAGAGACACCAAGCTCGGAAGTGCCAAGCTCGGAAGTACCAAGCTCGGAGACACCAAGCTCGGAAGTGCCAAGCTCGGAAGTACCAAGTTCAGAAGTACCAAGCTCGGAGACACCAAGCTCGGAAGTGCCAAGCTCGGAAGTACCAAGCTCGGAGACACCAAGCTCGGAAGTGCCAAGCTCGGAAGTACCAAGTTCAGAAGTACCAAGCTCGGAGACACCAAGTTCAGAGACACCAAGTTCAGAAGTACCAAGCTCGGAAGTGCCAAGTTCAGAAGTACCAAGTTCAGAGACACCAAGTTCAGAGACACCAAGTTCAGAAGTACCAAGTTCAGAAGTGCCAAGTTCAGAGACACCAAGTTCAGAAGTACCAAGTTCAGAAGTGCCAAGCTCGGAGACACCAAGCTCGGAAGTGCCAAGTTCAGAGACACCAAGTTCAGAAGTGCCAAGCTCGGAGACACCAAGCTCGGAAGTGCCAAGTTCAGAGACACCAAGTTCAGAAGTACCAAGCTCAGAAGTACCAAGCTCGGAGACACCAAGTTCAGAAGTGCCAAGCTCGGAGACACCAAGCTCGGAAGTGCCAAGTTCAGAGACACCAAGTTCAGAAGTGCCAAGCTCGGAAGTACCAAGTTCAGAAGTACCAAGTTCAGAGACACCAAGTTCAGAAGTGCCAAGTTCAGAGACACCAAGTTTGGAAACTGAGAAAAACATACATTCAGTTAAACAAAACAAAAGATATTATGACAAAAACTTACCAAAGACCGACGCTGAAAAAGACAATACTAGTAGTGCTATAGTGCTTGCAGCACTTGCAACACTAGGGATTTCGACTATTATTGTCAAACGGCGTAAGAAATAATAAGTTTTAACAACGAGTGACATAGGTCACTCGTACATAGAGAAAGTTAATAAAAGGATGTTGACTTGATGCAAGCAATTTTTTTAAATACGTTTTACGCTGAAAATTTATCAGGTGCAAGTTATGCGGTAAATAAAAGGTTAGAGCTTTTTTTACGTCATCAAGTAGATACTAAAATCATGACGACGACATTTTATTTAACAAATCGTTACTATTTTGGAAAGCATTTTCCTAGTCAAAAAGATGCTTTTTTTGACTTTACAAATGTTGTAACTAATACTATAAATGTAAACGAAAAAGAAATTAAACCAGACAAAACATTTTTTAATACATTAGGATTTCAAATTACGAATGAAAAGAATAAGGCAGTTTCAAAACAGTCAAATTACGTTACTTGGATAACATATCCAGACGGTAGAATATTAGAGATCAGCTATTATAATCGAGACAATCAGATTCTGAGAAAGGATGGCTACGATCACCGAGGATTTTTGTGCCTTAAATCATATTATGAAATCAATGAGGATAATCATCTTTGTTTGACACGTCGGGAGCATCTTAATCAAAATGGCAATGTGATGTTAACCTATTTTTTCACACTTGATAACAAATTAAGAAAGATTTTTCGGTGTGTTGAAGGTGGGGCTATATATGCTTTTAACAATGAAAATGAATTGTTATTAAGTGTCTTAAAGGAATATACAAAAAATCGGTCAGAAAATTATGTTGTTATAGCAGATTTATTTATAACCGATACACTAGCCAAATTAAGTCAATTAAATGAACAAAAAAATGTTGCATTGTTTGTTCAACTTCACAATATACAATATAAGCAAACCCGTGAGGGGAATCCGATTCGAATAGGTTATAGTTATCCTGTTTTGAACAATGAATTATACAAGGGACTTATTGTATTAACGGATCGACAAAAAAGAGATGTCGATAGCATTATTCAAAGTAAAAATAACATCTACACCATTCCTGAAAATTGGTTTTCAAAAACAGATGTTAACAACTATTATTCTGTTAATTGGGATGATAAAGAAGATGGATTAGTCATCATCTCAGCACGATTAGATGCAGTTAAGCAAATTGATCAAGCAATTAGTGCTGTGATATTTGCTCATAAACGTGTACCGAAAATACACTTAGAAATTTGGGGAAATGGGTCGGAACGCGAGACACTCGAACAATTGATTGAACAGCACAATGCAGGAGACTACATTTTTCTAAAAGGCACACTTGATAATGTTAGTATGAAAAAACGTATATCAGAGTCCCAACTACATCTCTTGACGTCAAAAAATGAAGGGTTACCAATGGTTTTATTTGAAGCTCAGCTGGGACAAACCCCATCCATTTGTTATGACATTGACTATGGACCGGATGCCATTATTAATAATCGTATCAATGGTGATCTGATAGCTCCAAATGATACTAAGTATTTGGCTATGCGTTTGGAGGAGTTGTTTAAAGATGAAAAGCAGGGGACGTTAAGGCAATATGCTTTTAATACGCGTGCAACACTGGATAAATATAGTGAATCATCAATTTGGTCGCTTTGGGAAAGTTTAATAAAGCAGGCATTCAATTATGAAAATTATAATCACCGAGAAAGTTAATAAAGAGTTACTAGACTGGCAGGCGGAGCAAAAGGAAGAAACACACATTGTGTCCTGGACAGCTGAGATAAATTATAAACCACAACAAAATGAAACAAATCTATATCATTTTATGCGACAAGGTAAATCTGAATATTTAATTCAAGATTTACCTTTTACAAAGCAGTTTGTGTTGAACCATCGTTCAACATCCGGTAGTCATCAATTAGAATTCAAAGATGATCAACAAATTATAGTGGCAAAGGTTTATCTGAGGGAGTACACACAATTTGTAGAACGATTAGAGATAATAGATCGGTTTGGTGAAACGCTTAGTAATTTGACTTACAGTGGTAAAGACTTAGTTCAACAAATTAACTATGATGTTTCAGGGCATCCAGTCGAAAATCAATTTTGGGGACATGAACAAAAAATTACAACTTATTGGGGAATGCGTAATGATAAGTTAAGTAATGTTGGTATGAGTTTAGTGACCGAAGATCAAGAGATTATCTACAATAGCTATTGGGATTGGCATTTTTCGGCTTTTCGTGAAATCATTTCTTCTTTTGCAGATGTATCAGAGATTATTAGTTATGAAGCACCTACTTTAAGTATTGATATGCCCAATAGACGAGTTCAATATGGCGAATTAATGCCAGATATGCCAATGAATCAACCTAAAAAGTGGATGGTTGGTTTTCAACAGCAAAACTTTTGGAAACCGAGAACAGACGTTTCAAAAGTTGCGAAGACACTTGGGTATCAGCAAATTAATTTTGATACCCCCTATGTTGATAGTGATACTTGGATAGCTAAACAGCTGGAAAAGCATTGTTTACAGGTTAAACCAGGAGATTTGGTCGTTTGGCAATATCCTAAATATTCCCCACAACTAGAATTAACTGTACTCAATTGGTTTCATCAGAGGAAAATTAGAGTTGCCTCATTTATACACGACATTAGCTTGTTACGGGAAGACATTAAGGTTCGAGAACATTATTTACCAGAATCTGATAAAATATTATTAAATTCTTTTGATGCTAATATAATACCAGAAAATTTTGTTCAACCCCTATACGATTTAACAGGAGTAGTTTTAAAAAATATCGTTGCGCTTGCGCCTTATGATTTTATGGTAGAGGGTAAAATTGAACCAGCACAATATAGTCAAAATATTGTTTATGCAGGTTCTTTGGTTAAGTTTCCTAAGTTACAAGATATTGATTTTAATTTAACAGTTTACGGTGAAAAAAATTTTTCCAACATTAATATTGAAAATCCAAAAATTTTTAATGGTGGTTTTCTGCCAGCGGAAGAACTAGCCAAACAGTTAAATGAGGGTTTCGGCTTAATTTGGGATGAAGACAAGAAAAATTCGTATCGTCAGGCATATACAAAGTGGAACTGGCCATACAAATTTAGTCTTTATATGGCCGCTGGACTACCGGTTATAGCATGGTCAGATTCGGCAATTGCTGAATTGATAAAGGCTGCTCATGTTGGTATCGTAGTCGATAATTTGTCTCAAGTTTCATATGAAATAAAAAAAATTAGCACAGCCGAATTTGACGAAATGGCATCTAATGCTGCACAAATCGGTAGTCAATTAGCACAGGGAAAAAGTACAAAAGCGGCTTTGAATAAATTAGAAGAAGTTTTGTCTAAAAAAAAGAAATCGTTTTTAATTAATTATTAAAAATAATCTTGTCAGTTGTAGTAAATTCAAGTTATGAGGTTTCACTATATACTCGAAATAATTCAAATAAAAGTTATTATGATATATAAAGGTACCTTATATAGTGAAATTCGTTATCAGTTTGGCCTTAAAATATTTACAATATGTGTTTCTTCTGACCGTATACTAAAAACCATTAACTGGATTAGTTCCAATTAATGGTTTTTAGTCGTATTTATCTCAACTCATAAACTCAGTGGCAAGTATACCCATCATCATACTATCATGATACTTACCTTCTGCAAAGAAGTGACCACGAAGGATTCCTTCTTCAACAAAGCCAACTTTTTTATAAATATGAATTGCAGCATCATTATCAACATCAACATATAAATAAACTTTATGCATGTTTAGGACTTTGAAGGCATATTCAATACCCGCCTTAATTGCCATTTGCGCATAACCATGACCTTGATGATCAGGATGAATAATAATCTGAATTTCGGTGTGCCGGTGAAGGCCGTCGATGTACATTAATTCGACGACGCCAATAAATTGATTATCATCTTCAACCACAAACCGACGTTCAGTTTGATCGAGCACGTGACGGTCATAGAGCAATTCTAATTCATCAAAAGAAGTATAGGCTTCTTGAAACCACAAAGCCATGACTTTACGTGAATTTTCTTGCTGATAAATATAAGGTAAATCTTTCTTTTCGAGCGGTCTAATTTTCATGATTAATCTTTCAGTTGCGGTGTCTAAACAATTAACGGACTAAACAGCAACAGGTGCTTTGATTGCTGGTTCGCTTTCGTAATCCAATATTTTTATGTCATCCATGGTGTAATCAAATAGCGACTTCACTTCGGGATTTAACCAAATTTTTGGTAACTGATGCATTGGACGTGAAAGTTGTTCGGTTATTTGGTCAACATGGTTGTTATAAATATGTGTATCACCAATAGTGTGAACAAAGTCACCAACTTCATAACCAGTTTGAGCAGCGACCATATGAAGCAACAGTGAATAAGAAGCAATATTAAAGGGTACACCTAGGAAAAAGTCACCCGAACGCTGATATAATTGGACGCTAAGCTTGCCATCAGCCACGTAAAATTGGCTAAGCACATGGCAAGAAGGCAAAGGCGCTTGTGGGGTTGTTTCGGCATTCCAAGCTGTGAGAATCAGACGTCTTGAATCAGGTGTTGTTTTAATATCATGCACTAAGCGGCTCACTTGATCAATAGTGCCTTCATCTGCGTTTAGAGATGTTGTCTCCCAATTACGCCAAAGTTTACCATAAACATCCCCAACATAGCCAAATGTAGCCATAAAATCATCGTCATTTAAGATCTTATCCACAAAAATATCTTTTTGAATTTTATAAGTGGCGGCAAATTCAGGATCTTCTATGGCACGGTGACCAAAGTTTGTCATGTCAGGGCCGGTATATTGGTCGGATTCTACCCAATTCTTAAATGCCCACTCGTCCCAAATATGATTGTTATGTTGTAATAGGAAACGAATATTATTATCCCCACGCAAGAACCAAAGTAATTCAGACTTAATGAGACCAAAATAGACCTTTTTAGTTGTCAGTAATGGGAAGCCCTCTTGGAGATCGAAACGCATTTGTGTTCCAAATAAGGAATGTGTTCCAGTGCCTGTACGATCGCCCTTTAAAGCCCCCTCGTTGAGTACTTTTTGTGCGAGATCAAGATATTGTTGTTCATTTTTTGACATAGTGTATTTCAGACGTGAGACTAACTTGCACGTCATTCCTTTCAGGATGTGCCTTACTATAAATATTAACGAAAAGAGGGTTAATAATCAAGGTTGACAAAGTAACAAAACAGCGAAGGTTTAGTTAACAGACGAACTTTTTGATATTGTATGGCATTAAGGGTGCATATTGTGTCATTAAGTGTCTAATATATTTTTTATATTCGTTTTCTTAAATAATAAACTATGATAAAATGAAAATAGTTCGTTATTAACAGATACACACGCTAACTATTTATAACACTAATCGTGCATAATAAATTGATTTAAATTAATTTGTTCGGCAGTCTGTTGTGAAAAAGGTACTTGTTGTAAACTGACATGTTTTTCTGCCAATAATGCCTCAGCGAAAGCATCATTATGATAATCGCGCATAAAGTTTATTTTTGATATACCCGCTTGTAATAATAATTTTGTACAATGAATGCAAGGGACATCAGTGACATAAACTTCGGCACCGTCAACGCTTATACCCATTTGTGCCGCCTGCATGAGAGCATTTTGTTCCGCATGAACAGCACGAATGCAGTGACCGTCAACAATGAGATCGCCAACATCTGTACAATGTGGTGTTCCCGATACGGCACCATTATAACCACTTGTGATAATTCTGTTGTTTTGGACAATTACAGCGCCGACATGTAATCGTGTGCAGGTTGAACGCGTTGATAAGATGGCGGCTTGTGCGATAAAATATTGATCCCAACTGATACGTTTTTGTGGCATGATGCACTCCAGTTAATTTATTTTGTTAAGAAGAATATAACATAAAATTACGAACAAACGAAGGAGCTTTTTAATGACTGAAATACTAGATGGTGCAGCGGTAGCCAAGATTACTAATGCCAAAACTGCTGAACGTGTGTCAAAATTACCAAAACCAGTGACTTTGGCTGTGGTCTATGATCCTAAAAATGATGGCAGTCGGTTGTACGTCAATATGAAATCAAAAAAGGCAGCGACAGTAGGTATTGTAACGCAAGACATTCCAACAGATGCCACGGCAACAACGGAAAGTGTCATTTCATTAATCGAAAAGTTAAATGCGGATGAACATATCACTGGTATTTTGGTACAAAGCCCCTTAGCAAAAGGGGTCAAAGAACGTGAGGTCTTTTCGGCTGTTGCACCACACAAAGACGCCGACGGTTTAGGAGCCACTGTGCAAGGTATGCTGTTTGGTGATGCGCTGCAAGATTATACAGTTGCTGCCACACCACAAGGTGTGATGACATTGTTGCAACATTATGATATCGATATCGCTGGAAAGAGTGCATTAGTTATTGGACGATCACAGTTGTTCGGTCGTCCAATGTTTGCCTTATTAACAAATGCTGATGCTACAGTTACACTAGCACATCGGTACACACCCGAATTAACATTAAGAACGCATTTAAAAGCGGCAGACATTGTTGTTATTGGTGTCGGTCAACCTAACTTTTTAAAAGGTTCTGATCTTAAAGAAGGTGCGGTGGTCATTGATGTGGGTATGAACTATGTTGATGGTGTTGCGGTCGGAGATGTTGATTTTAAGTCAGCACAAGGTGTGGCTAGTTATATTACACCAGTTCCTGGCGGTGTTGGGCCAATGACAATTGCAACGTTATTAGAAAATACGGTGACATTAGCAGAAAATTACCAATGAGTTTAAAATAGCTACGCGTCAATCATGACGCGTAGCTATTTTATATGTTTTATCGTCACATTTTATGGCATGATGATTTTCAACAAAAATAAATATCTTTGTGTAGATGGCATTGTGGATTAAACTGATGATGACAAGTTGGGCAGTTTGTTTGCTGGATATAATCATTGCCAGTCATTTTCAAGTGACAAATACCACACATGACACTTATTTGTGACATTGGCATTGGTTCAAATTGGTGTGTCATTATCGCATGATGACATAAGTAACAGGCAAAATATTTTTGGCAAGCGCGACATTTGTTGGCAATGATGTCAACTGATTGATGCCAATGTTGACAGCGACCAGCATCATCAATTGCGAGTCCAATAATTTCAGACATGGCGTAACATACTGAATCGACGACGCAATGTCAAGGTAATAATTGTTGCAAGCACTGCTTTAATGGCATCACCTGGAATAAATGCTAATTGCATGAATAATGCTTTTGACAGTGGCATATGTGTCACAATGTTCAGCCCGACAGCACCTGAAACATCGATGAATATGACACCAAATAGTAAAATTGTGAGTAGAATCGTCACAAAATTGGTGGCATTGAACTTATCAAGCATTGACATACCAAGTCCAATAAGTAGTGCGGCAAATGGGTAGGCCCAGAGATATCCGGCGGTGGCACCAAAGAAATGTGGTAAACCACCAGAACCACCAGTCAATACTGGTAATCCTAGCATAGCCAGTAATAGCCAGGCTATAATTGCTAAAAATCCATGGCGCCAACCTAATATGGCACCTGCTAACATAATCCCAATATTTTGAATTGTAATCGGAACAACACCAATCGGAATGACGGGAACGTAGGCCATGACAATTAGTATTGCAATAATAGCAACTGTGAATGTTAGTTTTTTGGTTTTCATAATTTCCTCTTTTGTAAACTTTTAATATTCATTAGTTTACAAAAGAGTATGATATTTGTCAACTTATTTTTAAAAAAAGTTTACTTTAACACATAAATGTAACTTTGATCAGAATATTTTTTATGTTTAACAAAAAACAGTCACTTCAAATGATGTTGAAGTGACTGTTTTTGAATGATTAGTCATGATAGAAAAATTTATGAACAGCTTGCACAGTGGTTTCTTTACCAACAAAGTAAAGCGTATCACCACGTTCGATAACAGCGTAGGGGCCCGGGGAAACAACAAGTTCATCATTGTGCAATAGTGCGACGATAGTAGCACCGGTGTTTTGCCAAAGTGTCAGACTGCCAATAGATTGCCCGAATTTTGAACTGTCATCATTCAATTCAAGTTCATAGGGGCTCAAAGGACTATGGCGTTGTACACGTTGATTTTGTTCAAACAGTAAGGCCAAATTGTTTTCCAATGCTTTAATTTCGGTTTTTTGGCTAGTAATCAATTGATTAATTTGGGTATGAATTGTTTGCATGTCTGAAGTTTCTTGTGCTTGGCTTAAAAAATCTTTGGCTTTTTCACGTGATAAAACTTCAACACCACTGCCATGAACAGGCTTGACAATTTGAAGATCAGCTAGGACGCTAACCGCCTTTCTTGCAGTTTCAGAGGAGACACCAAAAGCGACTGATAACGTTGATCGTGCATGCAATTTACTGCCAACTGTATATTCATTATCAGCTATTTTCTTTGCAATTTGATAAGCAATTTTACGGTATCTAGGTTCTCTGATTGTTTGCATAACGTTCTCCGAAATCATGTGTGAATTTGACAAAAGTGACAACTTGTGACAAAATAGAAGACATCACTTAGTGGCAACTTGTTTTTTGTAATGAGTTGTCACTCTGAAGTATAAGATAGATTACAAAAAGAGTCAATGGAGAATAACACAAGTTGAATTATTTTTCAAAAAAATTGGAGGATTCATGGCTAAAGTAGAGATTAAACATCTCACGAAAATATTCGGTAAGCGGCCTAAGGCAGCGCTGAAGATGGTGAAGCAGAATAAAAGCAAGGACGAAATTGTTGAAAAAACAGGTAGTACCGTGGGTGTTTATGACATCAGTATGAGTATTGACGAAGGTGAAATATTTGTCATTATGGGACTATCAGGTTCAGGAAAGTCCACTTTGATTCGATTGTTAAATCGATTGATTGAGCCGACTGAAGGACAGTTATTTATTGATGGACAAGAAATAACAAAATTTAATAAGAAACAGATGCTAGATATTCGTCGTCAAAAGATGAGTATGGTGTTCCAAAATTTTGGGCTTTTCCCACATCGCACGTTATTGGAAAACACAGAATATGGTTTGGAAATTCAGGGTGTCGACAAGGAAGAGCGACGTAAGCGCGCAGAACAAGCCTTGGACAATGCTAAGTTGCTAAGTTATAAAGATCAATATCCTAATCAGTTGTCAGGTGGTATGCAACAACGTGTCGGATTAGCACGTGCATTGACAAATGATCCGGATATTCTATTAATGGATGAGGCTTTCTCAGCTCTCGATCCACTGGTTCGTGGTGAAATGCAAGATGAGTTGCTAGAGCTACAAGCTAATGTGCAAAAAACAATTATTTTTATTACTCATGATTTGAATGAAGCCCTACACATTGGTGATCATATTGCCATTATGAAAGATGGACAGTTACAACAAATTGGAACAGGTGAAGAAATTTTAACTAACCCAGCTAATGATTACGTGAAAACATTTATTGGTGGTGTTGACCGTTCAAAAGTTCTGACTGCCGAAAGTATTATGATTCCATCATTGACAACAAATGTTGATGTAGATGGGCCAACTGTCGCTTTGCGTAAAATGGCGGACGAAGAGGTATCTGGTTTAGTAGCCGTCAATCGTAAACGAGAGTTACTTGGTTACTTGTCATCAGATGAGGCTGTTAAAGCACGTCGTAATCAAACACCATTATCTCAAGCAGTGTCAACGATGCCAACGGTTGCATTAGACACGCTAGTTGCAGATATTATGCCTATTATTTATGATTCACAGACACCAGTTGCGGTTGTTGATACTAATAACCGTGTGCGTGGTGTGATTATTCGAGGCTCTGTTTTGGAAGCACTAGCTGATACGGAGGGAGAAGATAATGCCTAATTTACCTAAGATACCGTTAGAAAATTGGATTAGTGATATTGTCAGTTGGTTAACAACGCATTTATCAGGGTTATTCAATTTGATGCAAAAGGGTGGACAAAATGTTATGGACGGCATAACAAACGGTTTAACAGCTGTTCCGATGCCGTTGATGATAATTGGTTTAACGCTTATAGCTGTATTAACAACACGAAAAAAATACGGTTTCCCAATATTTACCTTTATTGGATTAGCATTGATTGCTAATCAAAATTTGTGGTCTGACCTAATGAGTACAGTGACATTGGTGATCATGGCGTCCGTCATATCGCTTGTTATTGGTATTCCGTTAGGAATTTTAACTGCTAAGTCTCCTAAAACAGCAGCGATAGTGAAGCCAATTCTAGACTTTATGCAGACAATGCCTGGCTTCGTCTATCTGATACCAGCTGTTGCATTCTTTGGTATTGGTGTTGTACCCGGCGTGTTTGCTTCGATTATTTTCGCCTTACCACCAATGGTTCGAATGACTGATTTAGGTATTCGTCAAGTACCAATTGCTTTAGTTGAGGCTGCTGATTCGTTTGGATCAACAACATGGCAAAAATTGATTAAGCTCGAATTACCTAATGCACGTAATACCATTTTAGCTGGTGCTAACCAAACAATCATGTTAGCATTGTCGATGGTTGTTACAGCTTCTATGATTGGGGCCCCTGGTCTTGGACGTGGTGTCTTGTCTGCTGTACAACGTGCTGATGTGGGTTCTGGATTTGTTAACGGATTAGGGTTAGTTATTTTAGCTATTATTATTGATCGTTTTACTCAAAAGTTAAATACAACACCTGGTCAGAAATCAATTAGTAAACCTTGGCGTCGATGGGCCGTACTAGCTACGGTAGTTGTGATGATTGGTGGCGGCGTTGTGAATGCCATGACATCACATAAAACGACAGGCCAAAAAGTGACATTAGGGTATGTTGCATGGGACTCTGAGGTTGCTTCAACAAATGTGCTTGCGCAATCGTTACGTCAACATGGCTATGACGTTACCATGACGCCCCTGGATAATGCTGTTTTATGGCAGTCAGTAGCTAATGGTCAAGTTGATGCATCTGTGAGTGCTTGGCTACCATACACGCATAAAGCATTGTATGACAAGTATAAGAATGATATATCATTACTTGGACCTAATCTTCATGGTGCCAAAACAGGGTTCGTCGTACCTGATTATATGAAAGTAAATTCAATTGCTGACTTGAAAAATGAAGCTAATAAAACAGTAACTGGGATTGAGCCCGGAGCAGGTGCTATGATAACCGCACAAAAGACGGTTGATAGTTATCCTAATCTTAAAGGATGGCAACTGTCGTCGTCATCTTCAGGCGCCATGACTACTGCGCTTGATAAAGCATATAAGGCAAAACAAGATATTATTGTGACGGGTTGGTCACCTCATTGGATGTTTAGTAAGTATAAGTTAAAGTATTTAGAAGATCCAAAAGGTACAATGGGTAAGAATGAAACAATTAATACCATTGTGCGTAAGGATTTGAAGCATGATAATCCTAAATTTGAAAAAGTGATGAATAAATTCAATTGGACGAAAGACGACATGGAAAGTGTCATGCTTGACATACAAAATGGTCAATCACCAGAACAAGCTGCAAATAAATGGTTGAAATCACATGCCAAATTGGCCGATAGTTGGTACAAGTAATAGGAACAGCATATTTTTTTTAAAACAAGACAGCGCGTTAAATCGATGCGTCTTGTTTTTTTTGTTGTGAACACAATCAAAAAAATGTCTTATCTGATTAAACTATGTTAGACTTTAGTTGTTAATTGGTATGGTTAAGTTAAAAACATTAATTAATTGATATGTGATAAGGAAAGGTAATGATATGTATCAAGCAAACAATAATCGTTATGAAACAATGCTGTATAATCGTGTTGGACAAAGTGGTCTGAAAATTTCTGCGCTTGGATTGGGATTTTGGCATAATTTTGGTAGTGTAGACGCTTATGATAACCAAAAACGTATTGTGCACCAGGCATTTGATTTAGGGATTACCTATTATGATTTGGCGAATAACTATGGGCCAACACCGGGTAGCGCTGAAGTGAATTTTGGTCGCATGATGGCTAAAGATATGAAACCTTATCGTGATGAGATGGTAATCACTAGTAAAGCAGGTTATGAAATGTGGGATGGACCCTATGGTAACTGGGGGTCACGTAAAAGTATTATTGCAAGTGCGAATCAGAGTTTGAAACGATTGGGGTTAGATTACGTGGATATTTTTTATTCGCATCGTCCAGACCCCGAAACACCAATTGAAGAAACTGCCCTAGCATTGGATGCATTGGTACATGAGGGAAAAGCATTATATATTGGTATTTCAAATTATGATGGCGCTCAAACGGCGGCTATTAGTCAAGTTTTTAGGGCGTTACGAACACCGTTTATTGTTCATCAGCCACGATACAATATGTTTGATCGTCATATTGAAAATGATTTATTGCCAGTTTTGAGACAAGAAGGTAGATCTGCAGTTGTTTTCAGCCCACTAGCGCAAGGATTATTGACTGATCGCTATCTTGATGGTATTCCGACAGATTCTCGAGCTGCTAAGTCGTCAAGCCCGTTTTTAAAAGTGGATCAGGTTGAAAAAACCTTGCACACGGTTAAAAAATTAAATCAAATTGCCAAACGACGAGGACAGACACTTGCTGAAATGGCCTTGGCTTGGGATCTACGTCAACCAGAAATAGCCAGTGTTTTGGTCGGTGCTAGTCGTCCAGAACAATTAATTGATAATGTTAAAGCGCTTGATACGCTAAAATTTAGTCAATTAGAAGAAAAAGAAATTGATGCTCTTTTGAATGGAGAATCCTAATATTGATTTTATAGATACTAAAAAGGCGCCACAATCGTTGATTTTTCAACGAGCGTGACGCCTTTTTTATGTCAATGATTGACTTTATTATCTTGGGCAATAATCCAAGTGTTAAGCGCTTCATCTGCAATTCTTGTGGTATGGGCTTTTAGGAATTTCCGATACAAGGAACCAATACGTTGACTAAAAATAAGCGTATTTGGTGCATTTAAATCATCACTGAGCAATTGGTATGACCGAATAGCATAGCTGATAAACGTGAGTTCACGAGCGATTGCGACATCATCTAATCCATGCTCTTCATAAAGTAGATGTTGTCGTGCAGCATACCCAAGGGCTTGTTGGAAGCGATTGAGGTTTGTGGGGTCAATGATGGCATCTCGCCCAATAACCATCATCGTTTCCTTAAAGCTTTTAATTGCTGCTGGTGTGGCTTTGTTGGTTAGTTCGAAGCGTTGAAATGGCACACCAGTAGATGTTTGACGTTCTTCGTAGGTGTACCACTTACGATTCGTTAAGAAGAAAGGTGTGTGATCCATGGTTTTAAAGCTCCGAATTAATGTCTATCTTTAATATTTTTGATAAGTTGTGACATGATTTTGTCATCACTATAGGATAGCACATTTTTGGCGTAAATACGCTTTCCAAACCAAGCGAGTGCAATCACGCTTACAAGAGAAATAAGTAATGCAACAATTGCTGCTGGCCACGTTTCAACCTTAGTGACCAAACGAATGGGCATCATACTTTGTGAAATAAATGGGACATAACTCACAACTTTGATGACGATGTTATTTGGCATATTAGTCATAACAAAACTAAACATATAACCGATCATTGCTAAAATTGTAATTGGTTGAACGGCTTGCTGCACTTGTGCATTATCATTAATGAGTGAGGCAATCATTGCTGTCAGTACAAGATACAAAGCAACAGCAACTAAAATGAACAAAACGGCGTAGATAGCAAAGCCGATTGTGACATTTGAAAAGGTTTGTTTAATGCCACTTAACAAGGCATTGTTTTGCAAAAAGAAATAACCAATAGTGCCGGCAATAATGTAGATGATTAAGTGAGTAACGGCCAACGCAAAGATGCCAATCATTTTACCGAAATATTGGATACTAGCAGATGTTGCTGCTAAAAGTGTTTCCATAATACGTGATGATTTTTCATTGGCAATTTCAGTAGCAATCATGGAAGCGTACCACATGACAATCATTGTTGTAACGATACCAATCGCTACGGCAATACCATAGTTAGCCATGTCAGAGTTATCACCATCTGTCGATTGACTGTTAGTTTGTTGCACAACTGATTTCAAATTAAAAGGTTTGATTAACGCTTGTGTTTGTTCTGTTGTTAGACCGTATTCCGATGCTTTTTGGCTACGAGACAGATTGCCTAGTACACTGATAATCGCTTCTTTATTGATGGTGTTACTTTTTGGTTGTGTTGTTAGTGTGGCATTATCTGCACCAATGGTTAAAACACCATCGATATCTGTTGCAGTAAGTGCCTTGTTAGCAGCTTTGCTGTCTGTTATTTTTGACACTTTGATATCTAATGATTTTTCATCAGCTTTAAATACTTTGCGTACCTGAGGATTTCCAATAACTGCGACTGTTGGTGTTGTATTACCTTGCATTTGAGTGATACCAAAGATAATACCACCAATAACGACGGCAAAAATAATAGGGGATAACACGAGTAACCAATACCCACGAGATTTGAAATGGGTACGGTAAGTTTGTTTGATAACAATAGCGAGTCCGTTATTCATGATAGGCGACCTCCTGGCGGAAAATATCATCGAGTGTAGGCGGTTGTTGTGAAAAAGCAGGGATATAGCCATGACGTGTGACGTAGTCAAATATTTGATGACCAACAGTTTCGTTACTAATTGTAATGTCAAATCCTGCGCCTTGTGGTTTGATATGCGTTACACCAGTAATTTTGGCGAGCTCATCCATTGTAAAGGGGCCTTCGACGTATACTTTTGTACGACCAAATTGTTCACGTATGTCTTGCACACCACCTTGTAAAACAATTTTACCTTGTTTAAGCATGGTGAGATTGTCAGAAATTTTAGTGACGTTGTTCATATCGTGACTCGAGAAAATAATCATGGCACCATTGTCACGCATACGCACAATTTCATCCATCATAATACTTGTATTAACTGGATCAAGACCTGAAAAAGGTTCATCAAGGATAATAAATTCAGGGTTGAAAATCAGAGACGCAATCATTTGAACTTTTTGAGCGTTTCCTTTGGATAAAGATTGCACTTTATCTGTTGCTTTTCCAACAACATCTAATCTCTTTAACCAATCTGCTAAAGCAATTTTAGCATCTGAGCGGGTCATACCATGGAGCTCAGCGAAATATAAGATTTGCTCTTCAATTGTTAGTTTTTGATAAAGTCCGCGTTCTTCCGGCAAAAAACCGATCTTTTGTTTATCAGCCTGCGTAATCGGGTGACCGTTCCAAGTAATCGTACCTGAGGTTGGTGTAATAAAATTTAAGATCATCCGAAATGTTGTTGTTTTACCAGCACCATTTTGACCAATCAAACCCATCACTTTTCCAGGTTCTAGGGTCATGTTCATGTCGTTAACGGCAATTTTATCGCCGAACTGCTTGTTAAGATTTGTGAGTTGAATCATGTATTACTCCTTATAATAGTTTAGTCAACAACCAACGAAGACTAGGCTGTAGTATGAGAATTAGAAAAAGCGGTGAAGCGAGGTACCAAAAATATTGTGTAAAATAACTTGCGCCTAAAATAAAGGCTAAGTAAGCAATAACAAGTAATATTTTCAAAGTAAGTGCATCAGCACGTTGGCGAACTTGTTGCACACGTTCATCAATTTCCTTTATCTTTTTGCGATGTAATTCCTGTGGATTGGACAAATAGGTCATACTAGCCAATTTTGTACCAATGGCACCTCCAATTAGACCAGAGTAAATACCGGATGTAAATGAACCAAGCTGATGACCATAAAAATAATATATTGGTATACTAGCTGCGAATAAGAAAATAGATAAAGCAATGAAAAGTATCGTGATAAAATTAGTCTGCCATCGTATTAAATCGCCATATTCTTTATCGCTCATACCAGCTTGTGGTGTTGCAAATAACTTTTTAAGCATCTGTTTTGTCCTCCTCAAAAATAAAAATGTCTTCAATTTTAAGTTGAAAAAGGGTTGCAATATGATGCGCGAGTAATAGCGATGCATTATACTTGCCTTTTTCTAGAGATATGATTGTTTGGCGTGTGACTTCTAACTTATCAGCTAAGTCAGCTTGTGTCATATGTTGTGCCTTTCTGAGCTCCTGAATACGATTTTTCAATGGTTAGCCTCCAAAAAATGTATATAACACTTTACATTTATATTGTAGCAAAGCTTTTTTTAAATGTAAAGCTTTCTATACATTTATAACAAACTTGCATTTTTGTTTAAAAAGAACTATAACAAGGGTATAGATAAGGGGGCCATAAAATGGCAGACGAAAAGTATCAAACGTTAGATCTCGCAATGAACGAAGTGTTCGATTGGAGTGAGGACAAAACCCCATTACGCGATGCACTGTGGAATCATTACATGGACGAAAGTAACAAAAATACAGCATCAACATTGGCACACTTAAAAGCCTACAAAACTATGAGTGATAAAGAAATTAAGGCCGAAGCTGAGAAAGTCTTGAAGTAAAAGTCGACCTAGACTAAAAAACAACGCCTAATTTAGGCGTTGTTTTTGCTTGTTGGGGATTTGACGATATGTGGTGAGACGAAAAAGGCACTACATCAAGATTTTTAAAACCTAGTGTAGCGCCACAAAATGTTAAAATAGCGCTAGAGGGAGTCGAACCCTCGATTTCGGCCTGAGAAGCCGACGTCTTAACCACTTGACCATAGCGCCATAACAAGATATAAGTATACAGAAAAAAAGGTCTGACGTCAACTACTTTCTACATGAGGTAAGCCAAATATTTCTCATTATCAATAACTGAGATAAAGTCGTTTCCGCTCTTAGCTTAGAGCGCATACTTTTTCCATTTTCGAATTTTAGTTCGAAATGTTTTGAAAGGGGCCACAGAGTTGATATGAACCCATTTCCAGACTGGCCATTGTGCATTTGTCGTTGCCCATTGCCGTTTATTTGGCGCAAACAAAATATCCTCAGGTAAGGATGCAACTAAATTGCATAATGCTGCCACACGTGCGTTTAGCAACGTGATTAATGCTTCTAATGAATAGTCACTGTAGGTCGCATAAAAAGAGTGATATAATTCACCCAGGTTGTTCCACTTGTAACCTTTAGCAGGTACATCAACATGCTTTCCGGCCTTTTCATTTTCTTCCCAGTCTAATAGTGCGGTAAGCCATCCAAGTTGGTACGATAGGTTTTCGGCTGGTGTACGATCTACTTCTGCAATACGTTTATCCTTTAAATGATTTGGAATATCTGTAAATTCAGTTATGTATTTTTGATAACTTGTGTTAATTGCCATGATTAATTCGTCTTTGTTGGCATACGATTGCATTGTTAAACTCTCCTGTTTTGTTAATCATCAATTGTGAATGTCTGCAGCGCTTATTTAAAAGCAAGCAGGACAGTAATTAAAATTAATATTGATACACCTATGAAAATTAAATGCCGTACCAAGTATTTCTTAGAATGGTTTTGTTGGTATTGATCAATAGCAATAACCAACCAGAGAGAAAAAAATAAGACAGTTTGTGTTATTTGTAGGAATAAATTATGAGTATTAGTGATGAATTGGTACAATAATATGCCTAACAAAGCAATTATAATAGCAATTCTAAATAGATTTGTTTTTTTCATACGTACCACCAGTAATATATTTTTTTGAATGCGCCTTGTAGACATACACAATATAGGTATGCACGTTTTTCGTGCGTTGAGTTAATAGCGATTATTATTTAGGATAGATGTAATAACAGTGCCAATGAATAAAAAGTATAGGGCAAGAAAAGCGACAGTGATGATAAAGTATACTAATCCTGCGCGATTCCAAGTGGCTTGCACTGCCTTAAAAGTTTCAACGTCTTTATAATCACCATCTTGCCATGCCCATTCATTACCTTTAAAGCCACAAACAAACATCCAAATTAAGTTGAAGATGGGTATGAGGCAGAGTAAGGGTAAGTATGTTTTATTGCCAATACCCCACAAAACATTAAAAATAAAAGCACCCCAGTTCCAACCTTTGACTTCTTCGGGAATATGTGTTGAATTTTCACTCATCATGTCTCTCCTCAATGCACGTATTGTTAATCGTAAATGATTTTATACGATAGTGATTACCAAAAGATCTGAAAAATAAGGATCAATAGATTCATAATCTACCAGTATAATTACATATAGTGTACCAGACAAGCAAAAACATTTAAAGGATAAAGTAAGTTATTAAATTTAATAAATTGTAAGCGCTTGCATAATTGAAAGATAGATGCTATAATTTAGGTATAGATTAGGAAGAACTCCTAATAACAATCCAAGTTGTTGAAGTCATCCATAACGATGGCGGGAATGGATTTCTTTCAATCCAAGACAGTTTACTCAATGTTTGAGCTTAGAAGTGATGGTTATGTTATGTGATCATTTGGCGGAAAGTTTGGGCACGCGGACGATATTACACAGATGAGAATCTTGTAAATGAGTTGCGGGGTAAGCTGTTTTTTGTGCCCTACAGTGAATGAATATCATATTAATTTTGTAAAGAATAGCCCAATTAAGCTTTATAAATAATTACTATTGTGCTAAAATTTCCCTAGACATATTGGGAGAATAGTAATGACAAGAAAGTTGTTTTGTGAAATATCACCGTTGACCTATAAGATTTCATATGAGGCACATATTTTAAAAAGACAGTTGACGGATAATTTGAAAAATAATCTAGCACATCAGATACAGGCCGATAAGCTCCCTTATTTGGTGTTTAGTCATCAGTCATTAATGAGACGTGGGCTCAGAAAAGTACCTGTGCCAGTTGAAGAAGCCAAAGTGGCGAACTTAAAAATTGCGGCACCCAAAGTTAATGGCATTATAATTAAGCCAGGAGAGACATTTTCATTTTGGCGTTTAGTGGGCCGATGCACAGCCGAACGAGGTTATCAAAATGGTCTGATGGTTGCCAATGATGGGCAGCTTAAAAAAGGAACTGGTGGCGGCCTTTGTCAGTTTAGCAATTTAATTCACTGGATGGTTTTACACACACCATTAGATGTTATTGAAAAGTATCATCATGAACAAGTCGACATGTTTCCAGATGCCAATCGAGAAGTGCCATTTGGCAGTGGCACTTCTATTGTGTATAATTACCTCGATTATCGATTTAAAAATAATACATCAATAACATATCAACTCGTGACGTATGTCGGTGAAAAATATTTGCATGGCGAATTATATGCGTCTGAACCACAATCTGAACGCTATGAAGTTAAGGTTGTTGGCGAACATTTTTCTGAAGAAAATCATGTGGTTTACCGTTGTGGTGACATCTATCAATATCGTTATGATCAAAATGATCAATTATTAGATCAGCAACTTATAAAGACTAATCATGCCAAGGTGGCATATGATACGAGTCAACTGAATGTGGTTAGAAGTTAACTGTAAAAACGATATCAGTGGTTGTCGTCTTCTCGATAAATGATGATTACAAATTGCTGTGGTATAATTAAATGATTTGATTTTCGGAGGATTTATAGATGATAGCGATGAATTTATTTGTGGGGATTGCTGCTGGTTTGATTTCTGGTATGGTAAAAATTGGTTGGGAAGCAATATTACCACCAAGAAGTCAGGCACGTGATGAAACGAATCCGCCACAGCAGTTATTACAACAGCTCGGCGTACCACGCCGTATCACTCATGCTTATGTGCATTATTCGAAAGACCAAAAGGTGTACTACGTCGCACTTATGATGCACTTTGCCTTTTCTATCTTCTTTGCAGTTGCTTTTGCACTGTTTTACCGTGCATTGCCAATCATTAGTTTAGGACAAGGTAGTTTATATGGTCTTGTTATTTGGTTTGCTTTTCATATTGTGATTATGCCACTATCAAAGACAGTACCTTCACCAGCCAATCAACCATTTGCTGAACATTTTTCAGAAATTTTAGGTCACATTGTTTGGGCTTGGTCAATTTATCTTGTGGTGATTGCCTTGCTGGGTTAATGATGTATGGTATAAAAGCTAGTTTATGTTTATCAAAATAGGGTCTGTAGTATATGCACTTCAACAATTTTTGAAGTGCTTTTTTGATGGGAAAATCACAAGTAAAATAGTTTGATTCGTGGTATTGAGGTGTTATAGTTGAGGTGTTGTAAGTTATAGTCGGTTGATATTTCAAGAAAGGTTGCATAAAATGAGTTATCAAACAGTTAATCCATTCACAGACGAAATAATCAAGACATACGACAATCATGACGATGCCTATGTTGAGGAAGCAATTACTAAGGGACATGCGTTATATAAAAAATGGCGTAATGATCCGGTAGCCAGTCGTGCTGATGCACTACATAGTTTAGCTAATTTGATTGAATCAAAAACAGATGAACTCGCTAAAATTCTCACAATTGAAATGGGAAAACGCTTAGTAGAGGCGAAAGGCGAAGTTGCCATTACGGTTGCCATTGCGCGCTATTATGCTGAACATGGCGCAGAATTTTTAAAACCAAGAGATATCATATCATCGATTGGTCCAGCCCAAATTATTTCACGACCAACCGGTGTCTTAATGATGGTTGAACCATGGAATTTTCCATATTACCAAATTATGCGTGTTTTTGCACCAAACTATATGGCAGGAAATCCAATGCTGTTAAAGCATGCTAGTAACACCCCATTGGCTGCGGCTACTTTTGAAAGACTTGTTAAGGAAGCTGGTTTACCAGAGGGTGTGTTCACTAATTTATTTATAGATTACGATCAAGTGAATAAAATTATTGCGGATGATCGTGTCCAAGGTGTTGCTTTGACAGGATCAGAACGTGCAGGACAATTGGTAGCTGCAGAAGCTGGTAAATATCTCAAACAAAGTTCATTAGAACTAGGGGGTAGTGATCCGTTCATCGTGTTGGATGATGCTAATCTATCAGAAATTAAGAAAATTATTGGTGGTGCTCGGTTGCACAATGCTGGTCAGGTATGTTCATCTTCAAAACGGTTTATTGTGACTGAAAGGAACTATGACAAAGTTCTTGATATGCTTAAAACGGCATTTTCAGAAGTGGTATTGGGTGATCCGCTCAGACCAGAAACAACTTTGGCACCATTAAGTACAAAAAAAGCTAAGCAAAATTTAACTAAACAAGTTCAAGCAGCCGTTGATGCTGGCGCAACGATTGCTTTTGGTAGCGTTGAACAAAGCCAACCAGCAGCGCTGTTTGAGCCAGTCATCTTAACAAATATTACAAAAGAAAATCCAGCCTTTTATCAAGAATTTTTTGGTCCAGTCGGTGAAATTTTTAAAGTAAAGGATGAGGCAGAAGCGATTGCATTAGCTAATGACTCTCACTATGGATTGAGTGGTGTTGTCTTTGGTGCTGATGCAGAACATGCTGCTGAGGTTGCTGCCCAAATTGAGACGGGTGTTGTCTTTGTTAATAGTTTTGGTGGGACATTACCAGAATTACCATTTGGTGGCGTTAAAAACTCTGGTTACGGTCGTGAATTAGGTGATCTTGGTATCGACACATTTGTCAATAAAGAAACGATTGTTACAAAACACGAACCAATTGATCTTAACAATGCTTTTGGTGGCTTTGTTTAAAAGATAATAAAACAACTGATGATTTGATATTCCATTATAATTGTGATGGATATCAGATCGCCAGTTGTTTTTGTGTTCATAGTTTTTTATTTTGTATCACTCGTGAATTATTTTTAAGGTCAAGCTTTTTAATGCGTCGCTTTAGCGTTGAAATACTAATGCCTGTTTGCGCAGATACTCGTTTATATGTGATATCTTGGCAGTGCATATTGTAAGCGTTGATGATTTCTGTGTCAGTATATTGTTCTCTTCTACCTTCCTTAAAGTTAGGATTATGCATACGAGCATAGGCTTTGCCCTCCTGGGTTCTGGTGACAATAAGATCGCGTTCGAATTGCGCAAACGCAGAAAATATTGTAAAAATTAACTTACCAGTGGGACTTTCATCGATTAGACCTAAATTCAAGATGTGAATAGCAACATGACGATCAAATAAGGTTTGCATAACTTCAAGAGCTTCATGCGTATTCCTAGCAAAACGATCTAATTTAGTTACGACCAATACATCTTTTGCTCGAAGATCTTTTAATAATTTATCAAATACTGGTCGATTAGTTGTTGTGCCAGTATATTTTTCTGTATAAATTTTTTCAATACCTGATTGTTTTAATGCTTCAATTTGGGTTTCTAAGTGTTGTCCCTCTGTGCTCACACGAGCGTATCCGTATTTCATGTAAGTGTCTCCTTAATTATAAATTGAGGATTATCTGCATTTAAATATACAATATAAAAGCTCGCAACTTGAAAGATGTAATCCCTAATTTTATGTACTTTAATGATTATATTTTTGACTTAAATTAATTGAAAATTAAGGTAAATGAACTTTAAAATTATTTATATGATATAATTATCCTGTTATTGAAAAAAGCTCGCATCTTTCAAGTTGTGATACTTTTTAAATTATACCGTGAACATGCCTTAAAAAGTTGTCCACTTTGATAATTATATGAGTGGTTTATAGAAGGGGGAAGAATGGGAAGAAATAGTCATAATGTTAGAAATAAGGTCATTGCTCGTTCTATTATTCAATTTTTTTTGATATTATCATTAATTGCCACTGAATTTACTGTACCTATTACGACTGCCTTTGCTGATAGTAATATAACGCCACAATATACGAATGACAACAAAGGTGTATATCCTACTAACTCTTGGACCATTCCAGGTCAAAATACGGTAATAAATCATCAAGGTGGAGATGCGAGTAATGGCTGGGACAAGAATAGCAGTTGGAGTGGGGATTCATCTGATACATCAAAATCATATTTGAAATTTGGTACCGACACTAGTAATCCGGATTATCAAATTCGGAAGTATGCTAAAGAAACATCAACACCAGGGTTATATGATGTCTACTTGAATGCCAAAGGTAATGAAGTTAAGAATATTAAACCGATCGATATTGTGTTAGTTGTTGACATGTCTGGATCAATGAACTCATCCGTAAACGGTGGAAACGACCGAGTTGGTGCGGCTCGTCAAGGTGTTAAAAACTTCTTAAAGACTATTAACGATGCGGGAATTGGTAAGTATGTTAATGTCGGTGTAGTTGGCTTTTCAAGTCCAGGGTATATAAGTAGTTCAGGAACGTTATCTGAAAATATTGATGCATCTGATAATCAGGCACATATAACGAGAATTAATAATTTATTAGCTAACGACTTTAAAGGTGGAACTTTCACACAATTAGGAATTCGTACCGGTCAAAGCATGCTTGCTGGTGATAGCAATGATCATAAGAAAATGATGATCTTGTTAACTGATGGAGTGCCTACATTTTCATACAAGGTTACTGGGGCAACGACTATTAATGGAACAGATTATGGGACGGCATTCGGTACAAATCGAGACGAACCAAGATTTACTTCTCAGTTATGGAAAGCAAGTGGAAATAGTAGAACACCCTCATCGTATACTGTTTCTGGGAAAACTATTAAGGACACTTGGCCAGCAACATTAGGTGAATCATTAATTGCAAAAAGCCAGAGTACCGAATTACATGCATTGGGCATTCAGTTATCCAAAGATGTAGGTTATACAAATAATAATAGCTATACATACTTAACTGATAGCCAAGTACGTGATCGGATGAAGCTATTGGCCTCTCCTGGTCTTTATCAAGATGCTAACAGTGCATCTGATGTGGAAACGTATTTGAAAAACCAAGCAAAAGATGTTCTGAGTCAATTCAACACGGTCAACCAAGGAAGTATTTCAGATCCGTTAGGTTCTCAATTTATTTATGGAGATGACACGCCGACGGTTAAGAGTGTAGGAAGTAGTGTTGTTCAGAATTTACCAACAGTTACCAAATCAAACGGAAGTATCTCTGTAAGTAATATTAATCTGGGGAAAGATCAAGAAATTCAAATACATTATCAGGTGCATTTAAATACTGAATCAGATAATTTTAAACCGGATTACTGGTATCAGATGAATGGCAAAACAACATTTACACCGACAAAGGATAGTAACGCTGTAGAATTTGGTGTTCCTTCTGCGAAAGCACCTGGAACGGAGCTAAAGGTTATCAAACAATGGCAAGAGTTGACTGATTCATCGAAGCGACCAGATAGTATTAATTTTGAAGTAACGCGAACTACGAACAACCAATCAAACGATTGGCGGGCAACTGGTACTTTGAGTAAATCGGATAATTGGTCTAAAACTTTCAAACAGTTGAATAGAAATAATCAATCGGTTTCGTTACCAGCTTATGATAACAAAGGTGGAACGTTCAATTATCAGGTGCTAAACGAAAGTACGGATGGTTACGTTTCAAGCATTACTAACAAAATAAATGAGTCAACGATAACAAATACACAATATGGTTTGATTATTGATAAGTATGCAAGTAACTCGAAAAATAAACTCACTGGTGCTGAATTTATTGTTAAATCAACGGATGGCAAGCAGTCCTATACATTAAAAGATAATCAGTTACAGCAACTGACACCAGGGGATTACACCATTCAAGAAACTAAGAGTCCATCTGGGTATCAACTTGATTCTACGGTTTATCCAATAACACTATCGCAAGATGGAAAATGGTCAAGTAGCGGTCAAGGTATTAATGTGAAATCACCAACCACGGATGGCAACGGCTATAAAGATGGTTTTTCTATTGCTACTGACAAATCAAACAATACTGATAAGAATAATGTTGTTAGATTTGTAAAAAATGATACTTTCAAGAAGTTTAATCTGACAGTTAATAAAGTTGACAAAACAACTGGAAATGCGCTTAAAGGTGCTAAATTCACATTAACTGACTCTGATGGCAAAACATCAGTTTACAAAGAAACCGATCCAACGTCGACTTTCACTTTTGAAAATCTTTCATCAGGAACATATACTTTGAAAGAATCAAAAGCTCCTGATGGATACATTGCTAGTAAAGATGTCACAATAATAATTTCTGATGATGGCAGTGTTAAGGTAACTAACAATAATGGCGATTGGAAATCAACTTTACAAAATGATGCAGGTAACAATCAGATTAGCCTAACGGTCAACAATTCAAATAAAACTGTTTTTCCATCTACAGGTGGCACTGGTATTGTGCGCTACATGTTGATAGCTGGTGCCTTTATATTAATTGCCTTGGGTGCTAGCGGTTATTATATTTTCCGAATAAAGCGGGGTAACCGATCATGATTAAAAAAATGATTGTGTTTATCATTACCTGTATTTCATTTGGGCTGCTTAGCTTGCAACAAGACAATTTAAAGGTTTTAGCCGATACTGATAACCAATTTACGATAGAATTGCATCATCAGTTGAGTGTGTATGAATCAAATCCAGTATCCTATACTCCTGGCAGTAACGTAACATTTCAATTGTATGATTTGACGGCTGATTACCAGAAGCATGAAAATGATGAAAATTATTTTGAAAATTTGAAATCTCAAAACCAGGGTATTCAAAATTATATTCAAGACAGTCATATTTGTTTGATAGATACTAAAACTACTGATGCCAATGGACAAGCAACATTTCATGTTTCAAAAAAATATGGAAAAGCTTATCTTATTGTGCAACAAAAAAGTAGCCAACTTGAAAGTGATGGTTTGTCCTATGAGCAAGTTAGTGATCCAGTTGCATTTTCGCTAAGCAATCAAGAAATGGATAAAAACAAGCTTGAAGTTGAGACCAAATCTGCTATTGTGACACGTATACCATATTTTTTTAAATATGGAAAAACCCTTGATCATAAAGAATTACCATTAACAGGTGTCAAATTTGTGTTGTATAAAACGGTTGATAATCAAAAAAAATACCTGACTGATGACAATAGTTGGAAAACCACTGATGACCCACTACATGAGAAAGAAATAAAGAAAATCGTATCTGATGATACCGGTTTAGTTGCTTTGAATAATAGTAAGCTACCCGCGGGTCAATATTATTTTCAAGAGGTTCAAACATTAAAGAACTTTGACATATCTTCTCAGGCACAACACATTAGTGTTAACATTCCAGCAGTCACTAGCTTAGCTAATGTACCGCCAATTACTGTTAATGGCGAGCCATTGTCTAAAGTAGCTGCGGGTGTGATACCTAATGACGTGTCTCAAAATGCCAGTTTGAGGGTTTTAAATTACCAAAAAAAGCAACCGACTAAGCAACCACCATTTAGCTTGCCATTCTTACCAGAAACAGGAATAGCAATTGGTACCATTTCTTTAGTCGGCTTGCTGATTATTTTATTAGTAATATTGATAAAAATTTATAAGAAGAGATTACAATTAAAAAGGAGTTTTAAAAATGAAAAGTAAATCATGGGCACAAATGGCTAATGCGATTTTACTCGTACTTCCTCTTTTAGTAACAGCTATGTTTGGTGTTACTAATGTATCTGCGGACACAACAGACAGTGTTAATGTTACATTACATAAGAGGGTCTTTGATGAAGGACAAGTGCCTGATAGTAAGACCAATACAGGTGAAGTAGACAACAACTTTGGTGGCACGCCATTAGCAGGTGTTACTTTTACAGCTTATGATGTCACTGACCATTATTTGAACTTACGTTCTAATGGCGCTACTGCCGAAAAAGCATCCCAAGAGGTTCAATCGGATGCGACTGATGCTGCGCCAAGTTACGCCTCAAAAATTGCGGAAGGGGTAACGGCAGGAGCTGATGGCACAGTAACTTTTTCAAATCTGAAGTCTAAGGACGGCGACAAAGATAAAGTTTACTTATTTGTTGAAACAAATTCACCAACAACGATCACACAAAAAGCAGCGCCAATTGTGCTAGCACTACCTGTTTATAAGTCAGGGTCAGACTCAGAAATTAATTCTGATGTTCACGTTTATCCCAAGAACGAACAAACTGATGCTATTACAAAAGATTTAAGTGATGAAAGTAAAAAAGATTTGATTGTGACATTGCCTGATGGATCAAAGGTTTATAATGCCACTTATGGTCAAAAATTTGGTTATCAACTACAAATAGCAGTACCATGGAACATTGCGGATAAAGATACATTTAATGTAGTTGATACGCCTAATTTAGGTATTGATGATGATGCTACTACAGTAAAGATTGCAGGATTAACTGAAGGAACTGACTATACAGTTTCAGCAACTGATGCAACCGATAAGGATGGTAAAGGTTTCAAAATAACCTTTACACCAACTTCAGCAGGTGTGAAAGCTGCTGCTGGAAAAAAGTTAACAATTACGTATGATGCTACACTAACAAGTGCTGCTATTCCTGATAAGGAGCATAATAACACCGCAACACTAAATATTGGTAATGGTTCAGATGTCACATCAACACCAGCGGAAGGGCCAGAAATATATACTGGAGGTGTAAAATTTGTTAAGCAAGACAAGCAAAGTGCTGCAAAGCTTGCTGGTGCAGAGTTCCAGTTGGTTACGTTAAATGCAAATGGTGACAAAGTTGCCTATGCCAAACAAGCAGCTGATGGTTCATACACATGGTCATCAAATAATAACTCAGCGACAACATATACATCAAATGATCAAGGATTAGTTGAATTAAAAGGTCTTGAATATTCAACCAAGTTGACTGATGGTCAAAGTTATGCACTTGTTGAGACAAAATCTCCATCTGGTTATGCACTTTTGACAGATCCTGTTAAGTTTACAGTTACTAAAGGAAGCTATGCTGACAATCAAACAATCACTGTTACAAACATTAAAAAAGGTATCTTACCATCAACTGGTGGATCGGGTATTTATTTATTCTTAATTGTTGGTATGCTTTTGATGGGTGGTGCCTTTGTTTGGAATAGACGTAATAAAAAGAACCAAAATATTTAATTATATTTGTAAACTAAAGTGCAAACTCAGGATAAGGGTGGCGCTTTTTTTATAAGATTAAATCATTTATGTGTTTCGCCATTCATATTTTTTTGGAATGGTAACTTTATTGATATTTGATTAGTAATTTTAAAGGATATTTGAACTTATGACAGAACAAAAAAACGACGTTAATATTTTTTTAAAATTGTTCATTGCCTTAATGTTTTTTATTGGTTTTTTAGTTTTTATGTATCCGTTTATTGCAAATGGTGTGAATAATTATGTTGCACAAAGAGAATTAAATGTTGTTAATCAATTGAATCAAAACAATCAAAAAGCGAGTGAAAAAAGATTAAGAACATTAATCGAAAAAAACAAGCAAAGAACTAAAGAAAATCAACAATTAGGCATATCGCCTGTTAAAAATCTTTTAGGAGAAACTTTGAAGAATGTTCCAAAGGAAGACAAAGATTATTATCGACAACATTCATTAGGGGGCATATTTATCCCTAAATTATCCTTAAGCTTACCAATATTTGATACAACTACTGATAGTCTTTTATATAAAGGAATTACGCAATTACCTGGTAGCTCTTATCCTGTCGGAGGAAATAATACACATACAGTTCTTATGGGACATAATGGTTTACCGAACCAAGAATTGTTTACTCATCTAGATAAACTAAAAAAAGGTGATAAATTCTTTTTGAAAATATATGGGAAACGTTTGGCTTATCAAATTATTCGTATTAAAGTGGTTTTACCAACGGATCTTAGTGATGTCACTATACAAGAAAACCAAGATTTAGCGACATTGGTTACATGTACACCCTACATGGTAAACACACATCGATTACTGGTTACTGGAAAAAGAGTTGCTTTGGACAAAAAAACATTTGATGATCAGGAAAAAAAGACAATATCACAGCAAAGTCAATATTTATTTTATTTAATTGCCCTTATTATGTTCTTTGGGGTTATAGTTTTTTATTTTGTTAGGCGTGAAGTTATTGCATTATTATCTCATAAAAGAGTGTATCAACTAGACTTTTTTGTTTATCATAATAATCAACCTGTATCTGGATGTCATTTTATCTTGGTAGATTACTCTGGTAAAAAAATAGTCAATAAATTATATGAGGAGACAAGTGATTCGTTAGGATATGTTTCATTTGGTAAAATTAATGGTGGGCGTTATAAAGTCGTATCTACGAATCCAAATATGAGTATTAAGACTTTTAACATTAGGGTTAAACATTTAAAAGATAGTCATTTTTATATCAAAAAAGCAGTTGAAAGCGATTATCAGATTCAATCAGAAAGAAATTTAATAAATGAAAAATAAGAATAAACAAAATATATTTTTAAACATCATTTTTTTAATCGGATTTTTAGTAGCATTGTATCCGTTCTATGTCGGGGCATTGAATCATTTTATAGATCAGCAGCGAATCAATACCATACAAAAACAGACCAGTCATACTATCAAGCAAAAAGAGTTAGATATGAGGAAAAAGAATGAAAAACTTAGTAAAGATGGCTTACAGCCTGGTAATGATCCTTTTTCCGGATCTAACTACAAAGAACATGTTATATTAAAACGACATTTAATAGGGACTATTTCTATTCCCAAAATAAATTTACATATCCCCTTATTTGACACTACAAATGAAGAGACCTTGAACTACGGCGCAACAGTTTTGCAGGGCACGTCTTTTCCAATTGGCGGGAAGGGTACACATAGTGTTATTTCAGGTCATCGAGGATTAGCATCACGTGTGTTATTTACAAATTTGAATCAAGTGAAAAAAAATGATGTTTTTGTATTGCAAGTATTTGACAAAAAGTTAGCGTATAAAATTTTTAAAATAGAAGTTATTAAACCAGAAAATTATCAAGGATTGAAAATTGAACAGAGCCAAGATTTGGTTACTTTATTGACATGTACACCTTATATGATTAATTCACATAGATTATTACTTACTGGAAAACGCATCCCTTATCCGAAAGATATGTCATCAAGTATACAAACTTCGGATAAGTGGCATAATATCCAGCAAGCATTGATTATTCTTTTTGTAATGCTATTTTTAGTTGGTCAAGTTATATTATTATATAAAAAATTTGTAAATTGGAGATTAGCTAAAAAAACATATAACTTAGCATTTTACCGTGTAGATTTAAATGATATACCATTACCATCTGTGCCTTTCCAATTGTTTTCAAAAAACAAAAAAGTGCCAATACAAAGAGATAATCAAAATATGATTCGTTATGCTGATCGTGATGGTTTGGTTTTATTTGAAAATCTTCCTGGTGGTTGTTATTATATTAAAGAATTGGCATTGAAAAATAATAATGGTGTCGTTGCTGGCGTTAAGAAATTAAAATCTAAAGAGATGATTTTTTATCCAACTAAGTCAACACGTGTAAATTACTATTTTAAAGATGCTAAATTGTGGATCAAAAGATAATTTTTTATAGTGAATAGCAGAAAATTAGATTGTGCTATTTAGGTGTGTGTTATTTTAAATGATGTCTTTTGATTTTTTTATAGCGGTCTAACGGGCGCCTTTTTTTGCCCAAAATGTTACAATAATAACATGATAACACGCGTTGATAATGTCGATGTTCTACCAGGTGTTGGGCCAAAACGGCTTAATGCTTTGCACGAACTCGGTATATTTACAATTGAAGATTTGATCAGTTATTTTCCGTTTCGATATGAAGATTTAGGTGAACGTTTACCTTCTGAAACATTAGATGGTGAAAAAGTAACGTTTAAGGGAATTGTGAGCGCGCCAGCAGTTGTAACACGATTTGGTAAAAAAAATCAAACACGGTTTGGTTTATTAATTGAACATGAAAATATACGTGTCACTTTTTTTAACCAACCTTGGATAGCGCAAAACATTGATGTCGGTCAAGAGATTGCCGTTTATGGGACGTATAATGCTGCAAAAGCTGCACTAACCGGTATGAAGATGATTAATGCAAGCACGGATGCACTGGATCCCATTTACCCGGCCTCGAAGCAAGTTACTGCCAAAACAATTCGTCACTTGATTGAGCTCGCTTGGGCTGATGTACGTGGGACACTTGACTCATTAGTGCCAACTACTATTCGGGAGAAATATCGGTTGCTGGACCGTAACAGTCAAATTGAAGCGATGCACTTTCCAGTGGATATGCTGGCTGCAAAGGCTGCGCGTCGAAGTGCTGCTTTTGAAGAGTTTTTTGTTTTTCAAATGCGGTTACAATTACTCAAACTTGCTGATCAAAATTTTGCTGGGGAAGGCATCAATTACGATACCCTAGCGCTTGAAAAGTTTGAAGCAGAATTACCGTTTGATTTAACACCTGCACAACAAAAAGTCATTTCAGAAATTTTGCAAGATCAAAAAAGGCCACGCCACATGAATCGCTTATTGCAGGGTGATGTCGGATCTGGTAAAACTGTAGTTGCGGCCATGGCAATGTATGCCGTTGTTACAGCGGGGATGCAGGCTGCCATTATGGCACCAACCGAAATTTTAGCCCAGCAACATGCGTTAAATTTAGCTCAACTATTTGAAAATGCTGGTGTATCTCTACGTGTTGAGTTATTGACGAGTGGACTTAAAGTTGCGGCTCGACGACAATTATTGGAAGATTTAGAAAGCGGCGAGATTGACATTTTAGTTGGTACGCACGCGCTACTACAGCCAGACGTGGCGTTTCATCACCTTGGATTAGCTGTTATTGATGAACAGCATCGGTTTGGTGTGAAACAGCGTGCGGCACTGCGCGAAAATGGTGTGAACCCGGACATTTTAGCGATGACTGCTACACCAATTCCACGCACATTGTCAATTACCGCGTATGGCGAAATGGATGTTTCAGTGATTGATCAATTACCAATTGGTCGTAAAGCTATTCAGACGACACGCATGAGTCATAATCAATTGGATCATGCCATTGCATTTGTCAAGAAGCAGATTGATGCGGGTGCACAGGCATATGTTGTCACACCGCTGATTGAAGAATCAGAGTCACTTGATGTCCAAAATGCCACGGCAATGTATGAAGCCATGCAATTAGAATTTCCGCAATACACGGTTGGATTATTGCATGGGCGGTTATCAAATGATGAAAAAAAAGCATTGATGGCAGACTTCAAAGCGAATCACATTCAAATATTAGTTGCAACAACTGTCATTGAAGTCGGTGTCGATGTGCCAAATGCGACTGTGATGCTAATTTTAGATGCAGACCGTTTTGGTTTGGCACAATTGCACCAACTACGTGGTCGCGTTGGCCGTGGACATCGCCAATCTTATACGATTTTAGTTGCTGACCCGAAAACGGATTATGGGACTGCACGTTTAGATGCCATGGTTGAAACAACTAATGGTTTCATACTAGCACAACGTGATCTTGAATTACGCGGTTCTGGGGATATTCTAGGCACCAAGCAATCTGGTGTACCAGAGTTTGTTGTGGGTGATCCCATCAAAGACTTGACGATGATGGAAATTGCACAACAAGAAGCCATTACACTAGTCAGTCAGAAAGATTGGGATCAACAAGCAGATAATCATGCTTTAGTTGATTACTTGTCACGTACAATGGCACATTATCGTCATTTTGACTAAAGTGAGACAAAGATAAATTATATAAATGAGGAAGTTTTAGATGGTCAAGCCTGTTGATACACCCATGATGGTGCAGTATCATGAAATTAAATCGCAATACCCAGATGCCTTTGTTTTTTATCGCTTAGGCGATTTTTATGAGCTTTTCGAAGAAGATGCTGTTCTAGGAGCCAAGCTACTCGAACTAACATTGACCGCACGTAATAAAAATTCTGAAAATCCAGTACCTATGGCAGGTATTCCGCATCATGCTGCAAAAAATTATATTGACATCTTAGTTGATCAAGGGTACAAAGTAGCCATTGTGGAGCAAATGGAGGATCCAGCTGTCGCAAAGGGCATGGTTAAGCGTGATGTTGTGCAGCTTATTACACCGGGTACAAAAATGTATGATGGGGCGGGATCAGATAAGCAAAACAACTATTTAGCAGCTATTTTACCAAATAGTGACAGTTGGGCTTTGGCATATATTGATTTGTCAACAGGTGAACTAAAAGCGACAACGATTCGTCGATTAACGGATATTTTAGATGAATTGAGTTCATTAGAAGTGAAGGAAGTCGTTTTGCGTCAAAACGATGATTTGACAACACAACAACAATTAGCCACTCAGTTAGGTGAGCGTGGTCTAGTCATTTCAACTCAATTGGCTATTGAACCCAATGCAACAGTCAGTTTTTTAACGCAACCATTATTGAAGATAGACGAAACAAAAGCGACGGCTATGCTGTTAAATTATATTTTTGACACACAGCGACGCAACCTTGATCATATCGTTCCGGCTATTAGCTATGAACGTTTAGCTTATTTGAAATTCAATCAAGACACGCGCACCAATTTAGATTTAGTTGAAAACAATAGGACGAAAAAAAGAGCGGGATCATTGCTTGGTTTGATAGATGGCACGCATACTGCTATGGGCAGTCGATTGCTCAAACAGTGGGTGTTAAAACCATTGCGTGATCAAAATGACATTGAGGACCGGTTAGACTTAGTTGATGCTTTTCGAGATGATTTCTTTACCCGTGGTGCGTTGCAGGACCAGCTAAAATCAGTCTATGATTTAGAGAGATTAGCTGCACGGGCAGCGATGGGAACAATGAATGCTCGTGAATTAGTGCAATTAAAACGGTCATTATTAGCTATTCCAAGTATCAAAGCTGCTTTAGCGCAAACAACAAGTATTCTAAAAAATGCTAGTGACACACTAGATGACATGGTAGATGTAGCTGGGTTAATTGAAGAAGCAATCGTTGATGATCCGCCAATTAGTGTGCGTGAAGGGGATATTATCAACGACGGTTTTGACGACAAAATTGACAATTATCGTCGCGTTTTACAAGATAATCAAACTTGGTTGGCACAATTAGAAACAGATGAACGTGCGGCTACTGGAATTCATTCCCTCAAAGTAGGTTATAATAAAAACTTTGGTTACTTTATTGAAGTCACCAAGGCAAATATTAGTAAGCTAGAAGAAAATCGTTATGAACGACGTCAGACTTTGACTAATGCTGAGCGTTTTGTGACACCGGAACTAAAAGCGCATGAGCGATTGATTATTGAAGCGCAAGCTAAACGTACGCAACGTGAATATGAACTGTTTGTGACGGTACGCGAGCGTGTCAAAGCAAACATCAGTCGTGTGCAAAACTTAGCACAACAGATTGCGCGGTTAGATGTTTTATCAACGTTGGCTGATGTTGCCGATAATCACCGTTTTGTTCGCCCAGAGTTTACCACACATAATCGTGTTTGTGTTAAACAAGGTCGTCACCCTGTGGTGGAATCATTATTGGAAGCGGGTGAATTTGTTGCCAACGATGTGTTGCTTGACGAAAATACCACGATGCAGTTAATTACTGGACCAAATATGGCCGGAAAATCAACTTATATGCGCGAGTTAGCGTTAATTGTCATTCTTGCTCAAATGGGTAGTTTTGTACCTGCAGATGCAGCAGAGTTGCCTATTTTTGATCAAATATTTACACGTATTGGTGCTAATGATGATATGGCGATGGGCCAATCGACGTTTATGGTTGAAATGGCGGAAGCCAATCACGCATTACAAGAGGCTACTGCACATTCACTCATTTTATTTGATGAATTAGGTCGAGGAACGGCAACTTATGATGGTATGGCGTTGGCACAGGCAATCATTGAATTTTTAGATGCTCATGTGCATGCTAAAACATTATTTTCAACGCACTATCATGAATTAACAGTTCTGGCAGATCAACATGATAGTATTGAGAATGTTCATGTTGGTGCTGTTGAGGACGAGTCAGGGCAATTGCATTTCTTACACCAAATTAAGAAAGGGCCAGCGGACAAATCTTATGGTATTCATGTTGCGGCATTAGCTGGGTTACCTGAGACGTTAATTACGCAGGCTAAAGTCATTTTGACTGAACTGGAAGCACAAAAATCAAGTATTGTGACACATGATCAACCAGAAGAAAGACAGTTAGAACAAACAAGGGATCAATTGTCTGAACAAGTCGCGTTATTTAATGTCGATACGATCAATCCAGAGATCAAAACATTGCTTGATACGTTAGACAACTTTGATATTTTAACGATGACACCAGTAGATGCCATGAATGCTTTGAATACGCTAAAAAAGCTGAGAAATTAGGAGGCAAGCGCTTGAATGCGCGGACAATATGGGAAAAATACATGAACTCTCAAATTTATTAGCTAACCAAATTGCTGCAGGTGAAGTGATCGAAAGACCGGCTAGTGTGGTGAAAGAACTGGTTGAAAACGCGATTGATTCAGGTGCAACCCAAATTGAAGTGGTTGTTGAAGATGCTGGTGAAGCGTTAATTCGTGTTGTTGATAATGGCGCTGGTATTGATCCTGAAGATGTGCCACTAGCATTTACACGCCATGCGACCAGTAAAATTGTCGATCGACATGATTTATTTAACATCATGTCGCTTGGTTTTCGAGGTGAAGCCTTGCCTTCAATTGCAGCCATTGCTGATGTGACATTAAATACAACGACGCATGATGCACCGGAAGGACTAATGTATCACATAAAGGGCGGTAAACAAGTCAGTGCGACACCTGCAAATGGTCGTTTTGGCACTGTCGTATCTGTTCGTGATTTGTTTTATAATACGCCCGCACGTCTCAAATATCTCAAACGACCGCAAACTGAATTATCTAAAATTGCAGATATTATGAATAGACTAGCTTTATCCTACACTAATATTGCTTTTACAATTACTGCAGATGGTCGTGTATTGCTCAAAACAACTGGTAATGGTAATCAACAACAAGTTATTGCTGCAATTTATGGTCGTGAATCGGCACAAAAAATGTTATCCATTGCGGGCGAAGATGATGATTTTAATATCACGGGATATGTTTCACTACCAGAATTAACACGAGGATCACGTGAATATTTAACCATTTTAGTTAATGGCCGTTTTATTAAAAATTTTACGGTTTCTAATGCAGTGATTCATGGCTACGGGTCAAAATTGATGGTTGGGCGTTTTCCAATGGGTGTGGTTAATATTAATACGGACCCACTTTTGATTGATGTTAATGTGCATCCACAAAAATCAGAAATACGTCTATCCAAAGAAACAGAACTTTCTGCGTTGATCGTTAAAACGATTCAAGAACGATTAGCTGAGGAAAATTTAATTCCAGACGCTTACGAAAATTTATACGGGAAAAAGCAGGTATCTCAAACCACGCGCCCAACACAAACTGCGCCTTGGGTACAAAAAAATGTGTCAGAAGTAGGGCAAGCACGGCCAAATGTAACGACAAATACAGGGTCAGATATTGCGGGCATTAGTATCACAAAACGTACCCAACTGTCACAAAATACTGTACAAGATTTTTTTAACAAATACACCAATGAGGCTACTTTGCCAGTGTTTAATGACCTTGAACAAGATATGGCACAAGTGACAGAGCCGGTGACGACATATCAGTCGTCTGTTTATGACGACGTTGTAGCCCAGCAAGAAACGTTGGATGTCATCCCAGACAAGCCAAGTGGCTTTCCGGAGTTATCATATATTGGGCAAATGCATGGCACATTTTTATTTGCTCAAAGTGCAGATAGTCTGTTTTTAATCGACCAACATGCTGCTCAAGAGCGCATTAATTATGAATACTATCGTCAAAAAATAGGTGAAGTTAGTGCTGATAAACAACGACTTTTAGTACCAATTACAATTAATTACACTGCTTCTGACATGCTAAAAATTGCAGATCATGAACAAGAGTTAGTTGATGTAGGGTTAGCGGTAACGCAATTTGGACCAACAACAGTCATTATTCGTGAACATCCAACGTGGTTTGAAACTGGTCAAGAAGAAGAGACTATTCGTGAAATGATTGACTGGATATTACGTGATGGTTCGTTAACGGTTGCGAAATTTAGAGAACGAGCAGCCATTATGATGAGTTGCAAACGTGCGATAAAAGCAAATATGCATTTATCTGATAGTCAAGCAAAAGCCCTACTACAAAGTCTGTCACTAGCTAAAAATCCGTATAACTGTCCACATGGCCGACCAGTATTAACTCAATTGACACTAACAGAGATGGAAAAAATGTTTAAACGTATTCAAGATTCACATGAAAAATGGGAGACGTACGATAATCACCCTTATTAAAAGCAGCGTTAGAAATGCTGATTTGTACACAGGAGATCAATAGATGAACAACAATGATATTATTATTCGCTTAAGGTATGCGTTAAATATTCAGAATGAGGATATGCTTAAAATTTTTAAATTAGGTGGGGTGTCCATTGATGAGGCACAACTGCATACCTTGTTAACCAAACAAAATGATGAGAGTCCTCGTGATGAAAAAGTTGATATGCACCAACTTGAATCATTTATGAACGGTTTAATTATTTCTCAGCGTGGTCAAAAATTTGGTGCTGATTTGAAACCCGTACCACCAACATTTGATATGCATAAGGAAGCAGATATTAACAATGTTGTCATGAAAAAGCTCAAAATTGCGATGTCTTACACCAGTGATGATTATATGAGCTTTCTAAAATCGGCAGGTGTCACCATTTCAAACAACGAGTTGAGTGCTGTGTTGCGCCGACCAGATCATCGTAATTATAAACCAGCAGGTGATCGTTATTTGCGAAATATATTAAAGGGGATGGCCGTGGAATATCGGCCGGCTGATGTTAAAAAAGCTACTCGAAAATAAGTTGAGTTCGTATTTTTGTAATCATGTATAATGAAGGTGTTAAGTGACTTTATTGGAGGACAATATGACCGAAAAGACATTAATGTTAATTAAGCCAGATGGCGTACAACGCGCTAAAGTAGGCGAAATTATACAACGTATTGAAAATAAAGGGTACCAAATTATAAATATGAAAATGGTCACGCCAACGAGAGCATTGTTAGACTTGCATTATGCTGAACATGTTGATAAACCCTACTACCCGGCACTGGTCGATTATATGACTTCAGGACCTGTTGTTGTGATGATTGGCGAAGGCACCAATATTGTAGCAGGATGGCGTACGTTGATGGGCGAAACGAATCCCACAAAAGCAGCTCCCGGTACAATTCGTGGTGATTTGGGACGTGAATGGCCTCAAGAAGCCATGATGAATGTCGTTCATGGGTCAGATAGTATTGTATCTGCACAACGTGAAATCAGCTTATGGTTTAATTAGTTTTTTATTGGCTTGATGTTAAAAAATCAAGCTTTTTTTGTGCAATTCAAGTGGTCTAGCTAAAAGTTTGGTAGAATAGTAGATATAGACTCGGAGCATAATGATGAAATTAGATGATATAACGATATTTGAACAGACAGCTTTAGCACCTTATGCACACACACAAGTGGGTGGTACGGTAGAATACTTAGCCATACCAAAGACATTATTAGCATTACAAAAATTATTGAATTGGGCCAAAACAAATGGGCATGAAATTCATATTTTTGGGCGTTTATCTAATTTGGTTGTTCGTAATGGTGGCCTTAAAGGGTTGTCAATTTTATTACATGAGTTGCGTGATATTCATGTTGACCAAAATACGATAACAGCTGATGCTGGTGCTGACTTAATTTTAGTTGCTGAAACCGCGATGGAAAATAACTTAACTGGACTCGAATGGGCTGCAGGTATTCCTGGATCTGTTGGTGGTGCAATTTTTATGAACGCTGGCGCCTATGGCGGTCAGGCTTCTATGGTCACGGTTTCAGCAACGGCGATCATGCCAAATGGTGAATTAAAGCGTTTTCCTGCAGAAAAATTGGATTTTGACTACCGCCAATCTGTTTTTCAAACTAATGGTGGGGTAATCGTTAGTGCAACTTTTGCGTTGTTGCCAGATAATAAACAGAATATACAATCGCGTATGGATGACAATAATTTTAAACGTGCTAACAAGCAACCATTAAACTATCCTTCAAACGGCTCAGTATTTAAACGACCGGAGGGCTTCTTTGCTGGCAAACTCATTATGGATTCCGAATTACAGGGCGTACGTATTGGTGGTGTTGAAGTTTCCAAAAAACATGCTGGATTTATGGTCAATATTGGTAACGGCACAGGAAATGATTATGAAGATTTGATTCATTTTGTACAAAAAACCGTTAAAACCAAATTTGGTGTGACATTAGAAACGGAAGTACGTATTATGGGGGAACGATAATATATGTTTGTATTAGAATTAATCGTTATCTTAATCGTATCTGTCACAATATCAAATGTGTTGTCCCACTTTGTGCCTGATGTACCAGTGAGTTTGTTCCAAATTGCCATCGGGTTAATATTATCACTAGCGTTTGGCGTCTTTATTGAAATTGATTCACATTGGTTTATGTTGCTATTTGTGGCCCCATTACTTTATAACGATGCTTGGCGGTTTCCAAAACACGAATTGTGGGAATTACGAGGCCCTATTCTAGGTAATGCCATTATCCTAGTATTGTTGACAACACTAGTTGGTGGTTTTTTCATACATATATTGATGCCGCAGCTTCCTAAATCAGTGGCGATAGCATTAGCAGCTGTTGTTTCACCAACTGATCCTGTTGCGGTTCAAGCCATTGCTAGACGTGTTAAGTTACCCACAAATGTGTTACACATTGTTTCTGGAGAGAGCTTAATCAACGACGCCAGTGGCTTGGTAAGTTTCAATACTGCGATCAAAGCAACTGTTGCGGGGACTTTTTTATTAGGACATGCGATTGGTAACTTTTTTTGGATGACACTCATTGGTCTAATGGTTGGTTTGGTGGTTGGAAGCATCGTTAATTGGTTACGCGACCTGTTTGACCGTTTTGGTCTAAACGATGTTGTCTTTCATACAGTGGTAACTTTGTTAGCGCCATTCTTAATTTATTGGGTTGCAGAAGATGTATTTCATGCTTCGGGTGTTATTGCCGTAGTCGCGGGGGCTATTTTAACAAAAATACTCAATGATCAACATATCGATGCACGTAGTCCAGAAATATCAGTTACTTCAATTCGAACATGGGAAATATTTGTTTATCTACTCAATGGTACTATTTTTGTGTTATTAGGCATTGAATTACCACCAGCATTGGTTGCTGTTGCCCAGAACTCACAAATGAATACAGGATACGCCATTTTTTATGGTGTTGCTGTTTGGTTTATTGTATTTGCAATTAGAACATTTTGGGCATATGGCAATCAGGTCGTCTTATATTTTAAAAATAAAACAACTAAGCCAGCATTTAAAACAGCGGTGACATCTGGATTAACAGGCGTTAGAGGTGCCGTGACAATGGCTGCTGTGATGACCGTACCGACGGTTATTAATGATGGCACTGCTTTTCCACAACGCGAACTGTTAGTGTTTGTTGCGGCAATTGTTGTAATCATGAGCTTGCTCGTCGCTACAATCATGTTACCAGTGATGACTAAAGAACGATCATCTCATGATTTTACACAACCACAAACATTGGATGCAACAGAAGATGATGCGGATAATAAGAAGCCAAAAATGACAGAATCGCAGGCGCGTATTTTTGCTATTCAGGTTGGTATTCAAACTTTAAGAGAACAACAACGTACAGAAAATCGTGCAATTATTTATGAGTTGATTACAAGAAAACAAGGAACAATTGCACACATTAAAAGACAATTGATTGGTGATACATCAGGGTATACACGTGCTGATGATTCAGAATTACAATTAATTGGTTTGGCGGCACAGCGGGAACGTCTGCAACAGTTATTGGTTAAAGAAAAAATTTCACCGCTTACATTTTCGTCACAGTCACGTCGATTAGAACGACTTGAAAATTTAATCAAAGAAGATGTGCATTATCAATTTTCGACACAATGGTTTACGATACTTATGCATCGCTTTTTTAGAAGTATTCGGATTTGGTTTTCTGATGAAACCAGTGAAAAGATTAGAGCTGAAACATCACTATCTGTTCGAGAAACATCAAAGGCAGCAATTAGTGCTTTGTCTGCTCATATGGAAAAGTATAATGGCGACACCATTACCCACCGTGTCGAGCGTCAAAATGCCTATAATCTAATCGTGACCTATCGTTATCGTATTGAAAATGAAAAGCATCCAGATACACCTGAACAGCGTGAACTGGACGATAAGTTAAGAATGGATTTAGAATTGAAAGCGTTAAACGCACAACGTGAGACGGTTCAAAATTTATATGAGCAAAAATTAATTACGCGACAAGCAGGCATTAATATTAGGCAGTTTATTAATTTTTCTGAAACAGCTGCATTAGCTGGAAAAGATGAATCGTGAGTGTCACATAGCCTTTTGCTATACACTTATACACAACAACTGTTATCAAATGAGACAAAGGGGAAACTATGTTATCGTATCTAACGACTAACAATTTAATGCATGCAGTGGATATTATCATTATTTGGTTTTTGCTGTATAAAATTATTCAATTCGTAGAAGGCACACGGGCCTTACAAATTTTACTTGGTGTTGGCACAATTATTTTAGTTAAAGTTGTTAGTTGGTACCTTGGGCTGATTACACTCTCGTGGTTAATGGACCAATTAATTACTTGGGCGCCTATCGCGCTGGTAGTGATTTTCCAGCAAGAAATTAGACGTGGACTAGAAACCGTTGGTAGGCGGTTGACGATACGTCGTGCCCGTGTTGACAATGCACTTGAACATCAACTGATTAAAAGTTTAGATGATGCTTTACAATATATGTCAAAGCGACGTATTGGCGCGCTAATTACCATCCAGCGAGATGCCCAGTTAGATGAGTATATTAAAACAGGTATCAAATTAGATGCTAATATTACAGGCCAATTGTTAATCAATACGTTTATACCTAATACCCCCCTGCATGATGGTGCAGTCATTATTAGTAAAGGTCGCGTGGCGGTTGCGGCTGCTTATCTACCATTATCTGAAAGTACAAGAATACCAAAAGAGTTAGGAACCAGACACCGAGCTGCAGTTGGTATTTCTGAGGCAAGTGATGCGATTACAGTCGTTGTTTCGGAGGAAACAGGTGAAATTTCAATCACGCAAAATGGTGATTTGCTCAGACATATGGATCAAGAGAGCTACCTCAACTTCTTTGAACGGCAATTTTTACCTGTTCCAGAAACTGGCGTGGCTAAGAATCGTTGGTGGCATAAAGGAGGGCGTGTGCAATGAAACGAATAGTTCAGTCAAAGATTGTCAATATTGCCATTTCATTCGTGATCGCAATTTTGCTTTCATCTTACGTATTAAGCACGAAATCAGCAACGTCAACGACTAATAACCCTAATAATTTTACAACGCTAATACCAGAAAAAAAGGCATCACTGAAGGTAGCGCTTAATCTACAATTTGATAATGATAAGTATGTTGTAATTGGTGCACCGGCAACAGTTCAAGTAGATATTGAAGGATCAGGTGCGTTGGTGTCTGCCGCACAAAGCCGAAATGACATTCAAGCCAGTGCTGATTTGCGTTCTCTCAAGCCAGGGAAACATATTGTCACAGTTGCGTTACGAGGTGTAAATGCATCGTTAACTTCAACCGTTAATCCACAAAAAGTAAGTGTGACAATTGCTGAAAAAACAGCAACAACATTACCTGTGAGCGTTAGCTACGATAAAAGTGAGGTCGCTAAGGGTTACACAGCTAGTGATCCGACTGCTACACCTAAAAGCGTCACAATTAGTGGTCCTAAAACAAATGTTGATGCAGTAGCAACAATTGCCGCACACATGTCATTACCAAGTGGCACTAAGTCGTCATTAACGCAAACAGTTAAATTAGTACCATTAGACAAGAATGGTCGTGAGGTTGAAGTTAATTTAGGACGTCAAAATGTAGATGCGACAATAACAATTTCGCCAGAAGATTCGAAAAAAGTTGCCTTGGCTGCTAGTATAAAAAATGGCGACAGTAAAAACTATCAAGTGACTTTTGATCCGAAAAATGTGACGGTATACGGCTCATCTGATATACTTAATGCTATGAATAGCATTAATGTCACGGTGGATGTGGCAGATATTAAAGATAAAGGCAGTGTTCAACTTAAATTACCGCAGATTGATGGTATTGTACGTTACGACACTGATACTGTGACGGCTACAGTGTCTCAGATAAACAGTAGCAGTAATAACAGTAGTGCAAGTACGAGTGGTACTTCAGAGTCACTAACAAGCGAAAGTTCTGAAAGTACAACGAGTAGTAGCAGTAGTAACGATACAGAAGCTTCAAGTAGTCAACAAGGAGAGTAGGACGAAATTATGTCAGACATTAAATTAAAATATTTTGGAACAGATGGTGTACGTGGTGTTGCTAATCAAACGCTAACCCCCGAACTAGCTTTTCGTCTAGGGCGAACAGGTGGTGCAATATTAACACGGCATGCAGAAGCTGGTCAAAAACCAGTTGTTATTGTTGGTCGAGACACCCGTATATCTGGTGAAATGTTACAACAAGCAATTGTTGCTGGCTTTTTATCAGTGGGTATTGATGTGTTGCGTTTAGGAGTGATCACAACACCAGCTGTTGCTTTTTTGGTACAAAATTTGGAAGCAGATTCTGGCGTGCAAATTACTGCATCACATAACCCAGCAGCGGATAATGGCATTAAGTTTTTTGGTAAAGATGGGATGAAGTTATCTGATGAACTTGAATATGAAATTGAGCAATTATTGGATTCACCAACGGATACTTTACCACGACCAAGTGCTGAAGGATTAGGTACAGTTAATAATTATCCTGAAGGCGCTTTGAAATATATGGGTTTCTTACAAAAAACAATACCTACTGATCTAGATGGTATGCAAATCGCACTGGATGGTGCTAACGGGGCTACTAGTGGTCTATTAGCACGCCTATTTGCTGACCTAAATGCTGATTTTGTGACAATGGGTACGGAACCCAATGGTTTGAATATCAATGATGGTGTGGGTTCAACGCATCCTGAAGCACTAGCCGAATTTGTGAAGGACAACGGGGTCCAAGCAGGGCTGGCTTTTGATGGTGATGGCGACCGATTAATTGCTGTGGATGAAAACGGCGAAATTGTTGACGGTGATAAGATTATGTATATTGTTGGTAATTTTATGAACGAACAAGGTCGATTAAAGCACAATACAATTGTTTCGACGGTCATGAGTAATATTGGCTTTTATAAGGCACTATCAGAAAATAACATGACAAGTGTCAAAACAGCTGTTGGTGATCGTTATGTGATGGAAGAAATGCTAAAGTCGGGGTATAACCTTGGTGGTGAACAATCAGGACATATTATTTTTCGTGACTGGGCGACAACTGGTGATGGTCTTTTAACCGCACTACAATTGCTATATGTTATGAAAGAAACTGGAAAACAGCTGTCAGAGTTAGCTGAATCTGTTCAAATTTATCCACAAAAGTTGGTTAATATTAAGGTTGCTGATAAAATAGCGATTCAGAATGATCCAGATGTTATCGCAAAAATAGCAGAGGTTGAGGCATTAATGGCAGGTGATGGCCGCGTGCTTGTACGTTCTTCAGGTACGGAATCAATTTTGAGAGTGATGGCTGAGGCACCAACGAAAGAATTGGTGGCGCAGTATGTTGAGATGATTGCTGAAGTTGTACGTGAAAAAGCAGATAAATAAAGCGAAAGAAGTGCTAAGTTTAATAAAACCTAAGCACTTTTTTTGATATAATAGAATATAAAACTATGATTTAAAAGGAAAAAATCGTGCCACAAGACAGTTTTAAACAACATTTATTATCAGAATTCAATATTCAATTTCACAATGAAGAATTGTTACGGGAAGCGTTAACGCAACGTAACTATTTGAATGAACATCCAGATGAGCCGGGACGTGATTATCAGCGCCTTGAATTTTTAGGTGATTCTGTCATGCAAGTGTCCGTTGCGGAATACCTATTTAAACGTTATCCCAGTTGGCATGAAGGTCAATTGACTGAAATGCGAATTGCAATGGTGCAGACACGTTCGTTTGCGCATTTTTCGCGTGTTGCACACTTGAACGAAGGTATTCGCTTGGGAAAAGGCGAGGAAATGTCTGGCGCACGTGATCGTGATTCTCTATTAGAGGATATTTGGGAAGCGTTTATTGGTGCTTTATATTTAGATCAAGGTTCAGAAGCTGTTCGTACTTTTTTGGATCAAACGTTGTTTGCCGCGATTGATACAGATTTTTTTGATCGGTTTATTGATTTTAAAAGTCGATTGCAGGAAAAACTTCAAAAAAATGGTGCGGTAGACATTGCATATCGTACTGAAAGCGAGAAGCAAATGATAGGTAACGAACAGTTATTTGAAGCTAGCGTTTCGGTAGATAATCGTGAGCTAGCACGTGGCACTGGTAAGTCAATTAAGGATGCCGAAAAAGTTGCAGCACGTGCTGCACTAAAACTATTGGAAGAAAAGTAAGTTATGAAACTTAAATCACTCGAAATCAGTGGCTTTAAGTCTTTTGCTGATAAGACAGTTATAGAATTCATGCCTGGTATGACTGGTATCGTTGGGCCAAATGGCTCAGGTAAATCAAATATTATTGAAGCCATACGCTGGGTTATGGGTGAACAAAGTGCTAAAGATTTGCGTGGTACGAAAATGGCAGACATCATTTTTGGTGGCACAAGCAAGCGTGGTGCTTTGAATCGTTCCGAAGTTTCAATGACTTTTGATAATTCAGATCATTATGTGAAATCAGAGTTTAATGAAATTCGGATTACCAGAAGGCTTTATCGATCTGGTGAAAGTGTTTATCAAATTAACGGTGTTGATAGCCGTTTAAGAGATATCCATGAGTTATTTATGGACACTGGCCTTGGTAGGGAAAGTTTTTCGATTATTTCTCAAGGACGCGTAGAAGGCATTTTTAATGCTAAACCGGAAGATCGTCGCGGTATCATTGAAGAAGTTGCTGGTGTTTACAAATATAAACAAAATAAAGAACGTGCGCAAAAAGAATTATCACAAACCAGTGATAATTTAGCACGTGTCGCTGATATTATTTATGAGATAAAGGGTCGTATTCAACCTCTTGCTGAACAATCGGCTCAAGCAACAGATTATCTTGCACAAAAAGAACGTTTTAATACATTAGATAAGACTCGGTTAGCCTTAACACACCGCGAGTTGGAAATTCAGATTAAAACTACGATAACTGAGGTTGAAGTACATGATAAGCGCGTAAACCAGACAAAAGTTGGTCTCGATAAGCTCAATAAATTGTTATCTGAAAAACGACAAGAACGTGTTAGTACACAGCTCAAGCGAGACCAATTACAACAAGATATTCTACAATTAACGCAATCACGTGAACGTTTAATTGGCGCTAAAAATTTAAGTGCGCAGCAAATTGAAACGTTAGAACAAAACTTACGCCAAAATGAAGAACAAGTGACAGACTGGCTATCACGTTTTGGGCGCATTAAAGAAACACTTGGTCAGTTAACTGACGATAAGAAGGTGTTGCAGACAAAAGAAAAAGAATTGCAACAAAAGCTGTCAGTGTATGATAAAACTAATCAAGTCGCCTTACAACAAGCCTTACAACAAAAAATAGAAGATAATCGTCATGCTTATATTCAAACGATGCAAACGATTGCTGCGTTGCATAATACAATTAAAAATGACGAAAAGGCAAAAAATTTATTAATAAGTCAAACGTCAAATTTAACCCAAAAATTGGTAGCAGCGCGACAAGAATTAACAAACAACCAAGCTGAGATACCTGACGTCACTTTAGCGCAAGAACAGAGCGTAAACATAACTGCGCGACAAGCAGAAGTGGACCATGCGCAAAGACAGCTTGATCAAGCTGCACAACAGTACCAAGCGGATGAAAAAAAATGGTATAGTGCCTTAGATGATTTAAATAAGGCACGTAGTCAACGCGATGCACTAACAGCATTGGATGACTATGCTGGGTTTTACCAAGGTGTGCGTGCTTTGATGCAAAAGCAAATCAGGCAAGACTTAACGGGTATTAAAGGTGTTGTTGCAGAATTAATGGCAGTACCAAATCAATACACACAGGCAGTCGAGACAGTATTAGGCGCCGCACTGCAACAAGTTGTGGTGGATACGACAACAACAGCCAAGCAAGCAATTAGTTATTTGACGAAAAAGCGGGCAGGGCGTGTGACAATATTGCCAGTTGATACGATCAAGCCAAGGCATTTAACAGGTATTGAATCATTAAGAAAACTTGATGGTTTTGTGGGCATTGCGGCTGAGTTGGTAGAAATGCCACCAGAAATGAATGATATTAAATTTAATTTATTAGGTAGTACAGTTATTGCTGACAATCTTAATGCTGCGACACAGATTGCTCGCGAAGGACACTATCGTTTTCGAGTTGTCAGTTTAGATGGACAAGTGGTTAATGCTGGTGGTTCAATGACAGGAGGTGCTAATCAAAAATCAGGGAGTACGATACTGAGGCGCCAAACTGATCTTAAAGCGTTAAACGAACGCGTGGGTAATTTAACAGCCTTTGTCAAAAATTTAGAGCATGCGTTGCAAAATCAACGTGAGCAAAATGATGACTTACGGAAAACCCTACAACAATCTCAGGCAGCTTTGTCGACAGCAAAAAACGCCACAGCTCAGATAGATTACGAACTGTCACGTAAACAAGATTCTGTTAGGCAACAAGAACGTGTGGTAAAAGCTTTACAATTTGAAAGTCAAGATATAACACAGCAGTTAGAAGATCTTTGCCAACAGTTAGAAACAAATAATCAAGTCCTTGAAACTGCACAATTAAAGCAACAAGAACAGGAATCTGCTGCAGAACGTTTAAAGCAAGAATTGCAGACTATTTCAATTCGATCACAAACTAGCCAAGATGAACGTTCACAGGTACAGGCTGCGCATGCAACAGTCGAGGCCAAAATTGATAGTTTGCTTGAACAGCTTAAGTTATTGAAGGGGCAACGTGATGATGCCCAAAAGCAGTTGGACGATGCACAAGAGTCTGTGGTACGTTTCAAAACACAATTAGCGACAGCTAAAAATACAACGAATAATGATGCGCAAGTCAATGTTATGACAACTAAATTAGAGACGGTGCAAACACAATTTGAACATGAGACGCAACAAATTAAAGTGTTATCTGAAAATGTCATGACGCTAGAGAATCAATTTGCAGTGCAGCAGGAAGCACTACGCGTTAATGTTAGTTCACAAAGTCAAACAGCTGCACAACTAGCAAGATTAGAAACACAACTGGATAATGTGCAAACACAATTGTTGACACAATATGATATTGTGGATATAACGGATATTGTAGCAAAACATGATCTGTCGGAACGTGAACAAATTGACTCACAACTGCATTTATTAGAAAAAAGTTTAGCCGAAATTGGCTCGGTTAATGTGGATGCTATTGCAGAATATGAGGAGGTTAAGATACGTTTTGACTTTCTTACAAAACAGCGTGATGATTTAAATCAGGCGCGTGATACGTTGTTGCAAACAATTGATGAAATGGATCAAGAAGTGCAAACACGATTTAAGGCAACATTTGATGCTGTTGCAGCACGTTTTTCGGATGTTTTTGCGCAAATGTTTGGTGGCGGGCGAGCAGAAATCTATTTAACAGATCCTAAACATTTATTAACAACGGGAATAGATATTACCGCACAGCCACCAGGCAAAAAGTTCCAACAAATGAGTCTCTTATCAGGTGGAGAAAAGGCATTAACTGCAATTACTTTGTTGTTTGCCATTCTGCATGTGCGGCCTGTACCGTTCGTGGTGTTGGATGAAGCAGAAGCAGCTTTAGACGAAGCGAACGTTGATCGTTTTGCTAAATATCTTTACCATTTTTCTGACGATACACAGTTCATTGTGATTACACATCGCAAAGGAACCATGATAAAAGCAAACTTGTTGTATGGTGTGACGATGCAGGAAGCTGGTGTTTCAAAAATGATTGCGGTTGACTTGGATAAAGTAACAGAAAGTGTGGAGTAATATGGGATTATTTGATATTTTTCGAAAAAAGAAGGCAGAAGTAACCAGTGACGCACCAGAAACAGTGGTTACTCCGGTCACTGATGAAAGTGAGTCAGAAGCAGTGTTGTCTGATGTGAGTTCTGAAATAACAGAATCTACGTCAGACCATTCCGATAAAATAGAAGAAGTTGTTGACAAAATATCTGAGCATGACACACAATTAACAGAAACAGAAACAGAAACAGAAACAGAAACAGAAACAGAAACAGAAACAGAAACAGAAACAGAAACAGAAACAGAAACAGAAACAGAAACAGAAACAGAAACAGAAACAGAAACAGAAACAGAAACAGAAACAGAAACAGAAACAGAAACAGAAACAGAAACAGAAACAGAAACAGAAACAGAAACAGAAACAGAAACAGAAACAGAAACAGAAACAGAAACAGAAACAGAGCAACAGGTTTATGATAAAGGGTTAGAGAAGTCACGTACGGGTTTCGCCGCACGTTTTAATCGCTTTTTAGCAAACTTTCGTTCCGTCGATGAAGATTTTTTTGAGGATTTGGAAGAGACATTGGTTGGCGCTGATGTCGGCTTTGATATGGCAATTAAAATTTCTGATGAACTTCGTGAGGAAGTCAAGTTAGAAAATGCCAAACATAAAGAAGATGTGCGTGATGTCATCATAAAAAAGATGGTTGATATGTATGAAGCCGATGGTGTTGATGAAGATGCAACAATGCATTTTAATAGCAACGGTACGACGGTTATTTTATTAGTTGGTGTTAATGGCGTGGGAAAAACAACAACAATTGGCAAGTTATCCACAAAATATCAACAACAGGGTAAGTCTGTTTTACTTGCCGCTGCGGATACTTTTCGAGCTGGTGCAACTAAGCAATTACAAGAATGGGGCCAACGTGCTGGTGTACCTGTTGTTTCCGGTAAAGAAAAAGCTGATCCGGCTTCCGTTGTATTTGAAGCAGTGACTAAAGCACGTGATGAACAATTTGATGTGTTGTTTGTTGATACAGCCGGTCGCTTACAAAACAATGTTAATCTGATGCAGGAATTAGAAAAGATGAAGCGCATTATTCAGCGTGAAATACCTGGTGCACCACACGAAGTATTACTGGTTCTCGATGCAACAACGGGTCAAAATGCCTTACAGCAAGCAAAACTATTCAAAGATTCATCAGATGTTAGCGGCATTGTATTGACAAAAATGGATGGTACTGCAAAAGGTGGGATTGTTTTTGCTATCAGAAATGAGATGCATTTACCAGTTAAATGGGTTGGATTTGGTGAAAAAGCTAGTGATTTGCGTGAATTCAAGCCTGAAGAATTTATTTATGGCCTATTTAAGGACCTGATTGCATGAAATTTGAAGAAAAAAATCGGATCAATGCTTTATTTGGATTCTATGGTGCATTATTGACGCCAAAACAACAGGCCTATTTGCGTTCCTACTTTGAAGATGATTATTCAATTGTCGAAATTGCTGAGGCAGAAACAGTCAGTCGCCAAGCAGTGTCAGACAACATTCGTCGTGGTATTGATCAGCTTGTAAAGTACGAAAGTATCTTACATTTGCAGTCTGATTTTGAGGCCCGCTCGACAATTGAGGTGGCAGTACAAGAATACATTGCAATGTATTATAATAAAGATGTAAAGTTAAAAGAACTTGTGTCTCAATTATTGGCACACGAAATAGAAGATTAAAATACTATTCTAAAAGGGGAAACGTGTTCGACACCGACAATGTAATACTGGTGATCTGGGCACTTAAATAATATGGCATTTGAAAACTTAACCCAACGTCTCTCTAAGGCAATGAAGAATTTGACTGGTCGTGGTCGTGTCAGTGAAGAAGATTTACGAGCAACAATGCGAGAAATCCGTTTAGCATTACTGGAAGCCGACGTTAATTATGATACAGTTAAAAAATTTGTTGCTAATGTACGAGAAAAGGCAAGCGGTGCAGATATTCTAGAGGGTTTAAACCCAGCACAACAAATTGTTAAGATCGTTAACGATGAATTAACCGCAACAATGGGTGAAGAAGCTGTTCCTCTTAATAAGTCACCAAAAATCCCAACAATTATTATGATGGCTGGTTTACAAGGTGCTGGTAAAACAACGACTGTTGCTAAATTAGCTTACAAACTCAAAAAAGAATCACAAGCGCGACCACTGTTAATTGCTGCCGATGTCTACCGTCCTGCAGCTATTGATCAGTTGGAAATTTTGGGTCGTGATTTAGATATACCGGTATTTCAGCTTGGTACGGAAGTTAATCCGCGCGACATTGTACGTCAAGGTTTGGCACAAGCAGCTGAGAATAAAAATGATTACGTGTTTATTGATACAGCTGGACGTTTACAAATCGATGACGTGTTAATGCAAGAGTTAAAGGATGTTGCAGAGATTGCGAAACCTGATGAAATTCTGTTAACAGTTGATGCCATGACCGGACAAAATGCCGCAGAAACAGCAAAAGGATTTTCTGCATCACTTGATTTAACAGGGGTTGTGTTGACCAAATTGGATGGTGATACGCGTGGTGGTGCTGCGCTTTCAATCCGTGATGTCACTGGAAAGCCAATTAAATTCGTTGGTCAAGGTGAGAAACCTACAGATCTGGACGTTTTTTATCCAGATCGTATGGCGTCACGTATTTTGGGTATGGGAGACGTCTTAACCTTAATTGAAAAAGCGCAACGTGATTTTGACGAGGAAGCACAAGCGAAGCAGCTTGAAAAAATGCGTGAAAACACATTTGATTTCAATGACTTTGTTGCCCAACTCAAGCAGGTTCAGAGCATGGGGCCTATGGAAGATTTGTTAAAAATGATTCCAGGGATGGCGAATAATCCTGCTTTAGCAAATGTTAACATCGATGCCAAGCAATTCGCTCATTTAGAAGCGATTGTTAGTTCTATGACGCCTGCAGAACGTGAAAATCCAGATTTGATTAACCCCTCACGTCGACGTCGTTTAGCAGCTGGTGCTGGACGCCCAATTGTTGAAGTTAATCGCATGATTAAGCAATTTGATCAAATGCGTAAAATGATGAATCAAGCAACTAATGGTAATTTTGGTGGCATTGATAAGATGATGGGTGGCGCTGGTATGGATATGTCATCTATGATGGGTGGTGCTGGAGGCGGTATGCCAACTGGTAATTTTGGTCAAAAAGTCCAAAATTTTGCGCTTAAGCAAGCTGCACGACGTTTACAAAAAGCTAAGAAAAAACGTGGGAAAAAGTAATGCAACGATTAGAACGTGTGTTGCCAACTTTTGTATTTGTGGTCATGCTTGGGTCTAATTTAATTAATGCAAGCCACCTATCAGTGTCAGTTATTTTTATGGCTGTCATCATGGCAGCGATATCAGGGCTGATTATTTTTGGCTTAATTAAACTTTTAACGTGGTGGTTATTACACTAATTTTTGGGAACATAATAGATAGATGATGTAAACGCGAATTGTGATAAGTAGAGGAGAGATATGTCAATTAAACTGATTGCTTCGGATTTGGATGCGACTTTTCTAAAAAAAGATAAGTCCTTCAATGAACCATTATTTCAAGAAGTCCTAGATAAGTTACACGCACAAGGTGGTCAATTTATTGTGGCTACTGGTAATCATGTTCAAAAAGTACGTGAATACTTTAAAAATTTTGAAGGTCAGTATCAATTGATCGCTAACAACGGTGCTGAGGTTGTTTTAGATGGTGAATTAAAACATGTTTGGTCGGTACCATCAGAGGTACCAGCTGTGGTGGATCAATTGGTTGATAAGTACGCTGATCATGTCGAACTTGGCTTGTCTTTTGTTGCAGCTGATAAAGCATTCATGATTGTTAAAAACTTTAATGCAGCACATCTTGACTTTGCAAAAACATATTTTCAAAATTTAACTTTGATTGATTCGGTTTCTGAAATTAATGAACCTATTTTAAAAGTATCATTGGTAGTACCTCAGGTCGAGTATGATTTCATGCGTGATGTGAAAACGTTGTTAGGCAACAAAGTTCATGTGACGACGTCAGGCTATGGGGCAGTGGATATTGTTAATCCCAATGTTAATAAAGCAAATGCCCTTACTTATATAGCAGAAACCTTAGATGTTGAACCAAATGATATTATGGCTTTTGGCGATGGTCTAAATGACATGGAAATGCTTGAATATGTTGGACATCCCGTTGCTATGACAAATTCTGATGAGGCTTTATTTCAACACGATTTTGCACGTAGTGTTGCTGATAATGATAATGATGGTGTTTTACGTACAATTCTTGAAACAATCTAACACGCAATTAGCGTGTTTTTTTATGACCTTAATTTCCGCATGCTTACGGAAATTAAGGTCATGGTAATGTAAGCGCTTTCTTGTTAAGCTATAGATAATATAAGGAGGAACTTAAAATGACGCAAAGTTTACCAAAAGATTTCCTTTGGGGGGGAGCAGTAGCTGCACACCAACTTGAAGGTGGCTGGCAAGAAGGTGGTAAGGGTATCAGTGTTGCAGACGTAATGACTGCTGGTGGGCCGAATAAAGCACGTGGTATTACAGATGGCGTAGTACCGGGCGAGTATTATCCTAATCATGAAGCGATTGATTTTTATCATCATTACAAAGAAGACATTAGCTTATTTAAGGAAATGGGTTTTAAATGTTTTCGAACATCAATTGCGTGGACTCGAATATATCCAACAGGAGAGGAGACGGAACCAAACGAGTCAGGTTTGAAGTTTTATGATGATTTGTTTGATGAATTGATCAAACATGATATTGAGCCCATTGTGACGCTTTCTCACTTTGAACTACCTTATCATCTAGTAACGAAATATGGTGGATTCCGCAATCGTAAGTTGATTGATTTGTTTGTGAAATTTGCGACAACATGCTTACAACGTTATCAAGGTAAAGTAACGTATTGGATGACGTTTAACGAAATTAATAATCAAGCAAATTATGACAATGATTTCTCTGTGTTCACTAATTCTGGATTACATTTTGAGCCAGGTGAAAATCGTGAAGAAGGGATGTATCAAGCAGCTCATAATGAACTAGTGGCCAGCGCACGCGTAGTTAAAATTGGGCACAATATTAATCCAGATTTGAAAATGGGATGTATGATCGCTATGGGGCCAGTTTATCCAGCAACAATGGCCCCAGACGATGTACTAGCAGCTCAAAAAGCAATGGAAAAAAATTATTTCTTTGCGGATGTCCACGTTAATGGCTTTTACCCATCATTTTTAACAAAGTATTGGGCACGTCAAGGATTTGAAATTGATGTGACAGCACAAGACGAGCAAGATTTGCATAATGGTACAGTGGATTATATTGGTTTTAGTTATTATATGTCACATGCAATTCAGAAAAATGAAGGACGCTCATTTGATGAGTTAACGATGCAAAATAGTCTCGTTCGGAATACTTATTTAGAAGCAAGTGATTGGGGATGGCAGATTGACCCTAAGGGGTTGCGTTATGCGTTAAATTGGTTTACCGATAAATATCATCTCCCTTTGTTTATTGTTGAGAACGGCTTTGGTGCCTATGACAAGGTTGAACCTGACGGATCGATACATGATGATTATCGGATTGACTATTTGAGAGAGCATATACGTCAAATGAAATTAGCAGTCACAGAAGATGGTGTTGATTTGATAGGTTATACACCATGGGGCTGCATTGACTTGGTGTCGGCGGGCACTGGTGAAATGGATAAGCGTTACGGTTTCATATATGTGGACAAAAATAACAAAAATGAGGGTTCTTTAGCTAGATCTAAAAAAGATTCATTTGAGTGGTTCAAGACAGTTATTGCGACAAACGGTGAGCAGTTAAATTAGAAAGGAACATATTATGAAAAAAGCATTGATTATTTGTGCAGCAGGTATGTCATCATCTATGATGGCTAAAAAAACAACGGATTATTTCAAAGCACAAAACAAAGCTATTGCCTTAGATGCAATTACAGCCACTGAAGGGGAAGACGCTATCCGTGATGGGCAATTTGATTTGTATTTAATTAGCCCACAAACTACGATGTATCTTGATAATTTTAAAAAAATTGGTGAGGAAGTTGGTAAGCCAGTTGTGTCGATTCCGTTTGATGCCTATATTCCAATCCCCATGGGTATTGAAAAAATGGCTAAATTAGTTGAAACAAATGTTTAAAAAATCGTGTACCTGATAATGAGGTGAGATGATGTTACAAAAAGAGCGGGATTTATTGCTTTATTTACTAGATAATCAAGACCGTTTTGTTACCAGTGATGAGCTGGCTGAAATACTCTCATTGTCATCAAGGACTATTCGAAGTTATGTGAAAAAGTTAAAAGAAAAGCTCATTGTTAATGGCGCTCAGTTTGAATCCAAACCAAGTTTTGGATATCGCCTACACATTGATCATCCTGTAGCGTTTGATTTATTTTTAAATGAAAATTATAAGTTATCTCAGTGGACAAGTAGTACAATCAATAAAACAGATACGATTGATCGCCAAAAATATATATTGAATAAATTAGTTATTGAGAATCAAACATTTCGAATTGATGATTTAGCAGAACGACTTTTTGTCACACGATCAACGCTGTCTAAAGATCTGACGTTAATTCGGAAAATACTGGCACCCTACAGATTAGTCATAGATAGTAAGCCAAACAAGGGAATATTTATAACCGGTTTAGAACGTGATCAGCGACATTTTATTTTAGATTATTTTTTTAATCATATCGATAATACTCTGCAACACTATATGGCAAATAAATCATTTTTTAAAACAATTAGTTTTGATCAGATTACCATTATTGTTTTGGACGAATGTCGTGAAGCAGGTATTGATTTAACTGACTTTACGATACAAAATATCGTGTTGTATATCGCTTTAAGTATTCAGAGAATGGCTGGTGGGTTCAAATTGCAACCGGTTAGTCTTGATGACACTGTTGAAACAAAAAGTGTTCATGCAGCTGCTCAAAATATTATTAATCGTATTGAAAATAGTTCACAACTCAAGTTTCCAGAAAATGAAGTGGCTTACTTAACAATTCAGTTGTTAGCCAAAGGAAAAAATAATAATATACCCAGTGATGCGAAAATTTGGCATGATTTGGATGATGTGTTACAAAAAATTGAATGGGAAACGGGTTATCCTGTGTCTCAGGACTATGAATTACGGAAGAATCTTGTCGCACATCTGAAACCGATGATTGTGAGGCTGGAACAAGGCTTGCAGTTGAAAAATCCATTATTACAAGAAATAAAAATGAATTATGCATCTTATTTTACTGCCGTCAAACATTATATTAGTTTTTCCGAGCAACTCTCGCATTTTGATATTAATGACGACGAAATTGCCTATTTAACGCTACATTTTATGGCAGCGAGTGAAAAATACAAGGATTTCGATAAACCAAAAGCATTAATTATTTGTGCGACAGGTTTTGGGTCAGCACAATTGCTTAATAATCGCATTGAAAAGGCGTTTGGTAAATATATTCATATTGTTGGTATCAAAGGCTATTACGAAATTGACGACAGTGTCCTTCAAGGTGTTGATTTTATTATTAGTGCCATAGATTTATCAACGCAGGTGTTTAAAGTACCAATTGTTCAGGTCAGTATTTTTTTAACCGCGTTGGATGTTCAAAAATTACATCACTTTTTGGACCAACTCGAATTAAATACGGACCTTGATTATAAAAAGGCATCAATAAACGAGACGACAAGTGAGCCGTTAAACTATTTTGATCAATTTACAAATAAAACGCGTTTTAAGATCTGGCAAACACCAACAACGCGTTTAGAAGTTTTAGATCAATTAACGCGTATGATGATGACTCATGAACTGCCAGAATTCAAACAAGAATTTTTAGACCAAATTAATCAACGTGAGCAAATGAGTGCCATTACATTTAGCGAGGTAATTGCTGTCCCGCATCCATTACGACCTATTAGTCAAGTACCAAAAATTGCCATTGGTGTGATACCAAATGGGCTGAAGTGGTCAGACGACTATCCTAATATTAAACTCGTTTTTCTATTGTCACCATCGTATTGGAATAATCAAGGGTTAACTGAAACAACGCAAGCAATCGTACAGTTAACTGAAAATATGGCATTACAAGAACAGTTAATTTCAGTAGCGGACTTTGAAACATTTCGACAAAAATTTATGTCGGTGATGAAAGGGGGTAAAAATTGATGAATTCTGAAGAAATTCAAGTGATAGCTTTTGAAATTATTTTGCACAGCGGTAATTCGCGAACATATATACATGAATCGTTTGATGCAATGCGTCATAAAAATTTTAAACTAGCTGATCAAAAATTAAAACAGTCAAATGATGAACTATTATTAGCACATAAATCACAAACAAAGTTATTACAAACCTATGCAGCGGGTACCAAAATTGATATGGAAATCATTTTAGTACATGCGCAAGATCATCTGATGACAACTATGGCGTTACGTGAGATGGCTGTCGAGATGGAAAACCTTTATAAGGAGGTAAAAGAAATTGAAGACAAGTTTGAAGTCGGAAAGGATGACATTAAAGTCTAAAGAACGCACCTCAGAAACCAGCATTGAAAAAAATCGTCAGGATATGAGTCTTAAGAGTATGCAATTCAATCGTTTCATGTTGATTCGCTATGCAACTGCTTTCTTTTTCTTTGTTAACTTGTATTGGGCTTTAATCATGAGACATACTTGGGTTGTTGCTTTACCACTATTATTAATTGTAATCACATCACTGGCAATCATTGAACAGATCAAATTATTTGGACAACATAGTAACCAATTACGTTTTTCAAAAATTTATTTTAGAAGCCAGATAGTTGCTAATGCTATGTTAATCATTAGTACGATGACGCCACTGTTTTCGTCACTCTTTCAATTTATTAATAATACGTGGCAAAATAGGGTGATTGTTCTATTCTTATTGTTACTTGGTATATTGTTACTATTGGTAGTTAACAAGCGTCTGAACCTAATTTCAGTGGATCAAGATAAATACTATGCACGCTTAATAGCCTACCAGAACTCACTTACAAACAAGGAGATGAAATAGTTATGGAAAATGGGCGATTGTTTAATTTTCTACAAAAAGTGTTGCTCAAGCCGATGACAAAGCTCGCGCAATATCGTATTGTGCGAGCCATTATGGCAGCGGGGATGGCTTCCATTCCATTCACCATTGTAGGATCAATGATATTAGTATTAAATATTTTACCAACAGTTTTTCCTTTTTTAACTGGATTTTTTAATGCTACATTCTTTAAGTTTAGTGACCTTTATATGATTGCTAATACAGCCACTATGGGGATTTTGGCGATGTACTTCAGCTTAGCGATTGGTTTTGAATTAACACGTATCATTCAGACCGAAGATAAACTCAAAGTCGCACCGTTGAATGGCGCTTTTCTTTCAATGTTTGCTTTCTTTATGTGTTTGCCAGAATTAGTCTTGAAAGGTGGCAAAATCGTATTATTGAACACGATTACACCAGATGTCAAAGTGATTAATGGTTTCAGAATGACAAGCACGATTGATCGCATTGGCACGAGTGGTATATTTACCGCAATTATTATGGCTGTGCTTGCCGTGTGGCTATACGCCTTCTGTGTTAAGCACAATTGGACAATTAAAATGCCTGATGCCGTACCAGAAGGTGTTTCAAGATCATTCACTGCGTTAATTCCTACATTCGTCATCGCATTTGTTGTGTTGGCTATTAATGGTGGGTTAGTGCTATTAGGAACAGATATATTTAAAATGATTGCCATTCCATTTAGCTTTGTTACAAGTATGACAAGTACTTGGTTAGGCATTATGGTGATTGAATTCTTGATTCATGCGTTATGGATCGTCGGTATTCATGGTGCAAATATTATTTCTGCTTTTATTACACCAATTTTCTTAGCAAATATGGTGGCCAATTCGCATGGCGCAAATATACCATTTGCCGGTGAGTTTAACAATTCTTTCGCGATTTTAGGTGGTTCTGGAGCAACATTAGGATTGTGTATATTTATCGCATTACTAGCGCGTTCCGAACAATTGAAAGTGTTAGGTCGAGCTGCTATTGTTCCCTCGTTCTTTAATATTAATGAGCCGTTAATATTTGGGTTACCAATTGTTTATAATCCTTACCTTGCCATTCCATTCTTTCTGGCACCCATGGTAACTGCTTCAGTTGCTTATGCAGCAATTAACTTTCACTTTATTCGGCCAATTGTCATTCAAGCACCGTGGCCATCACCAGTGGGTATCGGCGCATTTATCAGTACGGTTGACTGGAAAGCAGCTGTATTAGCAGTGATCTGTGTGATCATTGCCTTCCTGATTTATCTACCATTTATTAAAATCTATGACACAAAGTTGTATAATGACGAACAAGGGCGTAGTCAAGCATAAAAATTGGACAATGGCGTGTTATTGTTTTCTCTGCTACAATGATTTCAAGGAGAGATGGCATATGGTAAAAAAAGATGGTCACACACATACGCGTTTTTCACATCATGGCTCTGATGAACGGTTAGACAACTATATTGAACAAGCCATATCATTAGGATTCACGACGTATGTGGTAACAGAACATGCGCCGTTGCCGACAGAGTTCTTGGCACATTTTACAGGACCGGTTGCAGCACAAAATAGTTCGGCAATGTTATCAGCAGAATTAACAAGTTATCAAAAAGAGGTAGCGCGCGTTCAGAAAAAATATGCGGGTCAAATTGATGTTAAACGTGGTTTTGAAGTAGATTATTTACAAAATTATGAATCGGACATACGACAATTTCTATTAGCACAGGCTGATTGGATAGATGAGATTGTTTTATCAGTTCATTTTTTAACTAATCATGATCAGTTAGTGGCGCCGATTGATTTTGATCCGAAAACTTTGGCGACTTATTTTCCAAAGATTACACAATCGCCACAAGTTATTTTTGAGAATTATTTAGCAACAATTCAAAAAAGTTTAGATTTTGCGGCAACGCTGCCTGATCGTTTTGTAGTTCGAATCGGACATTTGACCTTAATTCGAAAATACCAAAAATATTTTAATCTGCCACAATTTGATTCTAGTAACCAGTTGCGTATAGATAATTTATTGCTACAAATCAAAAATAATCATTTTCAATTAGATTTAAATACTGCTGGTCTGCGTAAACCGTATAATGGTGAAACTTATCCAACCACCAATATAATTAAAAAAGCGCATGACCTCGATATTGAAATGGTTTATGGATCAGACGCTCATGAAGCCAGTGCTGTTGGGCAAGATTATCATGTTGTTGAATCATTTTTGACAAAAGTTAAAAATAAGTATTGACATATAATATTATGGGTGTATGATTAGTTTAATCTAATAAAACACGCTGAAATCGGAAGAGTAATTAAAATAATGTTGTACAGAAAGTGCCTAAGCTAACGCATTGAGATGGGCGCCTACGTTTTTAATGAAACACACCGATGAGTGAAATGATAAAAAATCATTTCGGAAACTCCCGATACCGAGTACACCTGTGTTAGCAGGTGAATGAGTAGGTAAACGCAAGTTTATCTAAAATCAAGGTGGGAACACGCGAAAACGTCCTTGCAAACTATGATACATAGTTTGCAAGGACGTTTTTTATTAGAAAAAGTTTAAGTTAGGAGTTGTTAATGAGCGATAAGATTTTGGCACCTGGGTCACATGATGAATTTGGAGAAACATTAGTACAAAAGCAGCAAATATGTCATGTGATCAGTACGACACTGAATGCAAAAAATTTTACGGCAATCAATACCCCATTAATCGAAAGAGAAAGTGTGTTTGAACAGTATCAGCAGGGTAATGTATTTCATTTGCGTGATCAAGTGGGCGAAAATCTCGTTTTGAGACCTGATCTCACATTACCGATAGCACGATTTTTATCGTCTAAAGTACAACAAGAAAAGACTCATCAGTTTTACTACATTGGGGATGTATTTCGTCGGACAAATTATTTGTCCGGCGAATACAACCAAGAAACACAGGCTGGTATTGAATTGATTGGCGACGCCAGCTTTAATGCAGAGATGGCAGCATTAGATATTATGCTAGATTTTGCGCAACAGTTTGGTATCGCAGATGTTCAGGTTGTCATTAGTGACACGAGGCTAATTGATCGGGTGTTGAACACGCTTGACATCTCTAAAATAGAACAAGCGGCACTTAAACAAGCTATTGAAGATAAAAATATGACAGCATTTGACAAAATTCAAAGGACTATTAAGAATTTTCCAGAAAATTTGAAACGTTGGCCTTTAGCTTTTGGCGAAGATGGTGAGACAGTGATGTGGCAGTTACAAGACTTGCCTGAGGTCAATGATATTGTTGAGCGGTGGTTGCAACTGGCCGCATTCATTCATGAACGTTATCCCGATGTAGCAGTTACAGTTGATCTTGCGGCGTCATCGCCACAAGCCTATTACACAGGTACGATCATACGCGGCTTTGTCCCGAGTTTGGGACGATATCTTTTCAGTGGTGGTCGATATGATAGCTTATTAGAAAACTTTCAAAATCAGCAGCTACCTGCTGTTGGTATGGGTTTAAATATTGACACAATTATGGCAGACTGGCGGCGTGAAGCAGTCGATCATAAACCAGTTGAACCAATTGTTGTTGTTTTAGCTAAAGGGCGTGTTGAGCAAGCCACGCGACCATTATTAAAATCAGCTGGTATTGACACAACACCATTAGATAATCCTGAACGAAAATTAATATTTGATAGTCCAGATGGTATTTACCGATTTATCTTAGTCAAACCAGAAGATGTTGTAAAGTACCTTGATCGTGGCATTGGTGATATTGGTATTGTTGGTTCAGATACAATAGCTGAGCAAATTCAAAATCATTTTGATGTGCTTGATTTGCAAACTGGACAGGCAAATTTTGTCCTTGCTGCACCTCGACATTTTAATATTGCTGGTTTGCAACGCCAGCGTATTGCAACAAAGTATCCCAGAGTAGCTGGACAATATTTCGCTAAACGCGGTGAAGATGTCGAACTGATTAAATTATCTGGATCAGTAGAGTTAGGGCCTTTAACTGGATTAGCAGATGCAATTATTGATATTACACAAACAGGCAACACATTACGAGAAAATAACCTTGTAATTTATGACACTGTTGGCCGTGTGTCGACTCATCTACTCGTACGTCAAGGGGCATTACTCCAATTTCAATCAGAATTAAAGCAAGTCATCGACAACTTGATCACACGATTGAGTCAAAAAAAATGAGGGAATTATATGCAGATTATTAAAAATGAGTCGATTAATCAAATTAAGGCCCGTATTCGACAGCAAACGCTAAAAACAGTTGATCCACAGGTTGAAAATCGTGTTGCTGATATTATTGCAACTGTGCGCGAAAAAGGTGATGTTGCGCTAAAATCATATGCCAAAGCCTTTGATGATGTATCACTTGACGTATTAAAAGTGAGCTCATCGCAAATTAACCAAGCAATGAAATCGGTAGACCCTGAAGTAATTGCAGCCTTAGAAAAAGCAGCAGCCAATATCCGATCGTTTCACCAATTAGAGTTACAAACATCATTTGAAGATTCTCCACGCCCTGGTGTGCTACGCGGTACCAAAGTGACAGCGTTATCAGCAGTTGGCATTTATGTGCCTGGTGGTACGGCGGCTTACCCATCATCAGTCTTAATGAACGCACTGCCAGCTAAAATAGCCGGTGTTAAAAATATCATTATGGTAACACCACCACAAAAAGATGGTACCAATCCGGTGGTGTTGGCAGCAGCCAAAATAGCTGGCATTGATAGCATTTATCAAGTGGGTGGTGCACAAGCCATTGCGGCACTTGCATACGGTACAGAGTCAATACCAAAAGTAGATAAAATCACGGGGCCTGGCAACGCTTATGTCGCCACTGCCAAGCGCGCAGTTTACGGACAAGTTGCGATTGATATGATTGCAGGACCGTCAGAAATAGGTATTTTAGCCGACGATTCGGCACGTCCACAAGATGTTGCGGCCGATTTATTGTCACAAGCCGAGCATGATGTTAATGCGCGAGCCATTTTGATTACAAATTCAGAAAAATTAGCGCAAGCTGTTTCGGATGAAGTGGACAAACAACTGCTCACATTGCCGCGTGTTGATATCGCGCGTGCTGCAGTCGATAGTAACGGTTTTATTTATCTCGTTGACACAGTTGATGACATGATTGATTTAATGAATGTTGTTGCACCAGAACATTTGGAAATTCAGCTGGAAAATGCCTATGATTACTTAGCTAAAATACAAAATGCCGGCTCTGTATTTCTGGGAAAATATGCCTCTGAACCCTTAGGTGACTACCTTGCCGGACCAAATCATATTTTACCAACTGGTGGTACTGCGAGGTTTAGTTCAGCATTGGGTGTTTGGGATTTTCAAAAGCGCATTCAATATTTGGACTATTCACAAGCCGCGTTAAGCGATGATGCCAGCGATGTTGCTGCACTAGCCCGTGAAGAGGGGTTAGAAGCTCACGCACGTGCCATTGAAGTACGTCAATCTTAATGAAATTTTCATCAGAAAGGAGTTGAATGACTGATGTCCAGAACAGCAACGATTACACGGCATACATTTGAAACACAAATCACATTAACTTTAAATATTGATGAACAAACTCCTATTTCAGTCGATACGGGTATTGGTTATATGGATCATATGCTCACTTTATTTGCTAAACATGGTCGATTTGGCCTGCAAGTTAAGGTCAGCGGAGATTTGCATGTTGATTCACACCATACCACAGAGGATATTGGTATTGCCTTAGGTGAGGCATTTACACAAGCCTTAGGCGATAAATCTAGCATCGAACGTTATGGCGCACAGTTCGTACCGATGGATGAGACGTTGACACGAACAGTTGTTGATTTATCTGGTCGAGCATATTTAGTATTTACAGCTGAATTAACAGCACCTGTGTTGGGCACCTTTGAAACAGAGGTTGTTGAAGACTTTTGGCAAGGATTTGCAGATCAAGCACATGCTAATGTGCATATTGCTGTTTTGTATGGTCGTAATACACATCATAAAATCGAAAGTATTTTCAAAGCTATGGGGCGTACGATGCGTCAAGCTGTGACACGTAATCCTGAAATTATTGGGGTTAATTCGACAAAAGGAGTGATTTAATGTCAAAAGAAAATCCGTTTATTGCCGTGATTGATTATGGCGCAGGTAATATTCGAAATGTTATGAAAGCCATCGCTTATGTGAATATGCCAGCAAAATTGACCAAAGATCCTGATGAAATTTTGGCTGCTGATGGCATTGTTATTCCTGGTGTTGGTGCTTACAGAGCAGCGATGGATAAAATCAAAGCCCATGACCTTGTCATACCGCTTCAAAAAGCCGCAGCAAATGGGACACCAATGCTTGGCGTTTGCCTCGGGATGCAATTATTGTTTGACTCGTCTACGGAATTTGGTGAAACAAGTGGCCTGGGGCTAATACCAGGTGAAGTCGTCACATTGCCGCAAAAACAAGGCTTTAAAGTACCACAAATGGGTTGGAATCAAAATAACGTTGCCATTGAAAATTCACTTACTCAAGGGATTAAAGATGAATTTACTTACTTTGTTCATTCATATTATGTTAAAACCGATGCAAAATATATTGCGGCTAGTGTGGATTATGGTGTGCAAGTGCCAAGTATTGTCATTAAAGATAATATTATTGGTGCCCAGTTCCATCCAGAAAAATCCGGTGAAGTCGGGTTGCGCGTTTGGCAAGCCTTTGCAGATATGGTATCAGATAAGGCGGTGATCGTATGATACTACCCGCAATTGATTTATTGGATGGTCAATCTGTACGTTTATTAAAAGGTGATTATAATGCAGTGACTGTCATTAATTCTGATCCAATCAAGCAAGCAAAACAAATAAATCATGCTGGCTTAAAGGCTTTACATGTTGTTGATTTGGATGGCGCGAAATCAGGCATAGCGTCTAATTTTAAAATCATTCTTGCTATACGCCAAGTATTTACCGGATTTATTGAGGTTGGTGGTGGCATTAGAACATTGGCGCAAATTGATCAGTACGCAAAAGCCGGCATTAACCGTGTCATTTTAGGTTCTGTTGCTTTAAAAAATCCTAATTTGGCACGGCAAGCGGTTGAAAAATATGGTGATTTAATAGCCGTAGGCATTGATGGTAAACATGGCAAAGTTGCAACGGAAGGCTGGCTTGAACAATCAACTGTCGACTTTGAAACCTTGCTGGCAAGCATGATAGCAATCGGCGTCGAAAATTTTATTGTCACCGATATCTCGCGTGATGGGACACTTAGTGGACCAAATACGGCACTGTTAGCTCAATTACAGCATCAATTTAGCCACATTAACGTTATTGCTAGCGGTGGCATTGCAACAATAGGTGATCTAAAAGCACTTAAACAAGTATATATACAAGATATCATTGTTGGCAAAGCTTTAGCGGCAGGTACAATATCATTGACGCAGTTGGCTGGATTGGAGGGATAATATGGCATTAGCAAAACGCATTGTACCGGCACTTGATGTCAAAAATGGTCGTGTGGTAAAAGGTATTAATTTTCTTAATTTAAAAGATATTGGCGATCCCGTTGATGCAGCAATTGCCTATCAAAATGCTGGCGCAGATGAATTGGTTTTCCTAGACATATCAGCGACACTTGAAGGCCGTAGCACGATGATAGATATGATTGAGCGTGTATCATCAGCCGTTTTCATCCCCTTAACAGCTGGTGGGGGCGTCAATGATTTAGCAAGTATGCGAGCGATTATTAAGGCAGGGGCAGATAAGGTATTTTTAAATTCAGCGGCGGTTGCAAACCCCTATCTGATTCGACAAGGTGCTGAATTATTTGGATCACAAGCGATTGTTGGTGCGATTGATTCAAAATGGGATGAGCGTGCAAATAGGCATCGCGTTTATGTCTCAGGCGGTACCAAACCAACAGACCTGGAAACGACGCGTTGGGCGCAGAAGATGATACAGTATGGCGCAGGTGAGTTGCTTGTGACAAGTATGGATACTGATGGCACCAAACAAGGGTATGATGTCGCTTTGTACCAAGCCCTTAATAAAGTCGTTAATGTGCCAATTGTTGCAAGTGGTGGCGCGGGGGATTTATCGGATTTTGTTGCAGTATTTAAATCAGGACGGGTTGATGCTGCTTTAGCTGCTTCGGTATTTCATTATGGAGAAATTGCTATTCCTAATTTAAAGCAGCGGTTACATCATGAAGGGATGGTTGTCAGATTATGACAGTGGAACAAAAACCAAATTTCAATAAGGATTCTCAAAATCATCTGCTACCAGCTATTATTACAGATGCAACGACTGGTGCTATTTTGATGTTGGGTTATATGAATGAAGCAAGTTATGAGTTAACTAAATCTACAGGAGAAACGTGGTTTTGGTCACGCGAACGAGCAACGCTTTGGCATAAAGGCGAAACGAGTGGCCATACGCAACGTGTTGTCTCCATGACTTTGGATTGTGATTTGGACACATTGTTGATTCAGGTTATGCCTAACGGACAAGCTTGTCACACAGGGGCATACTCTTGCTTTTTTAACAGCGTGTCTGGCGACACATTGACGAATAATAATCAAGCGCAGATCACAAATCAGTGGACAACAGGTAATTTTCCACAGGCGTAATGCGTAGCAAAGGGATGATAATATGGCACAACAAACGATTGAATCATTGTATGAGCAGGCATTAGTTCGAAAAAGCCAACCAGAAGAAAGTTCATACACAAATTATCTTTATACAAAGGGATTAGACAAAATTCTCAAAAAAATTGGAGAAGAGTCAACAGAGGTTATTCTTGGCGCAAAAAACACGAATGATGAATTAATTTATGAAACGGCCGATTTATTATTTCATTTAATGGTATTATTAGTTGAAAAGGGTGTCTCACTTGATGACATCAAAAATGAACTTGGCAGTCGGGAAGGTCAAAAATCACGACTGCATGAGCGTCAGAATTGGAGAGTAGAAGAATGAAAGAATCAATTAAACATATGTCTGCTTATCAGGCAGAATTACCAGCTGAGGTAGTTAAAGCCAAGTATGGGTTACAACATTTGGCTCGTTTATCTGCTAATGAGTCTGTCTATGGGCCAACACCTAAAGTAGCACAGGCAATCAAAGCGACACCAGATGATATTCTAGGCTATTATCCAGATGGTCAGGCCACAGCGTTACGTGAAGCGGTTGCCAAGCATGATCAAGTGGCACCTGAAAGCTTGGTATTTGGCGTTGGCGCTGATGAGTTAATTCAATTATTAACACGAACGGTATTAACCCCAGGATCAAATATTATTGTGCCAGACCCGACTTTTGGTGAATATGCGATGCACGCTCAAATTGAACAGGCTGATACAAAAAAAATACCTGTTCAACCAGCAACAGGACAACTTGATTTTGATGCTATGCTTGAGGCAGTTGATGACAAAACAACGATGGTATGGTTGGCAAATCCCAACAATCCAACTGGAGTATTCGAAAAGCGAACGGATATTTTAACTTTTTTGGATCAGTTACCAAAGTCAGTCGTGCTGGTTGTTGATGAAGCTTATTATGATTTTGTGGCTGAACCAGATGCTACGGTTGCTAGAGATGTTGATAACTATGAGAACCTTGTTGTTTTGCGCACACTTTCTAAAGCGTACGGTTTAGCTAACTTACGTGTTGGATATGGCATTATGCAAGAGCCATTGTACGGCGTTATGCAAGCAGTTCGCTTACCATATAATTTAAACACTTATCAAATTGTTGGTGGTACAGCTGCTATCGACGACCAGGATTACCTAAACCAAGTTGTCCGTAAAGTAATTGAGGAAAGAACGGCGTTTCAGACGTTTTTATATGAAAATCAATTTACATTTTATGAGTCACAAACGAACTTTATCTGGATTAAAGTTGGTGATACAAAAAAATATGGCGCGCGTTTGTTGTCAAAAGGCTATCAGGTTAATGATCGCTTAAATGCTGAATGGCTTCGAATTGCTTTAGGTACCCCAGAAGATAACCGTGGCATGCAACAAGTTTTGCTTGAGCTAAAAAACGCTTAATTTAAAAACAATAAGCAGTATGGTCATGTGAGTAGAATTTTACGAAAAAATTATCGTGTTATTGTGAGAATGATAATATTCTACTGGATTTAATCTACCTTACTGCTTTTTTATATGGTAAAATATATAAGTAAAAGACGTTTCGAGTTTTTAATGTTCGTTTTTTACTAAAAAATAAAATGTATGTCCACAGAGGGACACTCACGGATAGGCGCAAACAGGCCATTGTTGGTTGTTAACGACAAGGCTTTCTCCGATAAACCTATCCCGTCTGAAAGCAGCTGGGGAATGTACTAGGAGAAAAATATGTCTGGTGTAATTGTTGTTGGCTCGCAGTGGGGCGATGAAGGTAAAGGAAAGATTGTTGATTTTTTTGCTGAAAACGCTGATGCAGTCGTTCGTTATCAAGGTGGAAATAATGCAGGGCATACGATCTGGCATGGTGAGACGAAATTCGAATTATCAGCTTTACCATCAGGTATTTTGACAAAAGGTCAGCTAGCAATTCTTGGTAATGGCGTGGTTGTCAACCCTGAAGCTTTGTTAGCAGAAATTGCAGAAGTTGAATCAAAAGGTATTTCAATTGAAAATTTACGTATTTCAAACCGTGCACATGTGATTATGCCATATCACATTGCGCTTGATAAAGCTGCTGAATCGGCCTCAAATAATCGTATCGGTACAACAAAAAAGGGAATTGGACCAGCATATACAGATAAAATTTCCCGTGTTGGGATTCGTGTAGCTGATTTAATTGATCCAGAGGTTTTTGCTAAGTTACTTAAATCCTATCTACCATTTAAAAATAAACAATTGACTAAATTATATGGCGAAGAAGCTTTGGATTATGACACAATTTATAATACTTATGTTGAATATGGTCGTCAATTGGCACCCTATGTTACCGACACATCTTACTTATTAGGCCAATTAATGGCCAATAAGAAACGCGTGGTTTTTGAAGGTGCTCAAGGCATTATGTTAGATGTGGATCACGGGACATATCCCTATGTTACAAGCTCTAACCCGACTGCTGGTGGCGTCATGAACGGCGCTGGTGTAGGACCTAAGCAAATACAAGATGTTGTGGGTGTTATTAAAGCCTATACATCACGTGTTGGAGAAGGACCGTTTCCAACTGAATTGCATGATAACATCGCAGATCATATTCGCGAAGTTGGGCATGAATATGGCGTTGTGACTAAGCGTCCCCGACGTATTGGTTGGTTAGACGCTGTGGCCTTAAGGCATGCCGTACAGGTTTCAGGATTGACTAAGTTGGCAATTAACTCTCTTGATGTATTGTCTGGCCTTAAGGAGCTAAAAATTGCAACCTCATATACTTATAAGGGTGAAGAAATTCACCATTTTCCAGCCTCAGACGCGTGGTTTGAAGGCTTGGATGTGAATTGTGAAACGCTTCCAGGATGGGATGAAGACATCACTGGCGTGACATCGTTTGATCAATTACCAGTCAATGCACAAAATTACTTGAAACGTATATCCGAGTTGCTCGAAGTTGAATTGTTGAGCTTTGCGGTGGGGCCAAAACCTGAAGAGACACATCTTCTGAGTGAAGTTTGGCAATGATTTTTCCAGTATAAATATGTGTATGGTACAATTGTTTTATGAAAATAAGAAACTCAGATTTACTATTTGTTCGTAGTCAGCATCATGATATTGATGAGGCAATAACTGCTTCAACTGGTGAATATGTACATGTGGCAATTGTTATTGATGAAAAAACTGTGATTCATGCAACATCGCGTTTTGGGGTTGTAACACAAACACTTAGTGACTTTTTAAAAACGTTTGAACATGCGGATGTTTATCGGCCAACAATTGAAAATCTAGCTGGCGTTGTTACGCGCGCGCAACAGGCTAACCAACGTCCTTATAATTTTTCGTTTTATCCAGATGACCCAGGATTTTATTGCTCACAATTAGTAGTCATGGCATTTGCAGATGTATTAACAATTGAAGAGCAACCGATGCAATTTGGTGATGGGAAGCAAGAAATATCAGACTTTTGGCAAGATTATTACGCCAAATTAGGTGTTGCGGTACCGTTAAATAAGCCAGGCACCAATCCTAGCCAGCTAGCTCACTTAGATGAGTTTCAATTGGTTGGTGTACTATAAATGATGTGTCACGAATGATGATGAAAAAATGCCTGATAGTAAGTATGTTTACTATCAGGCATTTTTGTGTATGTCAAAGCACCTATGTTTTTACTATAAGTGATCAGTTATTTCTTCAAGACAACTGATTATCATGTTGTAAGGTAACTAATCGTTCTCTTAATGCATCATCATACGCAGTTAAATACAAACCATATTTCCCACGTTTAATTAATACATTCAACACATTAGCGATAAAGTCTTGATATTGTGCTGGCGTGAATTGTAAATCTTGACGTTTTTTGAAAATTTCTTTATGTGAATATTTTTCTGGTAAAACAGTCATATGATCTGTTTTAGCATCATAACCAAAAGATGGGCCAATAATCATGCCAACATAATTCAAGTCGAAGCCTTGTAATGTGTAAATTGTCCCTACCTGAGTGATAGAAGATTCACGTTTTGCCCAATGTGTCCGTTGCGGATCCCATTCATCCCAAGGCAAAGAGAACGTATCCATTTCAACATTATGACGACCGTTAATTCTTGGAAATCCAGATGTTGCTACGACACGGCTTAAGCCAACTGTTTTATTTTTAGATTTTATTTTTTCATAGAGGGCACCTGCAGTTGAAAATACCTCAAATTCAAAATTACTATCGTTGGGAAAGGGTGTGAGGGGGTTTTGGGCCGTAAGATTATCCAGCCAATTAATCTGCGATTCGCTAGCAATCATACGATATTGAAAGTCCATATTAAATTGCTGATATGGATTGTCACCTATTGTATTTAATAATAGCTCTTGCGACCAATACATTTTAGATTGAAAAACTTGATTGAAATCATAAACCACGACAACAATTTTAGCTAATTGCATCAGATCAGTGAGTTGGTTTTTGCCGCGATAATGAGCGTAAGGCTCTGACTTTGAATATAGTAAGTGGGCCTCATCTACAAAAATAACATCGTATTTGCGATGGTTTTTCTGTGCATCGTTGATGAGAGCTGTTGGTCGGCGAATATCACGTGGATTAAGTCCGGGAAAGTCTTTTGCCATATCCTGATAAGCTTTATAAAGTTCAGGATGATTGACTACCAGAGCAGTTTTGTACTGCGAGTCAGTCATGTATTGTTTGACCAACTGCATGAGAACAACTGATTTCCCAGTGCCAGCGGCGCCTTGAATAATCGCAACAGCATGTTGCTTTTTAAGCAAGCTGTCATGAATATAAGTATTTAACTGAGTGATAACATGTTGTTGATCATCAGATAATTGATCAATTAAAAACTGTGCTTCCAAAATTTTGTTCATTATAAATTACCTCATTAATAAACATTATACTATAACATGTTACACATCAAAGTAAAAATGGGTGGCATGTGTTTGGCCTCATACCAAACACATGCCACCCAGTGGCACTTTTTAAATTAAGCTTTGACATACTAATTTTCGGAAATGACAATGTCATTTGTGATATTGTCAATATCTGCAAATAATTGTGTACTTTCTGGATGTTCTAAATAATAATCAGCTAGATGATCTGCGATTTTGTCTTGTAATACCCGACGAAGAGGTCGTGCACCAAGTGTTGGATTATAGCCTAATTCGGCCAGTTTAGCTTTAGCGGCATCACTGACGCGCACATTTAAATGATTATCAGCCAAGTTGACATTCATGTCAGCTATCATAAGGTCTACAATTGATAGTAAATGCGTTTTTGATAATTGTTGGAATTCAATAATGTCATCAAAACGGTTCAAAAATTCAGGTCGGAAATAACTTTCCAAGCGTTGCAGTAGACGGCTCTGAGAATCAATTTGATTAAATCCCATTGGTGTGTTGCCTGTGTCTGTTGAGCCAGCGTTAGATGTCATAATAATAACAGTGTCTTTAAAGCTGACAACATGTCCTTGTGCATCTGTTAGGCGACCATCATCCAAGATTTGTAAAAACATATTCATAACATCAGGATGCGCTTTTTCTGCCTCGTCAATCAAAATCAATGAGTAGGGGTGACGACGAACTTGTTCGGTTAGTTGGCCAGCTTCTTCATAACCAACATATCCAGCAGGCGCACCAATCATTTTCGAAACAGCATGTTTTTCCATATACTCTGACATGTCAAAACGAATTAAGGCTTCTTTGCTGCCAAACATTTCTTTGGCAAGTTGTTTAGCTAATTCTGTCTTACCTACACCAGTTGGTCCAACAAAGAGGAATGATCCAATTGGACGACCAGATTTGGTTAAACCAATACGATTTCGGCGAATCGCTTTAGCGACAGTTTGAACAGCTAATTCTTGTCCGATGACATGATCTGACAAATGGCTGTCAAGCTCTTGCAACTGATTTGCTTCATTATCCTTTAAGTCACCGACGGGAATATCAGTTTTGTCTTCGATGATTTTTAAAATATCTTTTTCAGTAATGGTTTGAGGTTTAAACATTTCAGGATGAGCCTCGACTTGTACTTTTTGAGATTCAAGTTGATTCGTTTGATCTCGCCAATAACTAGCCTTTTCGAAATCTTCCTTGTCAATGGCCTCTTGCTTTAGTTTATCAGCAGTATCTATTTTAGATTGAATTGCCTTAGGGTCTGTAATTGTCATCGTTAGGTTTTTCCGTGAGCCAGCCTCGTCAATCAAATCAATCGCCTTATCTGGTAAAAATCGTTCAGGGATGTAGCGGTCGGATAAGTCAACTGCTGCAGCAATAGCATCATCTGTAAAACGAACATGATGATAAGCTTCATAGCGTTGTTGGATACCTTTTAGGATTGTAACCGTGGCTTCCTTAGATGGTTCTTCAACTTGAACAGGTTGGAAACGACGTGCAATAGCACCATCTTTTTCAATTTTTCGGTACTCATTCAATGTTGTTGCACCGATTAATTGGAACTCACCTCGAGCAAGTGCAGGTTTTAAAATATTACCAGCATCCATACCGCCTTCAGCATTACCAGCACCCATAATTTCGTGTACCTCATCGATAAAGAGAATCACATCATCATTCTCGGCAACTTCTTTCATCAACTGGCGCATACGTGCTTCAAACTGACCACGCATGGCAGTGCCTTGCACCATAGCAGACATATCTAAGCGAATGACTTCCTTAGAACGTAGCTTTTCGGGCACTTTATTAGCAACAATTGCTTGAGCAAGTCCTTCAACAACCGCTGTTTTACCAACACCAGGCTCGCCAATTAGAACTGGATTATTTTTGGTACGACGATTGAGAATTTCAATTGTACGTGCAACCTCTAAGTCACGGCCAATAACAGGATCAAGTTTGCCTTCACGTGCTTGTTGCGTTAAATTAATACCGTATTCTTCTAATAATGTTGGTCGTTTCTTATTTTTATCTTTTTTATTTTGTTGTTGTGAGCCAAAATTGGCTTGGCTGTTATCTTGCGCGGATTGCATTTGATCGTTCATAGCGCGCATCATTTCGTCAAAATTAATGTTACTAAATCCAAATGGGTCTTGTGATGCCATAGTATCAAGTCGTGCAAAATAATACCACTAAAAGTAAAACTACTTTCAGTTACCTTGCACCTTTCCTTTCTATTTAATATGCCTTAAGTATAACACCCTAAGATTAAATTGCAATTAAAATTAGCACTCGTTTGTATTGAGTGCTAAAATAAATGTTGTATAATAGGTATGAGGTATTAATAATGGATTACGAACAACAATTAAATGATTTACGTGATGGCAAAATTAATCAAATAGATATCACACCAGAGACTTTTCCAGATTTTCAGAAAATTTGGCGGGATTTCCCATCTCAGAACCGAATTCGCGGTATTGCGGGAAAACAAGGCCACGTCAAATATGTCCGTGCAAATTAGTCGGCAAAAGCATATCTTTTTATGCTACAATACTATAAGTTAAGCATAAAATAAGGTGTGCATATTTTTTGATAACAGAAAGCACAAAAGGGGCAAGCATAGTGGCATTTTCATTTGGACAACGAAACGTCGGTATCGATCTTGGTACGGCCAACACATATGTATATATTGAAGGGCGCGGTATTGTGTTACGTGAGCCGTCTGTTGTGGCACGTAATACGCAAACAAACGAAGTTGTTGCTGTAGGGTCTGAAGCTAAAGATATGCTTGGTCGAACACCCGCCAGTATTGCAGCTATCCGTCCAATGCGTGATGGTGTTATTGCGGATTATGACACGACAGTGGCAATGATTCGTTATTATTTGCAAAAAGCATTGGGTGGCCGTATTGGAAAGCCTTATGTGACCATCGGTGTGCCCTCCGGTGTTACGGCGGTTGAGCGTCGCGCTGTTATTGACGCTGCCCGTGTGGCAGGTGCTCGTGATGCGTATGTCATTGAAGAGCCCTTTGCTGCTGCAGTTGGTGCAGGGTTACCTGTTATGGATCCAACTGGTTCCATGGTTGTAGATATGGGTGGTGGAACCACGGATGTTGCAACTATTTCGTTAGGTGGTATTGTATCAAGCCGGTCAATTCGTATTGCTGGTGATAAGTTAGATGAGGCCATTGCTAACTTCGTACGTAACAAGTACGATGTGACTATTGGAGAACCGACAGCTGAAAGACTAAAAATTGAGATTGGGGCGGCGTCATTAGAATTAGCAAGAACTTTGCCCGATGCCTCTGTCAGAGGCCGCGATTTATTGACAGGCTTACCAAAAACAATTGACGTGACTGCAGAAGATGTGGCGACAGCTATTCAAGAGCCTGTACAAGAAATTGTTGTTGCAATACGTGAGACGTTAGAATCGACGCAACCGGAGTTAGCAGCTGATGTCATTGATCATGGTATGGTCTTGACAGGTGGTGGTGCTATGTTACGCGATATGGACAAAATTATACAAGAGGCAACAAAGGTGCCAGTCTTAATTGCTAATGAACCGCTTGATGCTGTAGCAATTGGTACAGGTGAAGCGTTGAAGTCCATTGATGTTATGCGACAACGTTAATCATTAATTAAGATAATCGAACACCAGCGTAGCGCTTGCGCTACGCTTTTATTTTTGAAACAAGGGGACAACAAGATGCGTAAACTATTTTCGTCACGCGCCGTTGTAACAATTATTATTTCCTGCATTGTGATTGTGGGGTTAATTGCAGGGTCTAACTGGTGGGCGAAGCGAACGAATCAACCACCATTTATACAACGCTTTGGTAATGATTTAGCTGGCGGTGTTAGTCGTGTTATTTCTGTGCCAACGACGGCAATCGGTCGCACAGCAAATAGCATTGGCAATTTATTAGATACGTTTGAAGAGAATCAAGCATTGAAATCAAAAATTGATGAGTTTGCACAAGATAAGGTTCGGTTGCAGACAGTGGAGGAGGAAAATGCTTCACTTAAAAAGCAACTCAAACTCGAAGCCACACTCACTGATTATAAGACGGTTTCTGCTGTGACGATTAGTCGTTCGCCAAGCACATGGCAATCACAACTTGTTATTAATAAAGGATTAAATTCAGGTCTTAAAAAAGGCATGCCAGTATTGGCGGGTGCCGGCATTATCGGGCGAATCAGTGAGGTGAATACGACCAATTCAAAAGTGGCGTTAATTTCAGATACCAGTGAAGATGCTAATCGATTTGCAATTACGATTAAGGGTGAAAATGGTGATGTTAATGGTATTGTCACGAATTTTAATCGTGAGAAAAATCAATTGATTATGGGCCAAGTGACGTCTGATAATAAAATTAAATCAGGTGATCTTGTTGAAACATCTGGTTTAGGTGGCGTTATTCCTTCTGGATTGTATGTTGGCAAGGTAGCCAGCGTTTCTAAAGATGACTACGGTTTGTCGAAACGCATCAATATTGAACCAGCTGCCGATTTGGGCAACATTACAACAGTCGTTGTTGCAGTATCAGAGATTGGAGCGCAATAATGGCATTTTGGCAGTTAACACGGTTGCGTGTTGTTTATCCAGTTGTGTTGATCTTTCTTCTATTTGTTGATGGCTCTTTGATGGCTGGTATGGGTGGTATTTTTACTGCGTTTCCATGGTATATTTTACCAACCCTCACATTAGGATGGTTGTTTTATGGTGTTCAGTTCGAAGTAGAACCTGATGTGCCACTTTGGGTATATGTCATTTTGATAGGCGTCTTGTTTGATATGTATTATACAGGTATTTTTGGTACCTATACGTTGGCATTTGCTGTTGCCGTTGCTGTAATGAAACAGTGTCATAAGGTATTAGATGACCGTCTACTGAGCGGTTTATCTGTGTTCTTGATTGGATTAGTTAGCTTTTTAGTTGTAACCTATGTCGCCGGATTTATAATTGGTATTGCAAATGTTAGTTTGACGACTTTTTTTATGTTCGAAGTATTGCCAACGGTCATTCTAAACACTGTGATTGTCGCGCTTTGTTACTATCCAATTTTGTCCTTATTTCAATTTTTGAGATAGTTCTTGACAAACTAAAAAAAAAGACTAAAATAAGAGGTATATTAAAAAACGTTGAGCAGAAGAGTAGTTTGAGATTTTCTTCAGAGAGTTTGCGGGTAGTGTGAGCAAATGATTATCTTAAATGAAACACATCTGCGAGTGTGTGATTGAAGTTAAGTAGGTCATGTCGGGGTTGCCCGTTATCGCATACAGTCTTTTGACTTATTGAGACGTAATCAGTGATGGTTATGTGATAAGAGGTGGAACCGCGGAAAACGCCCTCTGAATACATACGTATTCAGAGGGCGTTTTGGCGTTTTTAACATAAAAGACTGACAGAGTAGTTTTGTGTGAACAAAATTAAAATCTGAGGTGGCACCATGCTAACGCATCCTCTTGCATATGATTTGCAAGAGGATTTTTTAATTAAATCAGCGTTGTTAATAACGCTTAAAAAGGAGTAAATGATGAACTATTTTCTAGAAATTGCCCCAAACTTACTAGCAGGTTTGAAAATGACGCTGGGGGTGTTCTTTTTAACAATTATTGGATCTGTACCACTGGGTATTATCGTGTCCCTTGGTATGAAATCAGAATATTTTACAGTCCGTTGGTTAATTAATGGCTATATTTGGATTATGCGCGGCACACCATTACTGTTGCAACTGATATTTGTTTACTATGGTTTAGGTATGATGGGCATCACTTTTCCTCGCTTTGAGGCGGCAGTTATCGCGTTTATTATAAACTATGCAGCATACTTAGCCGAAATCTTCCGTGGTGGTCTACAATCTGTACCGCGCGGTCAATACGATGCTGCTCGCGTTCTTGGATTTACACGAACACAAACTTTTTTTAAAATCGTATTACCACAAGTGATTAAAATTGTTGTGCCATCATTTGGTAATGAAGTTATTAATCTGGTGAAAGACACATCGTTGGTCTATGTGATTGGATTGGGTGATATTTTACGAGCAGGAAATATTGCTGCCAGTCGTGATGTGACATTGGTCCCATATCTACTTGTGGGATTAATTTACTTACTGATGACAGCCATCGTCACAGTATTACTGCGTCGTAGTGAGAAACGCCTGAATATATGGAGATAACGCATGTTAGAAATTAAAAAATTAACTAAAAAATATAATAGTAACACAATATTTAAAGCACTTGATTTAACTGTGTTAGATGGTGAAGTTTTGAGTATTGTCGGACCATCTGGTATTGGTAAAACCACGTTGATTAAAATATTGGCAGGACTTGAAACGGCTGATAGTGGCGAAGTTATCTTAAATAACGAGCAACTCGCAGTTAATGGGACACGTGCTGATGCCAAAGTTGGTTTGATTTTTCAAGATTTTAATCTTTTCCCTAACTATACGGTGCTTGATAATATTATACTAGCACCAATTAGTGTTAATAAAATTGATAAAACAACAGCTCAAGAGCAAGCTCGTGATATTCTTAAGACGTTGGGTATGGTTGACAAGGCAGATTTGTATCCTTTTCAATTGTCAGGTGGACAGAAACAGCGGGTGGCCATTGCGCGGGCATTAGCCATGAATCCACAAATTTTAGCTTATGATGAACCTACAAGTGGTCTGGACGACGCTTCAACAAAACAAGTAGCTGAGGTTGTTAAAGCGTTGAAAGCACAAGGGGTAACACAAATGATTATTACCCATGACCATCCTTTTGCTGAATTGGTTTCTGACCGTGTCTTTGATTTTGCAACGGAGGTTTCGCGCTGATGGTAAGTATGAAGAAAAAAATTATTGTCAACTCAATTATTGGTTTAATCGTTGTTGGTATTGTGAGCTGGTTAGCGATTAGTTTAAATTCAGGCACTAAAAATACTGCGCAAAATACGCAAAAAGCAACGAAAACGGATGACTGGCAGCGCATTAAGCGTGACAAACAAATTACAATTGGTTTGGATGATACATTCGTACCAATGGGATTCCGTGACAAAAATGGTAAGATTATTGGTTTTGATGTTGACTTGGCTAACGCAGTGTTCAAGTCAATGGGTATTACGGTTAAGTGGCAGCCAATTGATTGGTCTATGAAAGAAACGGAATTAAACACTGGGAATATTGATGCCATTTGGAATGGTTATACGAAAACTGCTGCGCGTGCTAAACAAGTATCATTTTCGAAAACGTATCACCGAGCAACACAAGTGTTAGTTACACTAAAGAAAAATAATATTAATCAGTTTTCTGATATGCAAGGTAAGGTTTTGGGAGATCAAACGGCGTCTAGTGGTGACGAGACGTTCAATGAACATCCTAAAGTCTTGAAACAATATGTTAAGGATCAAAAAGTGATTGGGTATGATACCTTCGACAAGGCATTCACTGATCTAAATGCTGGCCGAATTGATGGTTTGTTAATCGATGAAGACTATGCACGTTATTATGTAGCGCATCAAGCTAATCCTAAGAATTATACGGTTACAGTTGGCGACTTCGCTGTTGATCAGACTGCAGTTGGATTCCGTAAGTCAGATGTCAAGTTACGTCAGGCTGTCAATAAAACATTGGATAAGTTTAAAAAAGATGGGCGCATGACCAGAATTGAAAATAAATGGTTCTCAAATTAATGCCTGTTTTAAAATAAAAGCGACAGATTATTCAATTAGTGAATAACCTGTCGCTTTTTGTATAAGAATAATCTTATTTCGTCATGAAACCCTGAAAAATGGTAAACTAATAGTAATGTTAAAAACTGGAAGAGGGAATGTATGATAAGAGATTCATTGTGGATGATAGTTTCAGTTCTGTTAGTCATCAACACATTTGTGGCGATTATTACTGTTTTTAGTCAAAAAAGAGATATTGCTACAATTTGGGCTTGGTTACTTGTGTTAATCGCGTTACCTGTTGTGGGTTTCTTTATATTTTTCTTAGTGGGTAGTCGTATATCGAATAAGAAAATTTTTAGACTGAGGACACAAGATCAGCGTGGATTAGAACAAATAGCAAACAATCAGAAACGGCAACTGCACAAAATCGAGCAACTCTTACCAATTCCTGATTCAGCGTCTGAACTAGTCCGGCTATTTCTGACATCTGATGACGCCGTATTAACGCGTGGAAATGATATTCAAACATTCACAGATGGTTACGAGAAATTTAAGGCATTGTTTGAGGACATTCGTCATGCCGCCCATCACATTCATCTGGAATATTTTACGATTTACGATGATAGAGTGGGTAATCAATTAATTGATTTATTAGTTCAAAAAGCACGTGAAGGGGTTGAAGTTCGTGTGGTTTACGACCAATTTGGATCACATGGACAACACCGTGACATGTATAAGCGCTTACGTGATGCTGGTGGTGTGGCGGTCCCTTTTCTTATGCGCCGTTTCCAACTCCTGACATTACGATTTAATTTTAGAAATCATCGAAAAATAGCGATTGTTGATGGTGTTATTGGCTATGTGGGTGGGTTTAACGTTGGTGATCAATACTTGGGCGAGTTCAAAAAATTTGGGCATTGGCGTGATACACACATTCGTATCCATGGTGACGCAGTATTATCAATGCAAAGTCGATTTTTAATGGATTGGAACGCTACCGCTGAAGCAAACGAGCTGTTAACGCAAACGATTGATTATTTTCCAGAAATATCAGAATTACCTGGACGTTCTATGGTGCAAATTGTTTCCAGTGGTCCAGACAATGACTTGAAGCAAATTAAGCAGGGTTTTATGCGTATGTTTGCCTCAGCCGGTTCTGAAATCACGATTCAAACACCGTACTTTATTCCTGATGCTGCTGTTTTAGAAACATTGGAAATTGCTGTTATGTCTGGTGTCCGAGTACGTTTAATGATTCCAAATAAACCCGATCATCCGCTTGTTTATCGTGCAACACAATATTATGCCAAAGAACTTATCGAACTTGGTGCAGAGGTGTACCGTTATGATGGTGGATTTTTACATAGTAAAGTCGTGATTATTGATCATGAAATTGGTACGGTTGGTTCGGCTAATATGGATATTAGGTCTTTTGTTTTGAATTTTGAAACAAATGCTTTTGTCTATGATCCGGAGTTTGCAACCCATTTAGAAACGCTATTTGAAAAAGATATTGATAGTTCAACAAGATTAACAATAGAGGATTTTGAAAAACAATCATTCTGGTTGACTTTCTTGCAAAAGTTCAGCCGTTTGTTTTCCCCAATATTATGAAAAAAATACAACTTAAAAAAGGTGTGAACCTTGTCGTTCTACCAACAACACAATTTAAAACGCTCCACATCGCAGTAGATTTCGTTGCACCTTTGCAGCAAACTAATGTTGCGGCAAGATCATTACTAACCTATTTGACTGCTGTTAGTTCAAAGAAATATCCTAGTCAACAAATTGTGGCTCAGAAAACAATTGATTTGTATGGTGCACAGTATCAAACAGATGTTTTGCGTTTTGGACAAACACATCATGTGCGTTATACATTGCAAATGCCAGCGCCGATTTATGTTGGACAAGAAAAAACATTATTGCATGATGCTTTTGATTTTTTACGTGACATGATTTTTGATCCATTAGTTGCAAATAGTCAATTTGATCAAGCAACATTTATCAAAGAAAAACAAAGTCTAATCAACGAGTTAGATAGTTTGAGTGATGATAAGAATCGCTATGCTATGTCTAAGCTACGTGAGCTGACCTATAATGAACCTGCGATGAAAGTGTCTTCGTCAGGTCGTGTCAGTGATGTTAAAGCGCTCACTTCAGACGATGTCTACGCCGCGTATCAAAATATGATAGCCAATGATACGATGAATCTGATTGTTTTCGGTGATATTGATGAATCACGTATTTTATCAGAATTGAAAACATGGTTGTTAGTAGATCGCCAAGTAAAAATGTTACAACCATTTTATCGACAACCTTTGTTAGAAACGCCACATGAATCTTTTGAGACGCAAGCAGACATTAATCAGGCTATTTTAACGTTAGGGTACCGGCTAGCTTTGGCTCCTGACGATCCAAGACGATTCGTTGCTCTAGTGATGAATGCGCTCTTTGGTGGCTCGCCACTATCTAAGCTTTTTGTTAATGTTCGTGAGAAAGAATCGCTCGCATACAGTATTTATTCCCGTTGGCAACACGATACTGGCTTTATGGTTGTTGCGGCAGGGCTTGATGCTGATAAAGTGTCACAGGCCAAACATATGATTCAAGCACAAATAACGGCAATTCAATTAGGAGAATTTAGTCATGCTACCTTGTCGGCTGTTAAAGCAAGCCTAATTAATGATTATTTAAGTCAACAAGACTCGCCAACAAGTGAAATTGAGCTAGCTTTTTCTCGTTTGTTAACACAGCGCGAGACATCTATTGATGATTGGGTAGATGCTGTGAACGGTGTAACAGCATCTGACGTGGTTAAGTTAGCAGGAAACATGGTATTGCAAAGTCAGTTTACATTACTACCCGAGGTTTAATTCATGACAGAAAAACAATATCCACAATTAAAAGAACATATATTGACGGAAGTGTTAGACAACGGGTTGAAAGTCGTCCTGATACCAAAAAATGATTATCATAAGACGTTTGCAGTTATGACGACTCCTTTTGGTGCTTTAGACACACGGTTTCAAATTAACGATGAACTGCCAATTGATATTCCAGCAGGAACAGCTCATTTTTTAGAACATAAGTTATTTGAAAAAGAACATAGTGATGCATTCACACGCTTTGGGGAACTTGGGGCGGATGCCAATGCGTTCACAAACGCTTATCAAACGAGTTATCTCTTTTCCACGACTCAAAATTTAAAACCAGCCCTTGAACACTTGTTAGATTTTGTACAAAATCCATATTTTAGTGATCAAACCATTGTTAAAGAACAAGGCATCATTGGTCAAGAGATTCAGATGTATGAGGATGACGCCAATTGGGCTGTTTACATGGGTCTTTTGCAACTCATGTATCCAAACGCGCCTTTAGCGGAAGATATTGCTGGCACAAAAGCATCTATTGCTCAAATCACACCAGCCCTGTTATATAATATTCATCGTGCTTTTTACCAGCCAAAACAAATGACTTTACAGCTGGTAGGTCATTTTGATCCTAAGTCCGTGTTAGCAATCATTCAAGAAAATCAAGATAAAAAAACTTTTGAAAATGTTACGGTGCAACGTTTTGAATCAACAATCGCACCGCCAATTAAACAAGCGGTAGTTAAAAAATTTGATGTGTCACGTCCTAAAATAGCACTAGGTATAAGGTTACCAGAAAGCGGTTTGACAGGACAAGAAGCGACTAAATT